>NZ_JAUTAR010000001.1:3262500-3633131 GCF_030818695.1 Chryseobacterium sp. SORGH_AS_0447 | reverse complement strand
ACGAAATTGTTATTCACGTCAAGTTCAAGGAAAACGACGCGACGCTGCAGCAGGAAACATTAGGGAATCTTGGGGTAAACCTTATTTTCGGGGCGTTCCATTATTACGACAATCCCCGGAATTTAGTAGAATCCCTTTATGATGAAGTGGCGAAGGACAATCTTGAGATTGATATGATCGATTTCAGCGGTCCCGCATTCGAATATGTAGACAATAGGCTGATGTCTTTACAGCTGGTGAAGCACGGCATGACGGATGCCGTAATCTTCAATTCAGAAGGGAACAATATGCTGCCGGCAGATATTTTATACAAGAAAAATATTTTTGCGGTGAGAGGAAGTTTCCGTCCGGTAACCAAGGTGAATATCGATATGCTGAAAAACGGGATGGACATGTTCTTGAAAGATTCGGCATGCAGCCCCGACAATACCGAAGTGCTGATCGAAATTACGATTTCCAACCTCAGGGCAGACGGCGATATCGACGAAAGGGATTTCCTGGATCGGGTAGACGTCCTGGGCAAATTAGGATATACCGTAATTATTTCCAATTATTCGGAATATTACAGGCTGATCGATTATTTTGCCTCTTACACCAGCGGAAATATCGGGGTAGCTATGGGCGTAAACAACTTGCTGATGGTATTCGACGAAAAGTATTACAAGAACCTTTCAGGAGGGATTTTGGAGGCTTTCGGTAAATTTTTCAGAAACGGACTAAGGGTATATCTGTATCCTTACAAAGATCCGGAAACCCATGAACTGTTGAATTCCGATACGTTAAAAGTAGAAGAAAATCTAAAGGAACTGTATAAATATTTCAAGCACAACGAACGTATTGTAGACATTACCAGCTACAATCCGGAGTACCTGGAAATTTATTCAAGAGATATTTTAAAGAAAATAGGCTGCAACATGAAGGGGTGGGAGACCCAGCTTCCGGAAGGGGTTGCGGAAATGATAAAGGAACGCGGGATGTTCGGCTATAAAGAAGAACTTTCGCTCAAACAATTCTCTTAAAAACAATATAGTACAATGTCAGAATTAAAGAAACGACTTTCCTCAATACTCGAAAGTCCAAAACATAATACAGAAGAAAAGCTCGAAAAAGTTTGCCACCTGTTGGATCAGGAAATCTCTTATTTCAACTGGACGGGTTTCTATTTCAAAAATGGGGATAAGGACGAATTGAAGCTGGGACCTTATGTGGGTGCTCCTACCGACCACACAATTATCCCATACGGAAAAGGAATTTGCGGTCAGGTAGCCGTTTCCAATGAAACGTTTGTGGTTCCGGATGTGAACGAAGAAAGCAACTACCTGAGCTGCTCCATCGATACAAAGGCGGAAATTGTGGTTCCGATTTTTAAAGACGGACAGAACATCGGGCAGATTGACATCGATTCCCATACGGTCGATCCTTTTACGGATGAAGACCGCGAATTGCTGGAATGGCTTTGCAACGAAGTTTCCAAAATTTTGTAACAACTGTTTTTCAATAAAATCAACTCCGACTCTCCACTGAGCCGGAGTTTTTTTCTTCCTCTCCCTTTTTCTTTTTCCTTTCCCTCTTACTCTTACTTTAACTCTAACTCTCACTCTCTTACCCTATAACTTCTTCCTTCCTCTTACAAATACCCCAACTCACCAATCCTCAAACTTCTAAGGAGCTGTTTCCGGCTATCCACTCTTACTCCTCGTGCAGCCGCGAAGGCCACCGCCTGCTGTGGGGTAACCGTTTCTATCCGGGCTAGGGCATTGGTCTGGTGTTTTGGCATCCCGAAATATAGAAAAATTTCACATCCTCAGACCACCCCGTCAAAATTCTTTCAGAATTTTCGCCACCCCTAAGGAGGGGAATGCAGCTAACGTATATCAGGTATTACCAATAATCAACAAACAGAATATCAAAAATATTTTTTGTAGCAACAGTCTTTTTTATCCTCGAAATAGAAAGATTTAAACTACTGATTTTACAGATTTTCACATATAATTAAGCATATTATCGCTCTTTTCAAAGTCAGTTTTAATTGCGGAATAATTTTAAGCCCTGAAAGGGTGTTACAGCAATAGCACCGTGTGCAGCCCGGTTAATAACGGCAACGTAGATCATTTCAGCCCTGAAGGGGCGATATTTTTGACCACAGATTTTTCAGGATAATAGTGCATATTATCGCTCTTTTCAAAGTCAGTTTTAATTGCGGAATAATTTTAAGCCCTGAAAGGGTGTTACAGCAATAGCACCGGTGCAGCCCGGTGAAATAACGGCAACGTAGATCATTTCAGCCCTAAAGGGGCAAGATTTTTGACCACAGATTTTTCAGCATAATAGCGTATATCATCTCTTTTCAAAGTCAGTTTTAATTGCGGAATAATTTTAAGCCCTGAAAGGGTGTTGCAGCAATAGCACCGGGTGCAGCCCGGTAAAATAACGGCAATGTAGATCATTTTTGTCCTGAAGGGGACAAGATTTTTGACCACAGATTTTTCAGGATAATAGTGCATATTATCGCTCTTTTCAAAGTGAGTTTTAATTGCGGAATAATTTTAAGCCCTGAAAGGGTGTTACAGCAATAGCACCGGGTGCAGGCCGGTGTAATAACGGCAACGTAGATCATTTCAGCCCTGAAGGGGCGAGATTTTGAACCACAGATTTTCACAAATTTTCACGGATGATTGTGTATATTAAAATATAAAGTGCATTAGGTACACAGATAGCATGTCGTTGATCATTTAGTCCGCTTATGCAGACATTCAGAAAAGGCTTTAGCCTAACTTTAAAGAAAATCATCAAATGCATTATTGTCTTTTCAGATACATTACACATATCTTCATTCATGATAATACATAATTTACGATGTCCGGATTCCTCCGGAATGACAAATACAATAGCCATTCACGACACAGCTGAGAATCTCTAATTTTCAAAAATTTGTAAACTTATAAAGCATTCAACTTAATAATCAGCATTACTATCTTTGTGCTTAAAATTTCAAACCTTTATTGAGGTACTTCAGAATTCACTTCCTGGATTAGCTCTTTAAAATACTCGCCGCACTTCGCAATATGCGTTCCGTACCAAGAAAAGGCTTCTCCGTCCACGATCATGATTTTTTTATTGGGATAAAAAGCTTGCAGTTCTTCGAGATGTTTCTCTTTGAAAGGAAAAGGTTCGGAAGACAGCATGATAAGATCAGCACCGGCAAGGTCTTCGGTGGTGATCTCGGGATAACGTTTTCGGTTTCCAAAAATATTCTCAAACCCGATTTCGGCCAGGATTTTATGAATGAAGGTATCGGAACCAATGGTCATATAAGGATTTTTCCAGATCAGATAGGCCGTTTTTATTTTTGACTGTGTTTTTGCCTGGTTGAGGACATCATAAATTTTCAGGTTGAATAATTGCGCGCGGTCTTCCTTACTAAGCAGTTGTCCGAGATTTTTCAACAGGTAATAATTGTCTTCGATATTTTCAACGTTGGTAACGGTTACTTTAAAGTCATCCATTAAAGCTTGCACCTGCTCTTTTACATTTTCTTCTTTGTTGGCCAGGATAAGGTCGGGCTGTAAGGATCTGATTTTATTGATGTTGATATTTTTCGTTCCGCCGATTACCGGTACGTTTTTTACTTTTTCTGCCGGGTGGATGCAGAACTTCGTTCTTCCGACGACTTCATTTTCGGTAAGACCCAAATCAAATAAAGCCTCCGTAATGGAAGGAACCAAAGAAACTATTTTCATGTTGATATTTTAGAGGTGGCCTAAAATTACAAAAGTTTGCCTGTTAAGAAAAGCCCTGCTACCGAAAAATAAATAATGAGCCCCGTAACATCCACCAAAGTGGCTACAAATGGAGCAGAAGAAGTAGCGGGATCGAGTTTTAATTTTTTAAGGATAAAAGGAACCATCGATCCGGAAAGGGTACCCCAAAGCACGATCATCACCAGTGAAACTCCGACACTCAGTCCTACATAGGCCCAGTGCATTCCGTAATTGAAAAAGCCGGCCTTATGCCAGATCATAATTCTCAGGAAGCCGATTACTCCCAGAATTCCTCCAAGAAGCAGCCCGGTGAAAATCTCTTTCCGCATCACATACCACCAGTCTTTCAGCCCGATCTCCTGGAGGGCCATCGCCCGGATAATAAGGGTTGCCGCCTGGGAACCGGAATTTCCGCCGCTGGAAATGATCAGCGGAACAAACAATGCCAACACCACCGCTTTCTGAATTTCGTCCTCAAAATAACCCATTGCCGAGGCGGTCAGCATTTCGGAAAAGAAGAGGATAATTAGCCACATGCCTCTTTTTTTAACCATTTCTATAAGAGAAGTCTGGGTATAGGGAAGATCAAGGGCTTCCAATCCCCCGAATTTCTGGATATCTTCGGTATTCTGCTGTTCGATCTGGTCAAGAATATCGTCAATCGTTACGATGCCTACCAATACTCCGGCTTCGGTAATAATCGGAAGGGCAGCACGGTCATACTTCTCAAAATATTGTACGGCGTCTTCTTTTGTAGTCGTAGTAGTAATCGCTACAAAATGATTGTCGGTAATTTCAGCAACCATCGTATCTTCTTCTGCCAACAACAAACTTCCCAAGGCAATATCATCAATCAGCCGATTTCTTTCATCCACTACATACAGGTAGTTCATCGTTTCAACCTTACTTCCTACTTTTTTGATCTGCTGAAGGCATCTTTTGATGGTCCATTCCTTACGGATCTGGATGTAGTAGGGCGTCATCAGACGGGCAATGGAATCGGAATCGTAGCCAAGAAGCTTCAGGGCAATCCTCCGTTCCTGCGGGTTGAGGTGGTTGATGGAATATTTAATAAGCTCGTCCGGGAAATCTTCAAAGAGCGCCGTCCGGTCATCCGGAGTCATGGCATTCAGGATTTCCGAAACTTCATCGCTGCCGATGCTTCGGATGGTTTCTTCCTGGAAATCGGGATCGAGGTGCGAAAAAACTTCTGCTTTGTATTCTTTCGGAACTTTCAGAAACGCCAAAAGCCTCTCGTCAGCGTGAAGTTCGCTGAGGGTTTCGGCAATATCGGCGGGGTTGAATACAAGTTCGTCTTTAGAATTCAAAACGTCATTTTTTAGGGTAATGCAAAAATAACCCAAATTTTTAAAATTGACGAGTGAAGTGGAAAATTTAAGGATTAATTAAACTTTTACCTGCTCAAAAAAAAGCATGCGGATGCGGATGCTTGTGAAATTGAGATTGATGAATAAAACTTATTCTTCGATGCAGGCATAAGGCACGCATGTCATATTGCAACACCATCCACCGAAACACTGCCCATGACTGGTACATCTGGCAGATGCGGCACCGTTGATTTTTTCCTGTTCTTTTCTTGTGAGTTTTTTCAGATTTTTCATAGTCGTATTTTAAATGATTTAGTTATACTTCAGGACAGTTGTAAAGGACACAGACATTCTGACAACACGAACCGCCTGGGCATTCGTAATGTTCACGGCATTTCTGAAGAGCTCCTCCGTTAATTTTTCCCTGTTCTTTCCGGGTAAGTTTCTTTAAGTTCTTATTTTTCATAGGGTTAGATTTAGTGTGACTAAATATACATGAAATTTTTAAATTATTCACCATAAAATGAAAAAAATAGTATACGTAAAATGTTGTTTATCTGATATATTCGAGAGTTGCGTATAGAAAAAATCTAAAAAGCACCGGCAGTAAATACCGGTGCTTAAGAAATTTCAATTGAGATAGTTTTAATGAATTGTTTACCTCTAAAGTAATAAAAATATTTTAAATTATTCACTATTTTATGAATTTAATTTAATGAAATTCAATGAGATGCATAATATATCTTTAAAAGATAATATGAATGAATAAATGTGGCTTAATAAATAGAAGAAGAGTAGTGGATCGGATCCTGATGGGATTGATGAAAAGTATTTGTGGCTACAATCCGATTTCTGCGGAACTTCTCATTTTCCTGAACTGTTTCAGCATTCCCTTGATCGCTCCATTGGTACCGATCTTTACTGAATTGGTAGTAGAACCCAAAAGACGCATGTTCTTCTTATAGGTATCGTAATCGGTTTCCGTAACAAGATTGCCTTTCGCATCGAAAAGCTTCATGCTTACCACAACCTGGTTGGAAAATACATATTTCCCTAATCCCACTTTAAAGTATTTTACTTTGGGAACCACGGCAAAGTCGGCATCATTATTCAAGCAATAATCTGCAATGGTCTTCTGATCGATGCTGTCGAAAGAAATCTGGGTTTCCGTTTTAAGCATTTTGTTTTTTCTTTCGCTTAAATTATCGGAAACAGCGCTGAAGAAAGCGGTATTCGTAGGTTCTTTAATCTCCTCGATATCAGGTTCCACCACAGGATTGAAGTACAAAACCCTGCTGATCCTGTCGCCGGATAACTGCTGCGCTTTCAGCAGAGATGCACCGGCAAAAAGAAGACCTGTAAGAACAATAAAAGTTATTTTTTTTCCCATCACTAATTACCATGCAAAATTACTGCCTTTTGTCTGCATCACATAATTTTTTTAAGAATTTTTTAACATTTTTCTCTATGATTGCTGATAAATGAAATCGATAATGTTGGCAGTTTCAAAAATAAGTTGTACTTTTGCACCCGTTACATAATAATCATTAAACAATATTGGAATGTACTTAACTACAGAAAAAAAGCAGGAAATTTTCGCAAAACACGGAAAATCTGCACAGGACACAGGAAGTGCTGAAGGACAAATTGCACTTTTCACTTTCAGAATCAACCACTTATCTCAGCACTTAAAGGCTAACCGTCACGATTTCAACACAGAAAGATCTTTGGTGAAATTGGTAGGTAAGAGAAAAAGTTTGCTAGATTACCTTAAAAACAAAGATATCGCAAGATATAGAGCAATTATTGCTGAATTAGGTTTAAGAAAATAATCTACAGAGATTTAAAAATAAAGCAACTTCGGAAGAGGTTGCTTTTTTTATTGGCAATATCTAGGGTTACCTGTTGTTTTACATCTTAGGCATAAAAACAGGCAGTGCACCAATGTAATCGGCATAAAGTTTAATAAAATGATAAGGTATCAGCCTCTTCGCTGTGGATTTTAATTGCTGCAGCTACTTTTTTCCAAATAATTACAGTAAATTTGCAGCTGAATTTTAGACGAAATATAATCATTAAAAGCACTCAATACGGAGTGCAACACAAAACAATTTATGAGTGTACCTCAAGCAATTACAGAGCTGATTACTCTTGCAGACGGCAGAGAAATCACTATTGAAACAGGGAAATTAGCAAAACAGGCTGACGGATCTGTTGTCGTTAAAATGGGCGGAACCATGCTTTTAGCAACGGTTGTCGCCAACAAAGAAGCCAATCCGGGCGTAGATTTTTTGCCGTTAACGGTAGATTACAGAGAAAAGTTCTATGCGGGAGGTAAAATTCCCGGAAACTTTTTTAGAAGAGAAGCGCGTCCTTCTGATCAGGAAATCCTGACGATGCGTTTGGTAGACCGTGTATTGAGACCGTTATTCCCTGAAGATTTCCACGCGGAAGTGCAGGTGATGATCTCATTGATCTCTTATGACGGGCAGTCGATTCCTGATGATTTGGCAGGTCTTGCCGCATCTTCGGCAATCGCTATTACCGACATCCCTTTCAACGGGCCGATGTCTGAAGTAAGAGTAGTAAGAATCAATGGTGAGCTTTCCATTAACCCGAACTATGCCGATCTTAAAGATTCCGATCTTGATATCATGGTTGGAGCAACTAAAGATTCTATCGTTATGGTGGAAGGGGAGATGAAAGAAATTTCCGAGCAGGAAATGCTGGAAGCCATTACTTTCGCTCACGCAGAAATTAAGAAGCAGGTGGAAGCACAGGAGAGACTTGCCGAAAAAGTAGGTAAATCTTTCCCGAAAAGAGAATACAACCACGAAAACCACGATGAAGCCATCCGTGAGAAAGTGTGGAAAGAAACGTATGATAAAGTATACGAAGTAGCAAAAACTCCGTCAGGAAAAGAAGAAAGAGGAGAAAAATTCAAAGCTGTTCTGGACGAATTCCTTTCTCAGTATGTAGATAATCCTGAAGAGCTGGAAAGAGTAACGCCTTTCGCCAAAGTATATTACCACGATGTGGAAAAAGAGGCGATGCGTAACATGATCCTGAATGATAAAATCCGTCTGGACGGTCGTGATCCTGAAACCATCAGACCGATCTGGAGTGAAATCGACTATCTTCCTGGAGCCCACGGTTCCGCGATCTTTACCAGAGGGGAAACCCAGTCTTTAACTGCAGTAACTTTAGGTTCCGTTAAAGATGCCAACATGGTGGACAGCGTAATGGTAAATTACGACGAGAGATTTTTCTTACACTATAATTTCCCTCCGTTCTCCACTGGTGAAGCAAGACCTTTGAGAGGAACTTCCAGAAGAGAAGTAGGACACGGAAATCTTGCCCAGAGAGCTTTGGCCAACATGATTCCTGAAGAAAATCCATACACGATCCGTATCGTTTCCGATATTTTGGAATCCAACGGTTCTTCTTCGATGGCTACCGTTTGTGCAGGAACTTTAGCATTGATGGATGCAGGTATCCAGATTGCAAAACCGGTTTCCGGAATTGCTATGGGATTGGTAACGGACGTAAAATCGGGTAAATTCACCGTATTGTCTGATATCCTTGGGGATGAAGATCACTTAGGGGATATGGACTTTAAAGTAACCGGAACAGCAGACGGGATCACTGCCTGCCAGATGGACATTAAAATCCAGGGACTTTCCATGGACATCATGGAGAAAGCCCTTTTACAGGCTAAAGACGGAAGAATCCACATCCTGAATAAAATTACTGAAACAATTGCTCAGCCGAGAGAAGATGTGAAACCTCACGCTCCGAAAATGGTGATGATGGAAATCCCTAAAGATTTCATCGGTGCCGTAATCGGGCCTGGTGGAAAAATCATTCAGCAGATGCAGAAAGATACCGATACCGTTATTGCTATTGAAGAGATCGGCGAGATCGGAAGAATCGAAATTTCCGGGGTTAGCAGAGAAAAGATCAACGAGGCGATTGCAAAAATCAACGAGATTACTTTCGTACCGGTGGTAGGCGAAGTATATAAAGGAAAAGTGGTAAAAGTAATGGATTTCGGTGCTTTCGTAGCCATTGCGAAAGGAACGGAAGGATTGCTTCACATTTCTGAGATCGAATGGTCGCGTCTTGATAAAGTACCTTATGCAGAAGGCGATGAAGTGGAAGTGAAATTCATGGGTTATGATGACCGTAAGAAAATGAAGCTTTCCAGAAAAGTATTGTTGCCAAGACCTCCTAAAGCAGAAGGACAGGGAAGACCTGAACGTTCTGATCGTCCTGAGCGTTCTGACAGACCGAACCGATCTGAAGGCCAGAGAAGACCGGAAGGACAAAGAAGGCCTGAAGGCGACAGAGAAAGAAGGCATGATGGCGAAAGAAGAAATGACGGAGATAGAAGACAGGAAAGAGAAAGAAGACCTGAAGGTGATCAGCCGGCAGGAGATCAGAATGCTTCTTCTGAAGAATAAGATTCATTGTTATCAATAATATTAAAACCACCGGGATCCGATTCCGGTGGTTTTTTTATGAAAGTGGCGGTAGATATGGACTATAATGTCAAATAACGTAATTCCAATGAATATTAATAACAACGGGAATGTCATCCTGAGCCTGTCGAAGGATGCCTGATTATGCTGTAGAGTGTGATGATCGGCTTTAGCCAAAATATGTAACTGACTCTTTTTCGTTGTACAAAGTTGAGAACGCTGGGCAAAATTTATCCATCGCAATTTTATATTTTTTAAAATACATCCTTTTATTTGGAGATCAAAAACTATCATATGATAATTGTCGTCGCAGAGACGGTATTGTGGACCAAAATAACAGTTTACAGTTTTTATGTTACTTGGATCATACCAGAACAGAATTTCTTTTACAGGAAGTCAATACATTTCTGAATACAGATGATCCTAACAGGTCAATTTATGAATCGACGGTGCTGGAGCATGTTGATCTCGATATAGAATATCCGGATTTCAGAATTGACAAATTGCCTTATGCCTTTCCTCTGGCTGATATTAAAGATTTGCTGCAGGAATGGCTTGATTTTCTGAAAACTTAAAATAAATTGAATTTCAGGGATTTGAAATCGCAACCCCTTGCATGGTACGTTTTTTTTTCGTACATTTGTTTACTTATTAAAAGAAATCTCTGTCTTTACTTCTGTGACCGTTTAGAATATTTATTCACTTCCGTTTCACATCTGCCTTTCGGAAAGGCACTCACATTAATAAAAGCACTCAGAAAACCTTTAATAGTATGCGATCATGACCTGGCATTGAAGAATAGCAGGGAGACAATTATCTTTGTCATGAACGTTAAAATTAAATCGTAATATAAAATTTAGTACAATATATGGCAGATTCTTTCTCTAAAAAAGAAAATTTCAAGAAAAAACAGCAAAAACAAAAAGAAAAAGCTTTACGTCGTGAAGAGCGTAAAGAAAACAACGACAAAGGCAAAAGCTTTGACGATATGATTATGTATGTGGATGCCAACGGGCAGCTTACTTCCACACCTCCTGACCACGCTGAAAGGGAGGAAATCGATATCAACAACATCCAATTGGGAGCAGCTCCTATTGAAGCGGAAGAGACCGTGAAAAAAGGAATCGTAACGTTCCTGAGCGAAAAAGGATATGGTTTCATTACCGAAGATAAAACGAAAGAAAATATCTTCTTCCACAACAACAACTGTATCGACCAGATTAAAAAAGGAAACAAAGTATCTTTCGAAAAAGAAAAATCTCCAAAAGGATTTTCTGCAACGGAGATCAGACTTGTAAAATAATACGCTAATCAAAATAAAATAAAGCTTCGCAAGAAGCTTTATTTGTTTTTATACAGCTCCTCTCTTATCTCAACCAATAGCTTCGTGGTTTTTGCCGTATCCGGAAATTCAGGAAGGGGAGAAACCGAATGATGGAAGTCGATAGAGCGGATGAGGTCTTCTGCTTTCTTCATCACGGCTTCATATGGCCGGTTTCCGGCTTTAATGTCCAGCAGTTCATCCCGGTTTTCAACCCTGATGTTCAGGGAACCGGTTTTGAAGATCTGTTCGCATGACTGCAGCAGGCGGATCGTGTGCATCATATTTTTGCTGTCGTAATTTTGTCCGTGGTTCTGATTCACGTTGTAGCGGTTTTCGTTCCGTTCCGAAACCCACTTCCAGTATTCCCGGTAATCTTTACAGTAGGTGGAGTAGGCGTCCAGATTGCAGAACAGGTAAGCCAACGGCTTTTCCCCTTTCGGAACCGATGAAACGGATACCTGATTGGCTTCTTCGTGCTGAATGATTCCTTTATATCCCAAGCTTCCCAACTCATCATAAAACAGCGCAAACATCCCTTTCGTATGTTCGATGCTTGCCAGTCCACATTTTTCCTGTGCGAGACCGCGCTGCCCATTGTAGGAAAATTCCCCTAGCCATTGTTGAAGCGGAACCGAACCCTGATCCTGCAAAACATAGCAGAAATCCAGAATCGACTTTCTTTCCTTATCCATCGGATTCAGGATCTTTTTGTTAAGTCCTTTGGCTTTTTTAATCTGAGAAACGGCATACCCCGCAAATGTATCTTTGCAGAGCTTCGACAGGAAATCTTCCGGTTTCAGCAGGTCCATCAGCGGATGTTTCTGGAGAATACAGTCTGCCGGACTCGCCAGGACTTCCAGAATGTTCGGATTGTTTTTCTGCAGTAATTCTACCAGCCTCCCGATCTCGTAATAAGTAATATCATTCGTTTCATTAGAAACCTGCGGCACGTAATTCAGTCCGAAAAAGTCTTCTTTCGGCAGATAATACACGCCCCGGATGTCCGTATCGGAATTTTCCGTTGCCAGCCCGAAAGCCCGGCTGCCGGAGATGGCTTCGAGGAGGATGAGGTTTTTGGTTTTGAGGGATGGGATCGTCATTTAATAATCTTTTGAAAGTTTAAATATTTCATAATTTATTTTTTTCGTTTTGCTGATGAAGTATGTTTTACGTTTACCTTTCGAAAAAATCGGTTTAGCGTAAAACCTTCCATTAATAATCATATATTCTTCACCTTTTATATGAATCGCAACAAATACGTACTGAACGTTATTGTCTGATTTTTCTAAGCACTGATTAATAAAGGAAAAATCTGTTTTTTCCGAAACGAATTTTTTTTCTTTCAAAGAAAATTTGGTCTGTGCTTCGTCTAGAAGAGACTGGAACCTACTTAAATCTTCTGACTCTGGAAATTCATTAAAATACTGATCGGTAACAGATTTAATAAAATCCGGGTGATAGAATACTTTATATTCCTTGAAATTTTTTATGGCCAAATAAATGGGATCCCGGGAATCATTTTTTAAATTAGCGCACCGGACTTTAACTGATTCTGGGATTTCAATTCCGTTTTGAATTTTTAAATTTTCACAGTGTTTAAGGAACTCATTTTCTTCCTGATATATTACTTTCACTTCCCCTTTAGCAATATTTTTTTCAATGCTTGTAAAAAGATAATTTTGTCCTTGTTGCCAGGTTCCATTCCGGAATATTAATGACAGATATTTATATTCAGTTCTGTTCTCAGCATTGAAACGGATAGAAAGAGTATCTCTCTCCTGAGGAATATAATCAAAATCGAAAATGTTTCCTTCATTTAATTTTGAACTTATGTCTTCTGCCGAGATTCCGTTTTGAAAATTAGTTACAGGCATCATCACCTTTCCGCGTATCAATGATTCCCGGGAGCCGTAATACCGGTAGAGAGTCCAGATGTAAATATTCTTGATCTCTGCAATATCTCCTTCAATACAGGTGCAGAACTTCAGTTCTGTATTTGGTGTGCACATAATTCAATCTAATAAATGAGGTGAAAAATCAATTCCCTGGATACATCCGATAATTGGCAAAACATTATCGCCGTTCATCGTCACTTCATACTCAGTACATGTAAGTTGAGATATTCTTTGATGCCAGCTTTTCTGGTATTCTTTCTCAATCCTTTGCAAATTAATTAAACAATGCAGTCCGCCATTGGTTTTGATAAAGGTGAGACAATCACTATTGATGGAATCTGAAATATCCGATCTGAATTTTTCGATTGCCTGCTGATGGTCTTCAATCCTGAAATCGATATCAAGATCAAAAAATATCTTTCTTGAAGCGGTAGTCTGAATCATGTTTAAAGCCAAGGTATGCGGATGGATAGCCTGGTCGTTACGGATCAGCTTTTCAGAAATTTCCTTCATCAGAAATAAAGAAGCTTTATGCAGGTCTCTTGGATTAGGCGTAATGTAAACCGCAAGATTATCCTGAGAAACAATCGTACTTCCGGATTCATACATCCCTAAAGGAAGTTCAAGCTGCCTGATTTTCTGAAAAAGCCTCTCCTTGGTTGAAGTAAACCGTTTTAGCTGTGCTTTGTCTGCCTTTAGGCCTGTCTCAGGATTGTATTTTTTTCTGGCCAGAAGCGTCACATAATATTGTTCGTTAGGCAGTAAATCCGGAAGCCATTCGATAAACTGTTTGAGTTTTTCTTCGTTAAATATAATTTTATAGTTCATCTGGTTTTTTAATTTTTACATTTTAGAATTTCTTTCAAAAATAGTCTATATTCCTCACGTATCCCCAATTCCTTCTCTACAAACAGCTCCTTCCTCAAACAGCCCACCGTTTCCCTCGTCATCGGATTGAAGCCCTGCTTCATAATTTCTTTATTATAAATGCCAACGCCACGTTTCTGCCATGACGGAAGGGTATTGTAATTGATGCCGTACTGAAACAGCAGTTCGTTTTTTTCGGCCTGGGTCAATTTTTCGATCTTTCCGGTGGCTTGTTTTGCGGTAAAGCCGTTATTCCGTAAGGTCCAGTAGCAATAAGCGGAAAGGGAATTCCGGTGGGCATCTTCCTGCCGCCAGCAGAAATAATCTAGCAGCATTTCCCGGTTGGGAATGGCTATGGTGCGGCAGTCGAAAACACAAATCTCCTGAAATTGCAGGCTGAAAAAAGCACTGGCTTCCCCGGCCAGCACGGAATTGATTTTCCGGGTCTTTCTGCTGAAGGTCTGGTCGCCTTTGTCGATCAGTAAAGAAATCTCATCGCTTTGGGTATAACCGTAGATCACCTTAAAACCGGTATTAAAAAGATGCTTTACCGTATCAGTCATTACTTTGCCGAATCTTGCATCAAACGGTTTCTCCAGGGTAAGTTTTTCTTTAGTCAGTTTCGTAAAGCCTTTTCCGTCCAGCCGTACGATGATATAATTTTCCGGCAGGATGTACTGTTCCGAAAGGCTTTCGTTCTTCCGCATTAACGCTTCTATTTCTTCAAATTTCATAATCGCTGATTTCAAAGGTGTTATTGATTATTTTTACGCTAAAGATCTTATCAAAGCCTTCTGTGTAATCAGGCTTTTCCAGTTCCTTGTATTTAGCTTTGATCCCGATCTCATTGATGGAATCTTTCCTGTTCTTATTCCGTTCCAGGCAGTCCTGAACAGGGCTTTCAAAAAAGTATCCGATGATTTGATACTGGTTCTGTTTTGCTGATTCAATGTATTTTTTACGGCTTTCTCTCGTGACATTCGTATTGTCGATTACCATTCTCGATTGGGTTTCAAAACCGTATTGCATCAGCTTATTTTCTTTATTCCGGGTATTCAGCAGATCCATGCTGATCCTGAGGTGCGAATTGAAAAAAAGCTCCTTATAAAAGGAACTTTTTCCACTCGCCGGAATCCCGGTGAAGATGATCATTTCCATAATTTACTGTGAGTTACATCATATTAGATTTTTTAATTAATACCTTTAATATTAATACTACTGATCAAAGAAACTTCTAACATCCAGCTTCCCTCTTCCAGCCTGTCAAATTAGTTTTAATTTTTAATACAACTCTCCACAATCACTTCCAAGGCTTTTTCAGTATCACAGACATATAGCCCGGAATGCAAGGCGGGATTTGCCTCGATCATGCTTTTTTCAGGATATTGCTGTCCTCTGTGTATATTGGAGAGAGGGCGACGAGTTTTTTCATTGGATGACATCTTTTAATTGTTCAATCAACTTAGAACGGTTTTGTTCGGAAATACTGTCAATGCCCACGCTCCAGGCATTCTCATGGCAGGTCGCATGCACGAGGCTGACTTCATTTTTCCACATCAGGTTATACCGGTCCGAGCAATCCGGTAAAAATCCGTAACCCGACATCCGTGCTGAAAATTCCTTTAAATCGGTAATCTCATGGCTGTAAGCGGGGAGTTTTTTATAATACCGGTGTTTTTCAAAAAAAGCCTGCTGCTCGATAAAGATATCGAATCTTTCGAAATAAAAATAAAAGTCATGCGAATTGCATCCGCAGTCCCTGACAGCAATTTCTCCGTTTTCAGCCATGTATAATCCGTTATTGATCGGAAATAAAGTCTGGCCATTCCATTCGTGGGTTTTTACAGTCTTCCTTTCCCTGATCTGCTCAGGCGTAAAAATATAGATAACGGTATCCTGAAAATGCAGGCCGGCAAAATTTTTCTGAAATCTCAGGATTTCGGAGGAATCTTCAAGATGATATATTCTTAAATGGTCTTCCAGTAAATCGAGATCTATCGCGAAATCTTTATTTTTGCCAACTTTTTTAATAAACTGCAATGCGGGTTCAGACAGCGGTTTCATATTTTTGGGTTTCATTTATAAAGCTACTATTTCCCGGAAGACTTTTTCCATCTTAGTCTTATCCGCATTTCCCCCTTTCAGGCTTTTTGCTTTTTCATCGGTATCTTTGATCATGCTTTCCAGGAACCCGAAAAGCTCATGGTCGTTCGGGTAGTGATAAGATTCCCCTTTGGTGGCTTTTAAAGTTATTAAATTTTCTATTTTCTCCCGGGTAGAATCATCAACCAATACGAGCAGTTCACTGAACAGTACCGGCGGAACGGTTCCTTTTTCCAGAATCCATTTTCCGGTGAGTGCCGTGCGGAGGAGATAAAAATAAGATTTCAGCTTGACTTCATCACCGCGGCAGGCTTCCAGGTACTTTTTGCTCATGCTGAGGTAATGGTACGAAACCGCTATTGGCGAAAAGCATTCATCCGCTAAAGATTTAAAGAGATCATAAAATTTTTCATTCTTTACATAAACCATAGGCGAGTAAAACCAGCTGAGCAAAGCAGCATTCGACTTCAACAGCAAATGAAAGGTCTTCCGCAAATCCCATCCGGAACCGTCCAGGTCATCTTCCGTCATGAATTCAACGGTTTCATCTTTGTCCCAGGGCGAGAGGTACCAGTCTTTTTCGTGACGGTAGATAAAGCGGATGTCGTAATCGCTGTCGGGTGAGGCAAACCCCCAGGCCCGGCTCCCGGATTCTACGGCCAGAAGGATTTCTATGCCGCGTTTCTCTTCTATTTCCTTTAGCTTTTCCAGTATTTTAGTTGTCATTGTTTTAATTTATGGTACAAAATAAAAGGCGGTCTGCGCAATGTTTTTACGCAGGCTGATTTTTGTTCGAGATGTTGCTCCTGAAACAGATTGTCTCTGCAAATTGAATGTGAATCCGGGAGTATACCAATGACTGCAGCAGAGAAAAAAGAGAATCAGGGGAATCATCAGAAACTTGAACAGGTCTGTCTTAACTGATGTGAATATTTCATTAAATTCATCGAAGATTATTTAAAACCTTTAATCAATTCATTATATTTAAAGAAATAATTTCCGTAGTTGTGATGTAAGTACGAATATTTAAACAAAAAGGACTAGTTATGAATTGTGCATTCCATAAATGCCTGTAATAATAAAAAAGAAACATGCCGATCAACCAGTTACCTCCGGACGGAGGAATGCTCTATAAAGAAACCGATATGGCTCAGTTGTTTCCCGAGCCGTTAAATGCAGCCACGGCTGTATTTTTTCTCGCCCTGGCCATTTTCTGGACCCTTAAGATCAAAGGACATTTTAAAGAGAATCCTTTTTTAACCTACTGCCTGGTGTTATTGTATATCGGTGCGATAGGCGGAACGGTTTACCATTCTTTCAGGCAATGGCCGGTATTCATTATGATGGACTGGCTGCCGATCATGCTGCTCTGCTTATCCGCCGGATTTTATTTTGTCGCCCGAAGCACCCGGTGGTATTATGCGGTTTCAATGGTTCTTATTTATGGAATACTCCTGTTTGCTTTGAGAAACTGGATCCTGATTGATCATCCTTCTCTTTTTATCAACGTCAATTATGCCATCATGGCTTCCTTTGTCCTGTTCTCGGTGTTGAGGTATCTGATTTACACCCATTGGAAAGACGGTAAATGGGTGGGATTTGCTTTGTTATCTTTTGTTCTGGCGCTGACCTTCCGTGTTGCTGACAAATGGGAATGGCTCAGTTTTGGGACCCACTTTTTATGGCATACGTTCGGGGCGATCGCTGCATTCTGTATGTTTAATTATATTTATCTCACACGGGATAGTGTTAAAAAAGTATAATTGGTTTTTGTCTGTAAAATACAGGTTTCCGACTTCCAGTTGTTAATCAGGATCATGAACTGTGAAAGCTTTAAACGCAAAGGTATAATATAATGACTGCGCATAATCATAAGTGAGCAAAGGCAGATGAATCTGCTTCGCGAAGCAGCTGTACGCTTTGTCAGATCAGCCTGCTGATCCTTCTTTGCTTCCTTAAAATTTATGCAACAGGAAAATCAGGCTTTGCGTTAAAATAAGTTTTGGCTAAACCCGGATCTTGTATTGCTACAATAGTATAGGACTGAAGCCCAATGCTATTGATACTTGTACGATATGAATGCATAAAGATGTAAACGCAAAGATATAATGACTGTCTATAATCGTAAGCAAGCAAAGGCAGATGAATCTGCTTCGCGAAGCAGCCACCCTCTTCATGAGATCAGCCTGCTGATCCTTCTTTGCCTCCTTAGAATTTATGCATCAGGAAAATTAAACTTGCGTTAAAATAAGTTTTGCCTAAAGCCGGATCTTACATTGTTATAATAATATTGGGCTCAAGTCCGACGCTATTGATATGCACAATATGAATGCATAAAGATGTAAACGCAAAGATATAATGACTGTGTATAATCGTAAGCAAATAAAGGCAGATGAATCTGCTTCACGAGTCAGCCGTACGCTTCATCAGATCAGCCTGCTGATCCTTCTTTGCCTCCTTATAATTTATGCATCAGGAAAATCAAACTTTGCGTTAAAATAATTTTTGGCTAAAGCCGGCTCTTACATTACTACAATGAAGCCCGATGCTATTGATACCATATACTTCAAAAACCACGATCCGCCGAACAAGCTTGATGATAAGGTAATGAATTTTCTCATTTCCTGCCGGGAAAAGAACGATTTACCTATATTTGCCGCGCAAAGCAAATTCAAATGTTCAAAAAAGGAATAACTGTACTTCTCCTTAGCTTTTTAACGGCTTTTTGCTGGGCCCAACAGGTCCGGCCTTCCAAATCATCAGAAATTTACCGCGAACTCAAAACCCTGAAGCAACTTCCGAAAGTCTTGTACCTGGCGGCGCATCCGGATGATGAAAATACAGGCCTGCTCTCCTGGCTGGTCAACGATCAGAACCTGGAAACGGGCTACCTGTCCTTAACCAGAGGTGACGGCGGGCAGAATTTACTGGGAACAGAGCAGGGAGCTGCTTTGGGCTTAATCAGAACGCATGAGCTTCTGGAGGCCAGAAAATTAGATGGTGCCCAACAGTTTTTTACCCGGGCGATTGATTTTGGATTTTCGAAAAATACCACCGATACTTTTAAACAATGGGATGAAAACAGCATCACCGCAGATGTGGTTTGGGTTATCCGTAGATTCCGTCCGGATGTGATCATCTGCCGTTTTCCGCCTACGGCGGCGGCAGGCCACGGACAGCATGCAGCTTCGGCGGTAGTGGCGGAAAAAGCCTTTAAGCTCGCAGGGGATAAAACGGCTTTCTCAGATCAGCTCAAATATGTCAATGTATGGCAGCCGAAACGCTTGTTGTGGAATACCTTCCGGTTCGGTTCGGTGAATACGACGGCTGAAAATCAACTGAAAATCACCGTCGGACAATACGATGCGCAGCTCGGAATGGGCTATGGCGAACTGGCCGGATTAAGCAGAAGCCTGCATAAAAGCCAGGGCGCGGGAACACAGTCGGTGGCCGGGATCAAAACCGAATATTTTACGCATGTGGCTGGTGAACCGGCCAAAACAACCCTTTTGGATGGGGTCGTGAAAACCTGGACCTCCAAAGGAAATGCAGATATCGATCAAGCTTTAGATAAAATTATTGCAGCTTTCAATTTCAACAATCCGGACCGTAGTTTGCCAGCTTTGTTGGCTTTGCGGAAAAAGGTGATGGGGATACAGGATCCGGAACTTAAAAAAGATAAAATCAAATCCCTTGACCAAATCATTCTGAGCTGTGCCGGATTTATGGGCGAAGCGGTAACCAATCAGCCTGAAGCCGTGGCCGGAGATCCGTATAATTTTAAATTAAATCTGATTGCAAGAGTTGAAAATCCGGTGGTTCTGGAAAATGTAAAATGGCTGAACCAGTCGGAAAATCTCAACAGAAAACTGGCTAAAGATTCTTTAATTACCGTTGAACATAAAATTCAGATTCCGGCAGATGCAGCGCTTACGGAACCTTATTGGCTAGCTAAACCGGCGGTAAATGCGGCCACTTTCTCCGTTCCGAATGATACCTTGATTGGTTTGCCCGAAACAAAATCACCGTTGAATGTTCAGCTTGATTTAAAAATCGGTACAGAAAAGTTTCAGGTGAAGCTTCCTTTATCGTTCAAGAAATTAGACCCGGTGCGCGGTGATGTGGTGGAAGCCCTCCGCATTGTTCCGGTCCTGGAACTGAAATTTACCCAACCGCTTTATTTGGTCAAAGAAAATGAAGATTTAAAGGTAAGCTTAAATATTAAAATCAATTCTGACAAAGCATTGGGCAACGGTAAGATAAATCTGATGTACAACGGCGAACGTTTGGGCGGCGCGGAGGTCAGTTCGCTCAACGGAAAAGATATTACTGTCGACTGCCTTATCCCGAAAACCAAACTTGCTTCAATCCAATCCAACCGTTTGCAGCTGGATGCCGATTATGTTACAGACGGAATCACCTATAATAAAAAACAGGTATTGATCCAATATCCGCATCTGCCTTCTTTGCAATATTTTGCGCCGGCAACGGTGGCTGTGATGAAAGGCGAGATCCGGTCGACGGTTAAGAAAGTAGGGTATATCCAGGGAGCGGGCGATTTTATTCCGGAGTTCCTTCGTATCGCAGGGATTCAGGTGGATGTCCTAAAGGACGAAGATTTTTATGGCAACATCGATGCAGCCGGCGGCAGCCCGAACAAGTTATCGCAATACGATGCCATCGTGCTGGGGATCCGTGCCAACAATACGGAGAAAAAGCTGGGCCGCTGGATGCCTTTTTTATGGGCTTATGTAAAAGCCGGGGGAAATCTGGTTATGCAGTACAACACCAATCAGGATAAAACCGTTGATCAATTGGGAATGTATAAATTCAATATTGTCAATAAGCGGGTAACTGAAGAGAATGCAGCTGTTACCTTTTTAAATCCCAATCATCAACTGCTGAACTTCCCGAACAAAATTACGGCTGATGATTTCAAAGGCTGGGTGCAGGAGCGCGGGGCCTACTTCCCGGACCAATGGGATGCGGCTTATGAACCGCTTTTCGAAATGCACGACACCGGTGAAGAGCCGCTGCAGGGATCCACGCTGTATGCAAAATATGGAAAGGGGAATTTTATTTATACGCCTTTGGCTTTTTTTAGACAGCTTCCTGCGGGAAATGCCGGGGCGGCGCGTTTGTTTATGAACTTTTTATCCGCACAAAAAAACTGATGGGCAAACAACCTGCAAACTGGAACATCTGGTACCTGCTATTGGCCGTCGCGCTGATCGTACAGATTATATTGTATTACTTATTCACTAAATTCTGGGCATGAGCAGTATCGATTGGGCCGTTCTCATTTTTACCTTAGTGGCCGTGGTGGTTTACGGCGTATGGATCGGCCGCGGCCAGAAAAGCAACGCTTCCTACCTGAAAGCGGACAGCAAAATGCCGTGGTACATTGTGCTTTTGGGGATTATGGCGACGCAGGCCAGTGCCATTACCTTTCTTTCGGCGCCGGGCCAGGCGTATACCGACGGGATGCGCTTCGTCCAGTATTACTTCGGGCTGCCTCTGGCGATGATCGTGATCTGCATCACCTTCATCCCGATTTTCCAGCGGCTGAATGTCTATACCGCCTATGAATACCTGGAAAACCGTTTCGATAAAAAGACAAGGGTACTTACTTCGTTGCTGTTCCTTTTTTCAAGAGGGTTATCTACGGGAATCAGCATTTATGCGCCGAGTATTATCCTCGCAAGCGTTCTTAATTGGAATATTTATCTCACGAATGTTTTAACGGGCGGAATCCTGCTGATTTATACCTACGTCGGCGGAGCCAAAGCCATTGCCCACACTCAGAAATTACAGTTCCTGATTATCTTGGGAACTATGGCTTTTGCAGGGTATCTGCTGATTCAGGATATGCCGGGCGGTATCGGTTTTAAGGATGCGCTGTATCTGGCCGGGAAATCCGGAAAGCTCAATGTCATCACCACCGAATTCGACTGGAAAGACAAGTACAACCTCTGGAGCGGACTGATCGGTGGGTTTTTCCTGGCCCTTTCTTACTTCGGGACGGACCAGAGTCAGGTCGGGAGGTATATTACCGCCAAAGACAACACCAACGCCAAAATGGGCCTGCTGCTGAACGGGTTGGTGAAGATTCCGATGCAGTTTGCCATTCTCCTGATCGGCGCTTTGCTTTTCGCCTTCTTTTCCCTGAAACCGGCGCCGGTCTACTTCAACGAGCGTTCTTACCAGAATCTGAAGGACACCCAGCCTCAACAGGCGGCGGCATTTGAGAAAGAGCACCGGGATTTACAGGCAAAGTTCAATGCAGAATCGAAAGAAATTTTAAAGCTTAAAGAAACCAACTCTCCACATCTTAACCAAGCAGTTCAGGATTTTAAAGACACCCAGACTGAGGTCAAAGAACTTCACGGAAGGGTAGAGGAGGCCATCAACCAATCCAACTCCAATGCAGAAAAAACCGATACCAATTATATTTTCCTGTATTTCGTAAAGAATACGTTGCCGATCGGGATGACCGGTCTTCTGTTTGCCGTCATTTTCCTCGCCAGCTGGGGTTCCATTTCGGCCGCGCTGAATTCCCTGGCCGCCTGTTCGTTAAAAGATGTCCACCTGATCTTCAGCAAAGAAATGCCTGATGAGCAGACCGAACTGAAGTACAGCCGACTGCATACTTTGGCCTGGGGGATTTTCTCCATCGGCATCGCCATGTTTGCCACGCAGATGGGCTCCCTCATCGAAGCGGTGAATGTATTGGGTTCCTTATTCTACGGTCCGATCCTGGGCATTTTCCTGGTCGCCTTTTACTTTAAAAAGATCAACGGGGCCAATGTCTTTGTTTCGGCCATTTTATCGGAAATCACGGTGATTGCCATTTATCAGTTCGATATCGTTTCCTTCCTTTGGCTTAACGTGATCGGGGCCGCGGCGGTGATTCTGTTTTCTGCCATCGGGTTGTTGTTTAACAGGAAGCTTGTTTAAATGAAACCGCAAAAGACTCAAAAGAAGCTTTGACACATAAGCCACATGAGATTAAAGAGGCTCGTATTGTGCCTATTTTAGAGCACATTAGAGTGAAACCTCGAAGAGGTTCGCCGATTCATTTATTAAGAATACCTGAGGCAAAATCAAAGATTTTCTTATCGGTTAAGCTTACTTCCGATTTGGTGGCTGAGCGGAGCCGAGATCACATTATGATCTATGAAAATCTGAGGAGAATTTTAACCGCAAAATTCACAAAAGATCTTCATGCTGTTGAATAAAGTTGAATAAGATGCTGTTAAAAGCGCACAAAAGTTTTTTAAAAATCAAAGATTTTTAATCTCATGTGTTCTAAAAATATTTTCAAGCCATTCAAATCTTCTTTGTGACTTATGTGTTAAAATAAGCGTAATCATCTGTGAAAATCTGTAGATTCTTTAACCACAAAAGGAACAAAAGATATTCATACCGTTGAATAAAGTTGAATATCTGCTGACAAAGCGCACAAAAGTTTTTAAAAATCTTTGATTTTTAATCTGATGTGTTCTAAAATGTTTTCAAGCTATTCAAATCTTCTCTGTGGGCTTTGTGTTCAAATTCTGATAAAAGTTTTAAAAAAATCTTTGATTTTTAATCTGATGTGTTCTAAAAATATTTTCAAGCTATTCAAATCTTCTCTGTGACTTATGTGTTAAGAACTTCAAAGGCTCATTATCCATCCACTTAAAATATCTTTTGTGACTTTTACGGTTCAATAAAAAAGTTGAAGCAGATATAAGAAGAAAGCAGTACATTCGTAAACGATTAACAAAATAACAAACAAGTAAATAAAAATAGTATGAAATCCATCCTAAAATCGGCGACCGTCCTCGTTGCGGCCATGACGATCTCTGTAAATGCCTTCGCGCAGGAAACCAAAAAACCGGCTAGCCCACCGATGACGGCCACCGGAAAAATCAAAGATGCCAACATCACCATCGCTTACAGCAGCCCATCCGTGAAAGGGCGTACCATCTGGGGCGGCCTGGAAGCCTATGACAAAGTATGGAGAGCAGGAGCCAACGAAGCCACCACGTTTGAAACGGATAAAGATATTACCGTTCAGGGCAAAAAACTGCCGGCTGGGAAATACAGCTTCTTCCTGATCCCGAAAGCCAGCGGAACTTGGACCGCCATCTTCAACAAAGAAGCCAAACAATGGGGCGCCTACAAATACGAGCAGTCCAAAGACGCGCTACGGGTAGACGTAAAAACAAAAGCTTTACCAACCACCCAGGAAGCCTTAGTCTACAAAATCAACAAAAACGGTTTCACCATGGATTGGGATAAAATCTCTGTTCCTGTGGAAGTTAAGTAAGTTTGAATTTGAAAAGTTAAATCCCGGTTTTGGCCGGGATTTTTTATTGAAATATTAGAAACTTAAACATGTCATATTAAAAAAAAGTTTTTTACAATAGTATATTTTTAGCAATTATTAATATTTCATTATTATTAATATTATTTCTATTTAATGCATATCCATAATTACCAAGATCTGTAATTGAGACCTCAAAATTATTATTAACATTTCTAATTAATTCAGCCATTTCTTCAATATTTGGAACGCCATTATTTCTATAAGAAATGACTATGTGAGAATTAATATGATTTAAAAGAAGTTGTTCCAAATCATTTAAAAATGTCGATTTGTTTTCAAATTCTAAAGATTTATTAATAGTAATTTCTTTATTTTTTTTATTATGATCGATATTATTTTCGATTTCAGAATAGTGGGCCAAACCTTCTAAAAAATGATATTTACTATGGTAAGTTGTATTTGAACCAGACGTGAAGTAAGGGGGATCAATATATAGCAAATCTGCTTGAGCTTTACATTGAATAGCACTTGAATTTAGAGAAATATTTTCTTCATCATTATCAAAGCAAAATTCATTTAATTCATTTATAAATCTTTCAAATAGCTCTGAAAATGATCTTTCCCAAGTTTTCTTATTACCAAAATTTCCATTTTTATAATTTAATCTCATATTTAAATTATTTCTATGAAACAAATTATATGGTCTTTTTATAATGCATGACTGAAAAAGTATATAATAGGCACTTGCCTTTAAATTTTCGTTTTCTAAAAAATCAATGTTTTGAACAAAGATATCTATTTGATAATTTTCTTCATCAGTAAAATATATTCCTGAAAAATTTTTTGCGATTATATTTTGATAAATAATACCTTCAATCGGAAGTAACATATTTTTAGCTCTTTCCAATGTAAGTTCATTAGAGCTTTGTTGTATAAGCTTTTTACCAATTATTGAATTAAATCTAAAAATGTCATTATAAATTACTTGCTTACTTTTACATTTAGCATAATATGAAAATAGACCAGTTCCGCCAAAGATATCTAAAACGGAATCAAATTTTAATTCTTTTATTTCTATTCCATTCCAAATTCTTTCGACCAGTTTTCTTTTTGAACCATAATACCGTGTAACGGGTAATTTTATTTTAGACATTTTTTAAGTAATGTTTTTAAAAGTGTATAATTTGATTCTGCAATGCAAAGCAAATTTTTATCACCTTTTTCAATTGGAATTTTAAAATTATATGGAATAGTATCCAAGTTATTAATTCTATTATTATATCTTTTATTACCTCTGTGAGACGTTAGTATATGATGTTTCAAATCCTCTAAATTCGAATGACTATAGGCACCAATAATGATAAATTCTATTTTTACAGCAATATCTTTAAAAGCATTCATAACTTTTTGACACTTTTCAATATATTCTGTGATATAGTATTTGGTCAAAGTAGTTTTGACCTCAATAAAATAAAAAGTTTCTAATCCTTTTACGAGAAAATCGAATTCACCTAAATCATCAATTCCATTAAAAAGATGAAAATTACTAATGGTATTATTACTTATCTCATTAAGTAAATTCTCAATGTAATCTTCGAAATATTTTGTAATAAAATAGAAAGCAATTTCTGGTTTTAAAGTATTTACTTTATGTACATCTTTTGTTCCTTTTGGTCCTAAGTTATCACGATATTTAAGATCCTTTCCTTCATTAGTGCGATCATACCAATGAATTAAATTAAAGTGGTTTGAATCTTCTGCAAGTTTTTCTGAAGAGTATATCCCAAAAGAAGTTGAGGATTCAGCATCATTAATAAAAAAATTTAGTTTTTTTAAATATTTTACATCTTGAATTTTAAGTGAAGGTGTAAAGTATATTCTAAAAGGTATATATTCTTCTTTTGTTAATAGTTCGTGATCTATATAAAGATTTTGCTTTAAATATGAAAGAAGATTTGTGAAATTTTTCTTTTTTATTTCATTTTTAAAACTATTTATTAATGTGGAACTATATTGCCTTTTATTTTCATCAACTTTTAAATACATCTTTTACTTGTATCCAATAAAAATCAACTTTTCTATTTGATCTTATATAACTGTCAAGATTAGATTGCAGAGGAAAAATAAAGCTGTTAAATTTAAGCCCAATTTCTTTTTTTATTTTTAAGTCTCTTATAATTGAGACATCGTTATTACTACCAACCTCAATTTTTAATTCTGTTTTCAATTTATCTTTGTTGATCCATACATCAGAAGCTTCTGTGAAGTCAGTATTAATTAAGTCTTCATCGAGTAGGGAATATTCAAAATAAGGAACATCAAAAGGCACATCAGTATCTTCAACTGTAACGCAATCAAGATACAATTCATCTACATCTAATATTGATGAATCTTTTATGCAATTACGAATTTTTTCATCAGAAATTTTTTCTGCAAACAGTTTTATTAATTTTTGTTCTTTAATTAATCGTACTAAAGCATTTTTAATACTTTGTTTTTTATCACTATTACTTTCTTCCTTCTTATCAATGCTTCTATTACTTTTATTTAAAGCATATAAAATTTTAGAAGTTTGATGTATTAGTAAAATAGATGTTTTTTTTAAATCAACCTTATTTAAAATATCCTTAACAAAGAATAATGCTAATTGATCTGATAGCCAGCTAACTGAGTCCTTTCCATTTATATCTTCAGGTAAGTTTGTTAGATCTATATTTGCATCCGCAATAAAATCCGCTTTAAATAAATTATTTATATTAGGTTCATCCGTCGAAATAGAAAGTATATCGTAAGTTAACTGACAGATATACTTAATAGGTTTGATTAAGTTTATATCATATTTATAATATTCTACGATACAATGGCTTTTAAGCATGGTTATAAGTTGTTGTTTGTATAATCCCTAATGATTTTTGTAAGTTCAAATTGATATTCAAAATTATCTCTGTACATATTTAACAGAACGAAAAGCTCTACGGGATCATAATCAACTATTTCAATATTTAAATTAGAATTAATTTCACCATTTCTGAGCTCTAATTTTTCAGGAGAATAAATGATAATATCATAATTATACTTTATTGAAATTTCATCAATTTTACTTTGTATAGTTTCTAAGCTAACATTTTGATTTAATATGAAATAGTGAATTTTTTCAAGGTCATCATCAATAAAAGATTGTAGATCTCGAACTTTTACGCTTCCTCTTTCAAGCATAAAGTTTCCTTCTAAATAAGCTTCAAGTGGATCGAAAAATTTGTCTTTTAGTGATTTGAAAAACCCCTCATACTCTAATTCTGTATAAGTAGATTCATAAAGATCATTTAACTTGTATTTTATAAGGAGATCCGATAAGGATAATTTTTGTTCTTTCGAAGTCAAATGAGCAACTGCACTTCTTACTAATTCTCTATTTTGTCCATGGTTTTCTTTTAGTAATTCTTTAACTATTTTGTCAATATCTCTTTTTTCTTTATTGATATTAAAAAGTACATTTAATTTACTAACTAGTTCATACATATCATTTTTACCATTCATTATATCTAAGAGAAGTATGTGGGGCTCAATTCTGGAATAAAACGCTTGGTTTATACCTTCTAGATAAGCTCCATCTCCACCTGCATCTGTTATACAACATTGAAGATAATGTCCTTTAATATAACTAAACATATCATACAATTCTCTGTAAGATGTTAAAAATGTATTTAGCCTAAGCTTGGATTTTTCTAATATTTTTTCAATTTCATCGATTTGGAATATAATAAATGTTTTACCTAGTGCTAGAATATTAAGAAATAATATAAGTACTTCTTTTCTTTCATAATTAGATAATTGTTCCAGCCCAAAATTTAAGAATTCATTTTTTGTATATAATCTCCCAGTTCCTAAATAAATTAATTTTTTAATTTCCTCTTTCGTTTTAGAATTATCAAAAAGAGTATCTGAATATTCTTTAATAGATGCAAAATCTACTGGATTATTGTTTGTTAATAAATCAAAATTATAATTTTGTCGCATATCTATAATTAGATTTATTAATGTTTCTGTGAAATGATTCTGTATTTGTTTAAGCAAAAATAAACCTAAATCAGGCTGATCTATGTTTGCTTTGTTGTATATGATTTTAATATTAGGATGGTTCTCAAAAAATAGTTCTAGATATTTTAAAAGATTCGTTTTGCCATTTCCATATTTAGCTATAATCAAGCTAGTTGTCATTCTAAGTTCCTTGGGATCATCAATTTTTTCTAACTTTTTACCAATTTCTTCTTTTACATCTGGAATACCAATTACAAAATATGGTAATTGTGGTACTTTTCCTTCCGATAAGTCTTTTTGTAAAGTTACTTTTGTGTTAGCTTTTATTACGAGATCCTGCCAAAGATTATTTATCTCCATTGAGTTATTTTATTTCATGTTTAAATTTTATTTTCAACACAGGGCGTCCTCTTACAATAAATCTTTTCCTACCATCAATTGAAGAAACAATATTACTAAAAAAAATATGCCTTTTTGATTTTTCATCTTCATAGAATTTACTTACAAACTCATTAAATTTAACATATGATATACGAATGTTTTCTTTGATATCATATAAATTTACAAATCCTTTAACATCCTTTTTTTCATCTATACACTTTTCATAAAATCTTATAAAATCTAATTTTTTACTTTCAAAACTTCTATCATTTTTAAAATTCTCATTAATATAAGTTGTAAAATTTAAGTGTAAATCATTAAACCACTTGGATGTTACAGGATCACTTTTTAAAATTTTTACAAATTCTGACTTGATTTGATTAGTTTTAGTTAGAATTTGTATTTGACTAATCCAGGCTTCTCTTACTATATTATAATTGGATAAGCTTCTTCTATTATAATTAAAATGTTTTATTCCATAAAAATGATCTATAAAATCAAAATACAGATTTTCGATATTTTCAACATTAAACTTAAATTCCAATTTTTTAAAGAGACATAATGATATAAAAAGTAAAAAATCATTTTTGACAAGCAACTTAAAGTATAAAACTTTCTCGGCTTTAGTAAGATTTGTGGAATGTCTTTGAGTTCTGATTAATACAAGTTCCTTCCCATATTGAGTTAATTTACTTGTAGAGTTTACAAGATTAAGCTTTTCTTTAGCTAAATTAACATAGTATGATGCTGCTTTATAAGAAGAGTAAATTTGCTTTTGAACATCATTTCTATTATTACATCTTAATGTATCTATTATCAAATTTATTTTTTCCTGTTTACTTTTTTGTTCGTGCAAATAATTGAATACAGCAAATATTGCGCTTCTACTGCTTAAACCAGACAGTTCAAAATTTGTATTTCTATTATATTCAGAGTGTAATTTATTTACTAAAAAAAGATAAAATTCAATATTTACTTCACTTGCCCTTAAGACTTTTTTTGATGAGTTCATAAATTCACAAACCCATCTTGTTGATTTCAAGGGTTGATGAAATGGTCTGTGAAGGCTTTCAAAAAAAGGTGGTAGTAAATAATCTGATGTATCTTTTATTTCCAATGCTACTTATAGTTTTAGCAAATTTAGCAAACTTTTATACATATACTTTATAAATTAAAATATATAATTTATAGGTTATTAATATTTGAATGTTTTTATACGTGGAAAGGTTATTAGAAACGATAAAATAAACTTAAATTTTTAATTTTCGGAAGCTATGTCGAGAAAAAATGTTAATTGGAATACTTGAAAATACAAATACACGTAATAATTAAATTTAAATACAATAATTAGTTATATTAAAACATTTTATTATTATATCTTATTTATTTTGATTCAGATATGTCTTTATGTCTACTTCTGTAATATTGTCAAATTCCTTACTAAAATCAGTCATAGTAAACCCCATTCCTTCAACTATACTAATTAAAGTTGTAGCCTTAGGTATTGTGTTTCCATTTAAAGTATCGTTAACTGTGGCTTTTCTTAATAGTGCATTTGAAGCAACTCCATGGTAACTGTACACTATTTTATTATCCTTAAATTCCTTCTGTAAGTTTTTACCTTTCTCCAAAAGCTTTTTTAAGGATAGAATTATTTTAATCTTGTAAACATGTTCTTCAGTATTCACAACTGCAATTAACAACTTCAAAAAAAATATATCGTTACGTTATGGCGTACCGATAATTTTTGTATATTTGAAATTATTGTTAATAATATAAAACTTGTTAACTTTGCGATACTTCAAAGAAATATAGAAGCTATTGCTTAGAAATCTCGACTTGAAAACTGGTACTTTAAAAGCAACGAGACGATAAGCAGGAAGCTCACGACCTAGGCGTGGGCTCTCTTATCTGTTGCACGGTATACCAGTACCTCAAGTCGGATATGTAGAGTTCCATGCCGTTTTATTTATGCAGTATGATTCTATAGCATTTCTAAGCTGCTTTCAAAAGAATATATGATAATAACAATTCTGCCAGCAAAATACTGTGCAGCAGAAAGGGAAAAGTATGCGGTAAAAGCATTCAAATGATGAAACTCTGCAGGCTCGGCCTTTTCAGAGGCCGACGCTTGCAGTTTATCTTGTCAAAGAAACAACTGCTAACGATTATAACGGTTTTGACAACGAAGCTAACCAAAAGAAAAACAAAACACAAAACCTTCTTTGTATGAAAAAGAACACCATAGACTTTGAATCCCGGTTTTGGTCCGGCCGGAGCAAGCTTTCACCCGTCGCTTTAGGGGACGTATTTTTTCAGTTCCATGACCTGGCCACGGCGAAGGAGCGGCTCAACCTGATGATGCAGTATGCGGTACAGGGGAAAACGCGGATCCCGGAAGACCCTTCGGTGGTCTTTCACTTCCACCAGTCGCTGCGGTCGCTGATCCGGGCCGGATGGTGCCTCCGGAAGAAATCCGGGAAATGGAAAGGGGAGGCCGTTCCGGAGACCGGTAATCCGTTGCTGTACGGTTCGCTTTCGGAGGAAGAATACCGCGATCCGGTACTGGTGTTCTGCAAAGCCTTTAAGAAATACCGTATTGAGGAACTGGAGGACTTCCTTTCGGACATCGTGTATTTCTCCCTCGGGACATTACATAACGTACCGGAGCGTGATATCGTAGGGCCGTATCTTCATCTGATGAAGATGCTGGACGCGGCGTGGCTGATCACGGAACGGAAGAACAGGAGAAAAGAACTTTTGCAACCTCAGCCACAGGATGTTGAGGTTTATATACCGTAGAAATCCTGAATCTTTCCAAACGATTCTCTAATACTAAGTTGAGATCCCTCCGGGATGACAAACGAATGTTAAAATTATGCGCATTTGGTGGCTGAAACCCTCAAAGCCCTGACCAGCGTCTTAAGAAAATCCTTCGAGAGCCTCAGGATGACATAACGCCAACATCAGTCTAAACTTATATTCTGCTTAAATAAAGAGTTATTTTTATCCAAACTAAATTGTTTATACATACTGTCAGGGCCTCGGAGCCTTTACCAGCGTTATAAGAAAATCCTTCGAGAGCCTCAGGATGACATAACGGCAACATCAGTATGAACTTATATTCTGCTTAAATAAAGAGTTATTTTAATCCAAACTAAGCTATACATACACTGTCAGGCTGAGGCTCTCGAAGCCATACTATCATTCGTGAAAATCTGTCGGAAAATTTTTCGTTGGGCTATAGAAATCCAGTTTCAAATCTTTCCATGCGATTTCTAATACTAAGTATGGATCTTTCCAGGATGACAAACGGAATACTGAAATTATGCGCCTTCGGTGCCTGCAACCCTCAAAGCCCTTACCATCGTTATAAGAAATCCTTCGAGAGCCTCAGGATGACATAACGTCAATATTAGTCTGAACTTATATTCTGCTTAAATAAAGAGTTATTTTAATCCAAGCTAAACTATATATACACTGTCAGGCTGAGGTTCTCGAAGCCTTGTTATCATCTGTAAAAATCTGCGCAATCTTGGGAGATTTTACCTGTGAAAAGCAAAAGATGTTTCCAGCGTCATTTCGGACATTTGGCGCGGATATCATCGGAATTATAATTCCGGAACAGGATCTTACCGAAATTTTTATCGGAACATAAGGTGTTTGTCTTTCTCCCATCATTCCAGACGGTATTCTCCCCATATCTCGAAAGGACGATCTCTTTTGACGGTTCGCTGAATCTGAAGGTGATGTATTTTTCCGAAGTGTATTCGTCCGGCACTTCATTAAACAGTTCAACCGTAAAGAACCGGTCTTTCACCACCAGCTTTCGGAAGGAATCCCCGAAACTGTTTGGGTAGATTTTTTCGTTTTTCAGAACATCGTATTTTTTATTCTGATCATTCAGTAAAATTAATACAGGCGCTATTTTGGTATCGGGATCCTGCGGATCGAGGTCGCGGTTATTGGCCAGAACGACAATTTTGTCGGTAAAATAATCATTGTTCAGGTCACAGTCTTTTTCTTCTACAACAGAATACTGATCCCCGGCAACAGAAGCGATGACCGTTTTGGAATCAAGGGCTGCTGAACTTTTAGCAACCGTATTTCCAAAAAACTTCGAATATTCTTCCCTAACGTTGATCAGATCCACAGTCTCATATTTTCCGTCTTTATAAAATACGGCATACCAAGGGCTTTTATGTTTTGGAATGGCTGTGGTTTTGTTATCTTTCTTATAGACAAACACTTTCGTATCATCAGCGTTTTTATAGGATACTTTCAGCGAGTCGAGATAGGTTGATGCTTCAGAAAAATAGTTGTTGGCATCGTCTGCGATGGTGTAGAAATCTTCACCGTTTTTCTTTTTAAGGGCTGCAATCGTCTGATCACCTGGTGAAACGAAAACGATATCCTGGTCATTCAGAACAAGGGTGTCCGATTTTAAAGAAGCAGAAGTTGTTTTTTCCTGGGATTTATTACAGGCAACAGAAAAAAAGGTAATAAGTACCGTTAAAAGAAGGTTTTTCATAATTAATTTATTAGTTTACTTCTAAATGATAACAGCCGTTTTCATTCAGCAGCTTCCTTCTGACAAAGTGAAAATTATGGTTTCTTCTGTGTACTTTTATAAAAATAGTATTGTTTTATTTTACTATACTATTTCTAACAAAATAAATCCAATCCTATTATTTAATCCGATCATAAACCCGTTGCGGTACTTTCGATAGATTTTTATTCTGGGATTTCATTAATGACAAATATTTTGCATAATGTATTTTCGCCTGATCCTGATCCTGAATTTTCCAAAGCACATCTGCCAGATTAAGATAAGCAACAATCCGGTCTGGAAATTGACGAATGATTTGCTCTAACAGGATCTTTGATTGTAGATTCGCTCCTATTTTTTCTAAATTGAAAGCCTGATTGTTCGCTGATTCCACATTACTAATCTTAATGTCACCATCTTTTACATCAGGATAGCTGATAAAGAGATCTTCTGTAAAGTCCCGGAAATTTTGTGTCGCAAAAAGTACATTTTCAGAATCGTAAATAGACATTGATGAACTGCCCTGCTCAAAGTTATCCGGAAGTTCTGCACCTAATGACTGTAGATCTTCAAATGTTTTATTTGATAAATTGAAATTGTCAACATATAATCTATTGATCATTAATCCATCTTGTCCGAATTTTATAACTTCCTTATCAATTAAAAAGATTCCCTTCTCTGAATAAATAAAATCATATTTTTCTTTGATTTTTGTTGAAGAAGCATTTTGGTCATAGAGTAATGAAAAACCGCGGTCATTATTTTGAATAAGCTCTGTAGAAACAGACATCTCATTGACGATAAGATTCTTATAAACCTCTTTTTTATTTTTATAGACCAATATTAAATCATCACCTTCTATGGTCACCTTAGGTGTCTGATCATCCTCGTCAGAATCCTGAGGTTTGGACTTATGATCAATACGGTCATTGACTTTTTCCTGGTGTTCTGATGGCTTTGCACAAGAACTTATAAAAAAGCTGAATATTAATGTTAATAAAAAATGTTTTGTCATAAGTACTTATTTAAAATTTAAATGCTCATCATTTATTATGCTGTAGATCAGAAATTTTCCTGAATTATCTTTTTTTACTAAAACATCAATATTTGTTTTTGCTTCATCTTTCTCACCAAACTGTAAAAAACTTACTCTATACTCATCATTATTTTTTAAAGGTTTTATTTCCAAGGATTTTTTGATGCTCTCGCCATTATAATCCTGTCCTTTAATGAAGGGATCATAATCAATAATTAAATTTTCTGGATTTTTAGTTAAACTGTCAATTCTTTTTAAAACCCTGCTCGAAACAAAATCTTTTATTGATTTTGTTTTGTCCAGAGGTTCGTCTGAACTGTAAAAATTAAGATAAAAATCCTTGAGCATCTTAATAGCTTCTTCAGAATGTATATTTTTCTGTACCATATTTACTACTAAATGAGGATTTTTCGTTTCCTGCTTACAATATATAAAGAAAAAAGAGATAATTAAAAATGATATTCTTTTCATATAGTTTTGTTTTTATAATTAATTGTTCCAGCGGTATATAGCATATTTTTTATCTATTGAATATTGGTTTGCAACCCAGAATGATTTCTGTTTAAAATCAGAGACCCATTGTGTGCCGTTCCACATAGCGACATGGCCATAAGGATGTCCTTTCACAGAACCGAAAGCTACAATATCCCCTTTTTTTAGAGTTATTGAATTTATATCGGTGCCTACCTTTGTGAATCCATATTTTACTAGTTTGTCCATATCGTAATATTCTGTGGCGTGTCCGAAAATATTTTCTATTCCTCCGGCATTTATCGCTTTTCTGACATACTTTGCACAGGCACCTTCTGATTTGGGCAAGGCATTTTTATTAATATAATTTACAGCAGACTCAATATTATATTTTTCCTTGGTTTGTGGTTTTGATGCACTAGAGTTTTCCTTACAGTTGCATTCTTTGACTTTGAGGCATTTTTCTATCTTTTCAGTATATCCCTGTATTTTTGAGGCTTGATCTACACCATTAATAACCTTTCTTGCATTATAATAGTCTTTACTATTATTGGTAATGTAATCGGAAAGTTTTTTTCCTGTGAAAATACCTTTTTCACTACCATAAATCATAATCTTCACTGCTAATTCGTGATTAAGAGCATTTTCTCTGTTATCAACAAGATTTACACCAAATTTCTCCTGCATTTTTCGGTAATTCTTTTTCCACGTAAGCTGTACATAACCTCGCCCATAGTATTTTTCACCGTCGCCTTTTTTGGTATTTTCATTATCTTTAGCCATCTTTTTACGTTTGTCATTTTTCCCTAAAACAGGATCATACATTTCCTGAAAATATTTCTTTCTGACATTTGCGCTTAGCCAGTTTGCTTCTTCCACAGGGTCAAATGTATGCCCGGTTTCCAGTTTGGCAGTAGCTAGTAGATAAGCAATATGATATTTATTGCAGCATCTTTTTTCATTAGAATAATATTCGGAAATGCTTCTGAACATTCTTCGGAGACTATTTTTAACAGAATTTGAGAGAGGGATTAATTTTCCCTGTTTATTTTTTTTAGGAAATTCTAACTCGTAATTTCTAAGAAAAAATTCTTCATCAATTATGCAGCAATCAGTTTTTTTATCATTCTTTTTAGGTGTAGAATTAACTATCGTTGGACTCTTTACATTTTCCACCTCCATAAGACCATCCGAAGTAACACCGAATTTCTGAGATTCGGCGGATATATCAATAGGAATTACCTCGAGGAAATAATTCTGCTTTCCCGCATCGGAATCCATACTCCCAAAATCTATTCCTTTACCAAATATTGCCGGATTGATGGTGAAGCCACCGGTAAGAATCAGATCGCTTACGACTTTAATTTTTCCGCTTTCGTATATCAGGTCATTATTGCCCAGATCATATTCCCAGACTTTGTACTGGATATGTTTGCCCATCATTCCGATCGTATTGATTTTCACATGAACTTTTTTTCCAACCTGAACATTCGTTAGCTTGCTGCCACTGGCATCTGCAAAATAAGCATCCAGAATTTTGCCTTTTGCATCGGGTTGTTTCGGTGCTTGGTCGGTAGAAGTGGCCGGGAATTTCGGGGAATCTGTTTTGGGTCTGGGCTTATAATCGGGATTGGCCACGAGTACATTTACCTGGCTTGCTTTCTCGCCTTTCCCAAGATAGGTTGCCGTGACGTAATATTCGTGGTTCGCCCCTTCGTCCTTATCGCCTCTCATCAGGAATTTATTGGCGATCTGGCGCATAATCTTTTCATCTGCACTTAGGGGGATTTTTACTTCTGCGATCCCTTTTTCATTAACCGTTGCTTTAAAGATATGCGGAATTTTATTGTTTTTATTAACCGCTGCATCGTGCCCTTTACCGGGAGCATCATCTTCCCAAAGCTGGAATTCGATCTCCTTACCAAATAAGCCTGTACAAAAAGCCTGAGCCACCAGCGTATCCGTGTAACTTGCTTTGTTGACATCTTTTTTCCCTCTGTTGAAGAGAACCACTTTATCGATCTGGGCGTTTCTGCTGGCAGTAGGCGTTACTTCCAGTTTGCCGAATAACTTTTTCGAGGATTCCACACTGGGTAATAGTCCCTGTACAATCTCGAAAACCCGTATCTCGAACAGATCTCCGGCTACGGGTTCAAAGAATTTATAATCTACGTTGGTTCCTTTTTTCGGAACGCCGTTTTTTGTAATATCGATCCAGCTGCCGTTTTTCTGTTTTTTGAAAAGATACCATTCATAGCTTGCATTGGTGCTGACGAAAGGGATAGCACCCACCAGATTGATTGCATAAGAATTAGTCTCTCCGACGATTGGATTTTGATTGCCTGTAATCGTTCCCATATTTATTCGTAATACAATTGATCCGACTCATTGATTTCTTCCTTAAACTCTTCAAAATCCATGACAGGATTATACGTCTGCTGTTCCCGGAAATCTGCGTTGTTCACATGGCTTTTTCCGGCTTCACTTTGCTGTCCGTGCTTCATTACGGTAATTTTTCCACCTGTTGTGCACATGAGTTCAGAGTACTCCGTAACCACACTTTTGCCCATCACCTTTACTTTGTCATATGTTTTTATCCATTTCCCGGCAGGGGAATAAGCGCATGGATTCCCGTTCTTTATACTGCAGGTCCCGAATGGGGTTGCCGGAGGATTAAAGGTGAGATCATCTTCCGTTACCGCGAGATAATCAGCTTCGCCTTTCTCATCATTCCAATAGTGTTTTTGTTGACTGGTTACTTTAAAGTTCGGGAACTTGCTGCCTTTGTCGCAGCAGGCCATTCCTTTTTGGACGACAAAATATTTCCCGTCGTGTTCGCCGGAACTGCTTTCAGTTTTTTTATTTTCTTCTTTTGGATTTCCATTTTTTTCAATCGGCTCCGTGTGTTTTTCATCTGCGGCATCCTGTTCTTCATTAACCTCTTCATCAAAACCGTTCACATCACCGTCAACCAAATCATGATCATTCAGAAAATTTGAAAAGCCGGATTGAAAAAAAGCCGGGTCTTTTCCGGATTTATTATTTTCGTCAGGATATTTTTTCATTGGAGATCAGTTTTATTGTTTGTTTCCGGTAAAGTTCATCCTCACTGTTTAAAATAACGGAAGCCTCTGCCTGAAGCATTTTTTTTGTTTTCTTATCGGTGCGGTAACGGAATTCTATTTCGCCGTCTGCCGGTTTCTCAGGTTCTTCGGTAAACCGTACCCCGCGCAGTATTTCCTGTATACTAAGAGGTTCTTCAATATAACCTTTAATCAGAGTTTCTGCTGTTTTGGGTTCCGTATGATGGTATTCCGCGTTCATTAAGCATTTTACCGAAAAAGAATTTTGCAAAAGACAGAATTCCTGTGTCCACTTACCGGTCTTACGGAAGCATTCCATTTGGGGAAACAATATCTTATAAAGGAGAACAGAAGAAAATTGTTTCAGCATATATTCCTGCTTTTCCAGGACTGCCTGAAATTTATCCAGATAGGCCTTATAAATCTCACCGATAAAAAAGGCATCCAGATCGGGTCTTTTTTCCTGAAATCTCTGTTTCAGTTTCTCAAATTCAAAAATTCCGCAGATCTTGCCTGAAAAAGAAATTATAAAAGAAATGGGATAGATGCTTTCCATGCAGGCTAAGGAGATCTCGCTCATCTTATCATCCGGTGTTGTTCCGTTTTTTTTGAAATCATAACATTTTACGTCGACAATCTCATCAGGACTATTGATTTCCTGTTCTTTCTTAAACGAAACATCGATTTTGTATTCTATTTCCAAAGGATCACCTGACAGATCTGAAAACATTTCTTTTACGGTGTAATCTGTAGCATAAAAATCTCTTGTGACCCTGGAGGGTGGAAGTTCTGTTTCTTTTTCCTCCCTGATCTGTTCGGGACTTTTGTATTCTTTCGGAATAATAAGCTGCCTTACCCCTGCCAGATTATTAAACCATAACCTTTCCATCTTTCCGCAATAGGTATTATGAAAATCCTTCAGCTGACTTCCTGTCATTCCGATTTTACCCCCGATTTTGTCAAGGGTATCTCCGGGACGTACTTGATATAGCAAAATATTTTCATCCATGATGGCATTTTTGTAAAAAGATTTTCAGCTTTATAAATTTAGTAAATAAAATGTCACCCTTCAAAGAATAATCATTATTTTGAAAAAGTTTGCTTATTCTAAAAGGTATGACAGCTATTGTTGATTGCTAAACCCCTTACTGTTTGATAGTAAGGATGGCCAGCCGTTATTTAACCGAAAAAGCTTCCGGCCTCCAGCCTCCCTCTTTCAACCATTTAATTTAATTACTTATCAATCAAGAGAAAAGATTCAGGACATCTCAACATTTGTACGATAATTGTATTTACCCTGACATCACCAATCTAAAATAATAATAAAATGAAAAATTTAATTGTAGCAGCAGCATTTATCGCAGGCTGTTTTATCACGGTCTCTGCGCAGACCACCACCAATACCACCACCGGAAAGGTAAAGAGCGGCACCGGAGTAATGAATAACGGAACCAACAACACGTTAAACGGAAACGGTCTGCTTAATAACGGCACCACCGGAACCCTGAATACCAATGGTTCTCTAAATACCGGGGTGGGAACATTGAATACCGGCACTAATGGTACGCTCAATACCGGTACCACAGGAACCCTTAACGGCAACAGTACCCTTAATACCGGAACGAACGGTACATTAAACACTAACGGTACGCTGAATAATGGGGTCGGACCGTTAAAAACAGGAACCAACAGCAGTCCTTTGAAATACGGAACTACCGGTACCTTAAACACCAGCGGAACGATGAATAATGGTACACCGAAATAAAATGCCGAAATAAAATGCCGGAAAAATAATTAAAGAAAAAACCCTGAAAGTTCGGACTTTTAGGGTTTTTATGTTTTTAAGAGCTTGGTCTATTTAATTTAGTGATAAGATCTTTGCGTTAAAAAACTCATACGGATATTGCGGATGCTGCAGATTTTTGTTTGTTGGAATTTTTTCAATGCAAAGATCAATTTTTGATTTAGGAAATCTTAGAATGCAAAGGCAAATAAATTTGCTAAGCGAAGCCTAAACGTATGCTTCATCAATCAGCTTGCTGATTCATCTTTGCTTCCTTAAAATATGCAGTTTTAGAATAAATCTTTGCGTCAAAAAACTCACGCGGATGTTGCAGATGCCGCAGATTTTTGTTTGTTGGAATTTTTTCAATGCAAAGATCAATTTTTGATTCAGGAAATCTTATAATGCAAAAGCAAATAAATTTGCTAAGCGAAGCCTAAACATATGCTTCATCAAATCAGCTTGCTGATTCTTCTTTGCTCTCTTAAAATATGCATTTTTAGAATAAATCTTTGCGTTAAAAAACTCACGCTGATTTTGCAGATGCCGCAGATTTTTGTTTGTTGGAATTTTTTCAATGCAAAGATCAATTTTTGATTTAGGAAATCTTAGAATGCAAAGGCAAATAAATTTGCTAAGCGAAGCCTAAACGTATGCTTCATCAATCAGCTTGCTGATTCATCTTTGCTTCCTTAAAATATGCAGTTTTAGAATAAATCTTTGCGTTAAAAAACTCACGCGGATTTTGCAGATGCCGCAGATTTTTGTTTGTTGGAATTTTTTCAATGCAAAGATCAATTTTGATTCAGGAAATCTTAGAAGGCAAAGGCAAATAAATTTGCTGCGCGAAGCGTGCACGTACGCTTCATCAAATCAGCTTGCTGATTCATCTTTGCTTCCTTAGCATATGCAGTTTTAGAATAAATCTTTGCGTTAAAAAACTCACGCGGATTTTGCAGATGCCGCAGATTTTTGTTCGTGGAAAGTTTTTCAATGCAAAAGCCTGAACGTATAAAAAGTTTTCATGAGCCCTGCAGACTTTCACATCTACAAGGCCGGGTTATTAGTTTATGTTTATTTACGCTTTTCTGAATTTCTTCTTTTTCTTCCACGGCGCATTTTTCTGCACATCGCCCGCCATGATACATCCGTACGGCATCACTTCATCCAGCACTTCGCAAAGTCCGTATTCTTCAATCTGCGCTCTCACGTTCTTCGCGCTTTTATAAGCGGTCGGCAGCTCGGAAATATCGATTTCATTCGTAAAGAAACGGACATCCAGTCCCTGGGTTTCTTCAGCAAAGACTTCTTCGATGGTTTTATGAGCCAATGATTTTTTATGCTGCGTCCTGCTGAAGTTTCTTCCGGCTCCGTGCGGGGCAAAACCGAGGTTTCTTTCGTTGGTCGTTCCTTTCACGATCAGAACGGGTTCCGACATGTTTAAAGGAATCAGCCTTGGTCCCGTAATATCCGGCAGGAACTTATCATCCAGCGGAGTGGCTCCTTTCGCGTGGTAGAACAGATCGCCGTCTTTGAAGACGAAATTATGTTCGTTCCAGTAGCGGTCTTCTTTTTCAATTTCCATTTTATGCAAAACGGCATCGTGAATTGAAGTATGGTTTTCTTTGGTCCATGTTCTGATCAGCTGCAGGGCTTCCCAGTACGATTTTCCTTCTTCGGTATCGTACGGCATCCAGGCATTTTCCCTTAAGGTTTCCGGGGAGATCTCCATCCTGAATTTGTTGGCCACCTTCATTCCTTTATCGTACAGGGCAGCACCCGGCGCTCTTGATCCGTGGTGGGTTACCAGCATCGTATTTCCGGTATTTCTGGAGATCCCAACGAACAGGAAGTGGTTTCCGTCGCCCTGGGTTCCCATATGCGAACGGGCAATGCTGATCAGTTTTTCGTCATTCAGGAAATTGTTTTCCCTAAAGGCATCCATTAGTTCCTGCGACATCGGCATCTGTTCCCCTCTTGGTCTTCCTCCGTACCCGAAATGCGTCACCGAATGGGCGGTATCCAGCACAGCTTTGGGATCGGCTTTTCCAAAATCTGTCAGCATTACCGAACAGCAGATATCCGCGCTATGGAATCCAGGGTGGATAGCGTTTTTCGCAACCACGACACCTCCCACCGGAATATTTCCTGCAGGACCGGTCGGGCAGGCATCCGGCATAATGGCTCCTTCGATCAGGGTCGGGGTTTTCATCAGCACTTTCATGGTGTTGATCACCTTTTCCACATTGTCGTTCTCGCTTTCGTGTTCTGCCCGGATGTTGATGACAAAATCTTTTGCCGTTTCATGCAGCGGAACCAGTTCGGGCTGTCTGAACTGTTCCAGATATATTTTGATCTGGCCCTCGTCCAGTCGATTTTCGTTGATGAATTCAATGGATTCTTTAAACCATTTGGCCGGTCTGTATCCTAATTCGATTAAGTTGTTTCCGTTAAATTCCATGAGTTCTTTCATTTTGTTGATGCAAAGTAACGGCACAAGTATGCAATCTTTTTGCGCAGATCGGATTTTTTTAATTATTTTTGAAAAAATTATAAACGATGTTATTTGAACAGTTAGAAAAATCCGCAGGAGAAATTTCTTTTAAAGAGGTGATTGCTTTTATTGATGCTCATTACGATTTCACCCCGACCCAATTTACCAACGGCAATACGGTAAACGAAGCCAACCAGAACAACGGTTCGTGCAAAGTATTCAGTTTTGCCCAACTGAACGGTCTTTCCAAGCAGGAAACCCTTGATCTTTTCGGAGAATTCTACCGGGAAGATGTCCTGAAAAACCCTGAAGGTACCGATCACCAGAACATCCGGAATTTCATGGAATACGGCTGGGAAGGAATTGCTTTTGAAGGAAAGGCTTTAGAGCGAAAATAATTTTAAGGAGAATTAAACCTCATAGGTTTTCAAAACCTATGAGGTTTGGAGGAGATACTCTGTTATTACACCCCCGCGTGAGGGATGTGCAGGGCCCGACTGGAAGGAGGGGTCTCAGGCGCGGCGCTTGCGCCGCGCCTGAGACCGGAACAAAGTGGAGCCTGGAGCAGCCCGGCCCGGAAAAGCGCTGGCTTCTGTCAAGGCTTCCGGGACACGCCCCAATCATTAAAAATTAAAACCATGTCATCTAATAAAAATGCCCTGATCCGCTACAAAACGCTCGATAAATGCCTCAAAAACAAATACCGGAAATATACCCTTGATGATCTTATTGACGAGTGTTCGGAAGCGCTTTTTGAATTTGAAGGCAAAGAATCTTTTGTCAGCAGACGGACCGTGCAGCTCGACCTGCAGAACATGCGGAGCGAGAAATTCGGTTATGAAGCCCCGATTGAAGTCTATGAACGGAAATACTACCGGTACAGCGATCCCGACTACAGCATCCATAATATTTCGGTAAATGAAAGCGACCTGAAGGCGATGAACAATGCGGTGCAGATCCTGAAGCAGTTCAAGGATTTTTCGATGTTCAAGGAAATGAACGGGGTAATCCAGAAGCTGGAGGATTCTATTCATTCGACCAACCAGAAATCGATCATTCATCTTGATAAAAACGAACAGCTGAAAGGACTGGAATATATTGATGCGCTGTATGACGCTATTCTTCATAAAAAAGTACTGAGGATTACCTACAGAAGCTTTAAGGCAAGGGAATCCGATTCTTATGTGGCGCACCCGCAGCTGCTAAAAGAGTTTAATAACCGGTGGTTCATGATCTGCCTTCATAAGGGAAAAGAATACAACCTCGCTCTGGACAGGATGGAGGATATTCAGGTGGAAGAAAAAGTCGAGTATATTGATCTGAATCTCGATGGCGATGAATACTTCAAAGATATCGTCGGCGTAAGCGTTTCTCCGACCATGGCTCCGAGGAATGTCGTGTTTTTCGTAGATTCTTCCAATGCGCCTTACGTAAAGACTAAACCATTCCACAGCAGCCAGGAAATCGTAAACGAAACTGAAAAAGGAACCGTCTTTAAAATCTGCGTCCAGCTAAATTTCGAACTGGAGCGCCTGTTGTTGGGTTTTGGGGAATGCCTGGTTGTTCATAAGCCCAGAAAGCTGAGGCTGCGGCTTGAAGAAAAATTTAAGGCCGGCCTGAAAAACTATAAGGAACTCATCATTCCGGATGAAGATTGAGGTGGTCGGACTAAAAGCTTAATTAGTAAATTTAACGTAAAGTCTGATCGTCATTCTGTTCGTTTTTAAAGAAGCAAGTTAAAGCAACAGGATTATTACGCATGCTTCGTCAGATCAGCTTGCTGATCATTTCTTTGGCTCTTCTGTTAATGCAGGAATAATAATCAAACTTTGCGTTAAAGACACAATAGCTGCAAGGAGAAAGGTAAACTTTTGATGATACCTAATCCTGCGCAAGAATTCATCCTGCATTGTTCTGTAGAATCTTGTACCACAACGGATGATAATGGCTCAGAAATTGTATTGCTTGATCCAATAAAAATAAACATTATGAGATCCAGAATATTAAAAGCAGTTGTCGCAATGGTAGCCCCTTTGGTTATTGAGTTTATCGTTAAAAAAATATCGGAAAAGATTGACCAGAAAAGTCAGCCGAAAGAACCGAAAAAACTGCCGGCACCAACCCATTAATCAGAAGTAGTTTTATTTAAAATTATAAAAAAGAGGCTTTCAATTGACGAAAGCCTCTTTTTCGTTTTAGTAAAATTCGGCTAATCTGCACAGTAGGATAATTCAAATATCCACAATGATCATTTGCTGAATGAAATACACTTATGAACGAAAATCTGCGGCTGGAAATCTAAATTCTTTTTAGCGTCGGTAGCGTTAAACTTTACACTAGCAAATATATATTGAGGCCATCAAAGCCACCTTTACACAAAATCATAAACTCCGTTTTTCCAGCCCAAAACTTTGGACGAATCCGCATGCAGCCAATTCTTTAGGATGGTTGCATACACTTTCCTGAAATCTTCAGAATAGATTAAATCTCCCTCGTTGAGATGCTGCAAATCGGGGAGGGCGTTTAGTAATCCTTTTTTCTTCAGGCCGCCGCTGATGAAGAACATCTGGTTAGCTGTTCCATGATCGGTTCCGTTGCTGGCATTCTGGGCAACCCGTCTTCCGAATTCGGAGAAGGTCATCAGCAGAATATCATCGAAAAGACCGTTGTTTTTCATATCGGCTACGAAAGATTTTACAGCGTCATTGATATCCGTAAAAAGTTTCTGCTGTCTTTCATTTTGATTGACATGGGTATCAAAACTGCCGATCGAAAGATAATATACCCGGGTGTTGATATCAGACTTTATTAAAGACGCTACGGTTTTGAAATCTTTCCCCAACTGTGAATTCGGATAGGCTTCGTCGGTTTTTTTTGCTTTGCTTTTTTCAAAAATATAGCCTGCATTGTTGATGGTTGAACCTAAGGTCTGATACAGATAGGATACCGTCTCATCATCGTGGTGGTGATCGTACAGCGACTTAAAATATTTTTCCTGGCTGGTCTGGTACAGTCTCTTCGGATCTTTAAAAGCGAAAGCCTTATTGTTTTCTCCTTTCAGGGCCAGGCTCAGCATATCATCCACTTCCAGCGCCTGGGTGGGATGTTCGCAGCGGTAGCACTCTTCGTCCAGGAATCGTCCGAGCCAGCCGGTTTCCAGGTATTCGGTGCTTTTGCTTGCAGAGTGCCAGATGTCCATGCTCCGGAAGTGGGATTTATCGGGATTTGGATAACCTACGTTGTTCATCACCGACAGTTCGCCGTTGTCATAGAGCTCTTTAAAATAGGAGAGGGCAGGATTAATTCCGGCTTCATCGGTCAGCTGCAGCGAATTCCGGATCGCAATTTTGTTTCTTTCGCGGAAATAAATGTCGTTTCGGGTAGGAATAATCGTATTCAAACCGTCGTTACCACCGGTAAACTGCAGGACAACCAGGATTTTCTGACGGGGTTCCAGCGCATCGTCAAACGTCATAGCTTTCAGAAAATTCGGCATCAGCAGTGAAGCGGTAGCCAACGAGCTTATTTTGAGAAATTCTCTTCTTTTGATCTGCATAGGATTAATTTTAAATGATAGATTATCCGGATCTCAGCGTTGTTATTACATTAATTGATATTCGGGAGTGGACATCAGATTGATGACATTCATTTTAACGGAGTTGTCCGAGAAAGTTTTCACCGTACTTACATCCAGCGAACGGCTGTTCTGGATCAGATAGTCTTCGGTGTTTTTTCCGTTGAAGATGGTCTCTACCCTTGCCCAGTCGATGGTGATGTTCGGGTTTTTGAAGCTTTTGGCCAGCGTATTGGTGTTGTTTTTCAATCCCATATCCAGATCATCGTCTTCCTTCGGCCGGTAGTCCAGTGGCCGCAATCCTGACCAGATTTGCGGAATCTGCAGTCTCAGCATCAGGGTTGAGCTGTCGATCCACGATTTCCCGTTTGGCCAGCCGGCAACATTCGGTGGGTACAGCAGCATTTGGCCCAACAGTTTTTGGTAAACAATCAGGTTTTCAGGATTCTGAATATTCATGGGAAGTGCCCGCATCATTCCGGCCATCAGCTCAATCGGTGATTTAATATGGGTACCGATATTTTTCCTGTCGTAAAACCACGAGCTCGAAAATATATCTTTCATCAATTTTTTAATATCATAGCCGGACCGGTAAAAATTTTCGCTCAAAGTATTCACGATGGCCTCATCTGCGTTTTCATTCACGAAAAAACGGTAAATTTTTGCCGTGATGAATTTTGCCGTCGCTTTCTGTTCCAGGATGATATTCAACACGTCCGAACCGGTAAAATTGCCTGTCTTTCCCAAAAAGGTCTTGGATCCTTCGTCATGAATTTTCGCTTTTTCAACAAAATTTCCTTCTTTATCATAGCTCCATCCGGTAAAGGCCCGGGCTGCTTCCCGGATGTCTTTTTCGGTGTAATTTCCGCGACCCATGGTGAATAGCTCCATTACTTCGCGGGCAAAGTTTTCATTCGGATGGTCTTTTTTATTCTGCTGGTTGTTCAGAAAGTTCAGCATGGCCGGAGCCTGGCTAACTTCAAAGAGCAAGTCTTTGAAATTTCCGAGCGCATTTTTCCGGATAACATTAAGGATCTGCCGGTTGAATTTCGGATTCTGAACCCTGCTGGCAAAATGCCCGTGCCAGAAAAAAGCCATCTTCTCCCTCATCTGCTCTTTGCTGGTGACCATTTTACCGAGAAAGTTCAGGTTCAGCTCTTCGTTCTGCTGCCGGTAGATTTTCTGCATTTCTTTTTTCCTTTCGGCTGGGAAAGTATCGCTCATTACATTCATCGTATCTGCTGCTTCAGCAATATCCGGCGTTTCATAATTGATGTACTGAAAGGTTTCTTCACGCAAAAGATCTTCGAGGAGGTTTTTTGTATCTTTTTTGCCGAGATCTTCAAACTGGGCGATTCCGGGTCCGAAACCGGCACGCCACAGAAGGTGCTTGTTATTAAGTAGTGAAGGAGAATCCATAAGCGTTGTTTACATTTTGATTGTACTGCAAATACAAGGTTAAAATTAATAACGATTAAGATTCGTTAATATTGAAGCCGTTATTTGAGGGCATCCTCAAATTTTTTTAAACAAGTATTTAATTTTTTTTAAAAAATAACCGGCTGGAATTCATTGTATTGCGCTCCTGTAAAGCGTTAAAGTCCTGTGAAACCTTTTGCTTGGCATGATTTTTACAGTTTTCAGCTTAGTAAAATTTAAAATAATCAGAGTTATGAAAATGTTTAAACAAGCAATTTTATTTGCCGGAATATTGACTGCAGGAGCATTAAGCGCACAAAGTGCACAGATGAATAATATGATCAAGGTAGGAGCAAATGTTGGTTTAGCAGTTCCAGCCGATAATACTTCCATGGCGGTAGGGTTAGATGTAGCTTATCAGAATCTCATCACTCCGGGATTCGGATTGGGTATCGCAACAGGATACACTCATTATTTTGGAAAAGATAACAACGGATACAATAACAACGATGTAGGCGTAGTTCCTGTAGCTGCCCTGATCAGAATTTATCCGAAGCAAACAGGATTTTATTTCGGTACCGACTTAGGATACGGATTCCTTGTAGGAGATGATAAGGTAGCTTCCAATACGACGTTAGACAGACCGAACGGCGGTTTCTATTTAAAGCCTGAGATCGGTTACCACAACCAGGACTGGAATTTCTTTGTACAGTATCAGAAAGTATTTGTAGGAAACAACGGCGATTTGCCGAATCAGGACTACAATGTAGGCAATATAGGAGTAGGATTTTCCTACAATATCCCTTTAGGAAAATAGTTAGATTTTTATATAAGCAATTATTAACCAAACCTTTTCGAATTTTTGAGAAGGTTTTTTATTTCTAACGAAAATTTACGAAAGTTATTATTATATTTGATAAAATTTGAGGTTATGATTTTAAATCCGAAATTTCCACTTTATTTACCGGGGGTAAAAAATGCTAGCAACGACAATGTTTCTATCATTGGCGCAAACCTTCGTGAAGATATTACAACTTTAGGCTATTTTGTTTCCGGCAACGGAGGTCTTGAGATTAAAATCCAAAATAATTATCTTACCAAAGAATATGCTTCCTTTACAGAAATTCTGAAGAAGTTTGTTCAGGATAACGGGCTGGAAAATGTAAAAAGACTCGGAATTGCCGTTCCGGGACCTGTATTGTACGGGAAAAGTTCTCCTGAAAGGCTGGGCTGGAACCTGGATGTCGAAGATTTCAAAAACGATTTTAATTTCGAAAAAGTAGACATGCTGAACGACCAGGAGGCTTCCGCTTACGGTATGGGACTGTTGGAAGACAGCGATCTGGATCCAATTTACACCAGCGGGCATCTGGAAAAAGGAAACGTGGCGATCCTTGCACCGGGGAACGGACTGGGAGAAGCCGGATATTTCTTTGACGGAAAATACATCAGGCCGTTTGCAACAGAAGGCGGACACTCCGAATTCTCTCCGAGAACCAATGTTGAGGTGGAATTCTACCAGTTCCTGAACAACCTGTATGGTATCGTAAGCTGGGAAAATGTACTGTCCAAAGGAGGTCTATTCAATATTTACCGATTCCTGAGAGACGTGAAAAGACATCCTGAGCCGGAATGGCTTGCCGATCGTCTGGCCAACGGAAACTTTGTAGAAGAATTGTATAAAGCAGCCGTGGAAGAAGATGTGCTGATTTGTAAAATTGCCTTAGATACATTCCTTGAGTTCTTAGCCAGAGAAGCAAATAACTTAACGCTGAAATTAAAAGCAACAGGAGGTTTGCTGATTTCTGGGGATATTCCGCAGGCGATTGCATCGTATATCAATAAAGATAAATTCTACGAAAAGTTCAAGATCAGCGACAAGATGGAAGAGATGCTGAGAAACATCCCGATCTATCTGAACAAAAACGAAAATACCGCACTGAATGGTGCAGCATTGTACACCGCATACTATCAAGAATAAAACAGGCTCCGGATTTTCCGGAGCTTTTTTTATGGAGTAAGGTTATTTATAAAAATAATTGCATTTATTGATGTACATCAACGGAATCTATCGTTACAGTTAACTACATTTGCATCCGTAATAAAGAACAAGTAAATAACTTTTATTCAAATGAAAAAAATATTTTTATTAGCAGTATTGGCGAGTGGTTTAGCATTCGGACAGGCAAAAAAAGTAGTAAGCTCCGATGTGCAGTGGTGGGGATACAAAATCGCAAAATCTGAGGCCAGCTCTCACAACGGAACTGTAAAGGTGAAGTCAGGAGAAATGGTAATGAAAGGAAACCAACTGGTTGGCGGTACTTTCGTTTTGGATATGACTTCCATCAACGCGACAGACCTTTCCGGAGAATATCAGCAGAAGCTTAACGGACACTTGAAAAACGGCGATTTCTTTGAAGTTGAAAAGTTTCCTACCGCTACCTTCAAAATTACAGGCGTAAAGAAAAACAACGATAAAGTATACAATTCTTTAGTAACCGGTAATTTAACGGTAAAAGGAAAAACGAACGCGATCTCTTTCCCTGCTAAGATCAGTTATGCTAACGGAACCGTAAGCTTAGTATCAAACAAATTCTCCATCGACAGACAGAAATTCGACGTAGCTTATAAGTCTACCATGCAGGATGTTCTTGTGAAAGATGACATGGATTTGCAGGTAAAAGTAACAGCTAAATAATTTAATCAAAAAAAGATTGTTAAAAGTGTAGAAGTTCTACACTTTTTTTTATTTTTGTTGAATTGTAAATAAAAAAGAATGAAAAGATTACTATTGTTTGCGATGATGTGCATAAGTATGTCATTTGTTTTCGGGCAGAAGAAAGGAGATAAAGTGGTAAAAGTAACCTCATCGGAAATCAGATGGTGGGGATATAAAGTGGTAAAAACGGTTCCTACAACCCATTCCGGAACCATAAAGCTGAAAAGTGGAAAGTTCACTTTCGATAAAACAGTTTTGGTAGACGGTGAATTTGTAATCGATATGAAGTCGATCATGGCCGGTGATGTTTCAAGCCAGGACGAAGATATGGTGAAACTTACCAACGATCTTAAAAGCTCTAATTTCTTTGACGTTAAAAAGTTTCCGCTTGCGAAATTCCATTTAACAAAGATTATCCCTCTGGCAAACAGCGACTATAACTCTACTGTTTACGGAGACGTAACGATCAAAGGCGTGAGAAAAACCATCACTTTCCCTGCAAACGTATACATTACCCAGTTTACCGTAGTGATCGAATCTGCAAAGTTCTCTCTGAACAGAAGAGATTTCAAGGTATTCTACCAGTCTTCACTGAAAGATTATTTCATCAAAAACGAAATGGATATCCAGTTTAAGCTTTCCACAGCGGTATTGGATAACGAAAACAGAACACCTGTAAAAAAGAAAAAATAAGACCTTGGTCTTTTAATGAATAAGAATGAGCGGTTTTTCAGAAAGCCGCTCATTTTTTTGTTCGAATTCTTTATTTTAGTAGGATGAAAATATATGTAGTAAGCGGATTAGGCGCAGATTTCAAGGTATTGGAAAAAATTCAGTTTCCGAAACGCCATGAGGTGGTTTTTATCGAATGGCTGATTCCTCATCTTAACGAAGACTTTGCCGGCTATGTTGAAAGAATGGCTGAAAAAATCGATGATTCGGAACCGTTTTATCTGGTAGGATATTCCTTTGGCGGTCTGATGGTTCAGGAAATTAATAAGCTCAAACCTGCAAAGAAAGTTGTGATCCTCGGAAGCATCAAATCCGATAAGGAGAAATCCCGGCTGATACGCACCGGACAGATCACCAAGATTCCCAAACTGCTTCCGGTAACATTTTTCAATGAGAAAACCACCAATATGTATTCGGTGGTCAGGAAATTTTTTGACCCGCGAAATCCGAAAGTGCTGCAATATTTCAGGGTGAGAGACCCTTATTATTTAAAATGGTCGGTCGAAAAGATCTCCGACTGGAAATTCGACGAAAATCCGGAAGTGGTTCAGATTATGGGCGACAAGGACATCGTATTCCCGATAAAGAATTCCAAACCGGATTATATTATCAAAGGCGGTACCCATCTTTTCCCGATTACAAAATTCAAAGAAGTAGCTAATATTTTAGAGGGGGTATTGGAATAATAATTTGAATTTAATTTTAAATTTATATTAAAATTTAGGGGTTGGTTTTATTTTTACACTGTTTTTGAAAATTTATACTTAATTTTGACGGGGTAAAACATAAATTTTTATGACAGTAGGTTTAAAATGGATCGTTTCATTCATCCTTATTGCCTTGGTTGCAATAGGAGGATTGTTCTGGAGCCCCATTGTGGATTTTCCGAATACGGGAGAATTTTTAAGTGAAGACAAAATCGTAGGGGCGGATGTTGCCTGGATTTTAGCGGCTGCCGGCCTTGTTTTGCTGATGACGCCAGGCCTTTCCTTTTTTTATGGCGGAATGGTGGGTAAGAAAAACGTTATTTCCACCATGCTGCAAAGCTTTATTGCACTCGGAGTGATTTCCATGCTGTGGGTAGTAGTCGGTTTTTCCCTGTCTTTCGGAGATTCAATAGGATTTACGATCAACGGAGAACATTACGGCATCATCGGGAATCCTTTAAGCTATCCTTTTTTCAGCAGGGTAGGTGTCTTACCTCATAAAGCTATGGCTTCCACAATTCCTTTTATTCTTTTTGCCCTTTTCCAGATGAAGTTTGCGGTTATTACACCGGCTTTGATCACGGGTTCTTTTGCAGAACGGGTACGTTTTATTTCTTATCTTTTATTCATGGTGCTTTTCAGCATCTTTATCTATACTCCGCTTTGCCACATGGTTTGGCATCCGGACGGTCTTCTGAATAAATATTTCGGCGTAAAGGACTTTGCCGGAGGAACGGTGGTTCACATGAGCGCCGGTTTTGCTGCCTTGGCGGGAGCGATGGTCGTAGGAAACAGAAAAAGGCCTCACCACGACCCTTCAAACATCTCGTATGTGATGCTGGGAACAGGAATGCTTTGGTTCGGTTGGTTTGGGTTCAATGCGGGCTCGGCTCTAAGTGCCAATGCCACAGCAGCTACGGCTTTCGGGACAACAACCATTGCTTCGGCTTCCGCGATGATGACCTGGATATTTTTCGACAGGATCAATAAAAGAAAAGTTTCCGCAATGGGAGCGTGTATCGGAGCAGTCGTAGGACTGGTTGCCATTACACCGGCCTGCGGTTTCGTTTCGGTTTCGGAAAGCCTTTTCATCGGGTTTATCTCTGCCATTGTTTCCAATATCATGGTGAACTGGAAAGCATTAAAGAAAATAGACGATACGCTGGATGTTTTTGCCTGCCACGGTGTTGGCGGAATCATGGGGATGATCTTAACGGCAATTTTTGCGCACGGCGAAAATGCCAGTCTACTTCATGGAGGACTCGGAGTGTTTGCCCATCACATGATGGCGCTGCTTCTGGTATCGCTGTTCGCATTTTTCGGTTCGTTGCTTCTGTATAAGATCACCGACAGCATCATCACACTAAGGGTTTCAGAAGAATCGGAAAATATGGGACTTGACATTTCCCAGCATGAAGAAAGACTTTGCTGAAAAGGTGAAGGGTGAATGGTGAATTTTGCTTTGCAAGTGAATTTTTTCAGTCATTCAAAATTGACCATTGACCGCGAAAGCGAATTGACTATTCACCATTGACAATTCGCTATCACACATAATCTGAAAAAAAATCAGTGTTCATATAGTTTTTAAAAAGCCGGAAGTGATTTTTCACCTCCGGCTTTTGCATCTCAATTTATCGTGTATCTTTGTGCTCAGGAAAAATGATGCATTTTCTATATGGAATCAATATCGGTTTTTGAGATTATCAAAGTAGGCATAGGCCCGTCCAGTTCGCACACCATGGGACCATGGAATGCCGCTTCAGCATTTATCAGGATTATAAAAAGAGAAAGGTCAATAGACGAAGTAAAAGAAGTTTTCCTGGAATTTTTCGGGTCACTGGCCAAAACGGGGATTGGACACGGAACCGATATCGCCGGAATGCTGGGTCTGAATGGCGAAGATTTCAGAACCATTGATACCACGAAGATCGATGCAAAAGTAGAGCAGATCAAAACTACCCATATCCTGAATCTGGGCGGCGAAAAAGAAATCACTTTTATTTACGGTCATCATTTGGTGCTCAATATGCAGAAATCGCTGGACTATCATCCGAACGGAATGATTTTCAGGGCTGTTTTTGAAGACGGAAACGAGCTGGTACAGGATTTTTATTCGGTAGGCGGAGGCTTTATCATGAGCCAGGAAAAAAAATCAATCGACAAGCATTGTGTCCGTACCTTATATCCATGTCATAAATCCTCGGATATTGTGAAGTATTGCGAAAAGCTGGGCCTAAGCAGGATTTCCGACCTGATCCTGATGAACGAGGAAAGCTGGAGATCCCAGGAGGAAACGAGAGCAGAAGCCCTCTATATCTGGCAGCAGATCAAAGAATGCATCTATAAGGGCGTCAATAAAGAAGGCACACTTCCCGGCGGGCTAAATGTTTCCCGGAGAGCAGCCGGCATCAACCGGAAATTACTGGGCGATAAAATTTATAAAAATAAAGACGAGTGGTTTCAGCAGGTTGTGGATGCTGAAGAAAACTTTACCAATATCAACAAATGGATTTCCTGTTTTGCATTGGCGGTAAACGAAGAAAACGCGAGTTTCGGAAGAATCATCACCGCTCCTACCAATGGGGCAAGCGGCGTTATTCCGGCTGTGCTGATGTATGCTCAGGCATTCACGAATTTTACCAGTGATGATGATATTGTCCGGTTCCTGCTTGTGGCTGGGGAAATCGGTACATTATTCAAGAAAAATGCGACCATTTCTGCAGCGATGGGCGGCTGCCAGGCGGAAGTCGGGGTTTCGTCGGCAATGGCTGCGGCCGGCCTTACGGAAATTCTCGGCGGAAACATCGGGCAGGTTTTAATGGCTGCCGAAATTGCGATGGAACATCACCTGGGCTTAACCTGCGACCCGATCAGAGGACTGGTGCAGATTCCGTGTATCGAAAGAAATACGATGGGGGCCATCAAAGCAATCACCGCTGCCAATATTGCTTTGGAAAGTGATCCTTCAAAAGCAAAAGTAACCTTGGATGAAGTGATCCAAACAATGTGGGAAACAGCATTGTCGATGAACGACCGTTTTAAGGAGACTTCCGAAGGTGGACTGGCCATCGCGGTAAATGTTCCGGAATGTTAATCGTAATAAGGTTATAATTTTATTAAAAATTTTTTATCGATAATTCATAGCTTGAAATTTGTAGAATTGGTTTGAGAACGGCTCTCCGCTACTTTTCCAAAATCCCACGGATTTTGTTGGCATTGGAAATCAGTTCACCTAAATATTCGAAATTTTCTTTTTCCAGGGCCGATTTAAACTTTCGTAATTGGGAAATATGTTCGTTCAGTACATCCAAGACATTCTCTTTATTCTGCTTGAAGATCGGGACCCACATTTCAGGATGGGATTTTGCCAGACGTACGGTGCTGGAAAACCCGGAACTTGCCAGCTGGAAGATGGTTTCTTCTTCCCGTTCCTTTTCCAAAACGGTGTTGGCCAAAGCATAAGAAGTAATATGGGAAATATGGGAAATGTACGCCGTATGGACGTCGTGGCTTTCTGCACTCATATAAATCAGGTGCATCTCCAGGCTCTCCGCGACTTTTTTTACCAGCTGCAATGCGTCTTCAGCAGATTCTTCCTTATTGCAGATGACGCCTGCTTTTCCGGTAAAGCTGTCTGATACGGCTGATGCAGGTCCGTTGTTTTCGGTTCCCCACATCGGGTGGAAAGCTATAAATCGGGATCTTTTAGGATGGTTTTGTACTGCATGTACAATGCCTGCTTTTGTAGAACCGGCGTCCATTACCGTCTGGTTTTCAGAGATCAGGTCGAGTATCTTGGGCAGGAGTTTCCTGGCGGCATCTACGGGAATGGCAAGAATGATCAGATCGGCATTTTTAATTCCTTCCTCCAGATCAGCCCTTTCGTCGATTATATGTAAATCCAACGCTTCGCTCAAGTGCTTGTCGCTGTTGTCAATTCCGTAAATAAAGTCGGCGATTCCCTTTTCTCTTAATTTCAGTGCCATTGATCCTCCGATCAGCCCGACTCCTATAATGCTTATTTTCATCGTTTAAATTTTAAATAAAAAACCCCGCCCAAGGACGAGGTTGATGGTATTGATATACGAAATCCTTATCCCAAGACTGAGGCAAAAATTCCGTAATAATATGTTCTGTTATTCATAATCACAAAACGAAGATAAGTAATTTTTTTTAATTGAAAATTAAAAAAGTGAATGGTGAAAGGTGAATTTTGCTTTGCAAGTGAATTTTTCCGGTCAGCACAAAATTGACAATTGCCTCGAAGAAATTCACAGCGCAGCGATTCACTTTTAAAACTCACCATTCACTGATCAGGGGTTTGAGATGATCAATGTAGAGGGAATATCCGACAGCCAGAGGCTTTTGGTGTCGATCAGGCTTTTCCAGCTCCGGCTGCTGACCAGCATTAAGTCCTGGGCATCCAGGAATTCTTTCTCGATCTTTTTCTCGTTATATAAAGTGATGTGATTGGGTGCGACCTGCTCAATACTCCGGATAAGCTCTTTTACTTCAATATTATTGCGGATCTGTCCTGCCGCATCCAGAATGATGATCTGAGAATTGTTGTTGTTGATGAGCCGTTTGGCATATTCCAACAGGTAGAAATCGCTTAAATTAAAAATCGGGACAAACACCCGGTCCGCAGAAGTGAAGTCTTTTTCCAGCAGGATGCCTACGGGAATATTGGTTTTATCCAGGATTTGCAGGGTAAAATCGTTGAAAGGGGAGTTGTTGAATATATTTCCTTTGCCTTTTACCGTATTCAATAATTTTTCAGGATTGATGATTTTCGTAGTGAAACCAAGCAGCCTTCCCAGCAAACTGCCTTCGTACATCGATTTTCCGAGCATCATCAGGAGAAGGTCATAATTGCCACGATTGGTAATATTTACAAGATCATTTTCAACATCGGTTGACGCTTTAAAAAGAGTTGTGATTTCCAGATCGAGCTCATTGGACGTCTCAATGACGTTTTTAAACTGCTCTTTTTCAAAATGATTGATGTCGAAGGCATGAAGTTCATCAACAGGAGCAATGTTCATGGCGGTTACACTTTTATTTCCGTTCATTTTGCGGGTGAAATTGTCGGCAAGCTTCAACAGGGTGCTTCCTGATCTTGAGGTTTCAAAAGACAGCAGGACTCTATATTTGGCGTCGTCATCTTTATTTTCATCCTCGTCCTCCAGGGAAGATTTTTTTCCTCTGAACAGGTAATTGATCAGGTCCAGAGAAGGGCCGGTCATAAAAGTGGTAAATAACGCCATGATGACAAGCATCGCAAAAAGTTCTGGTCCCAAAACGCCGAGATCGTAGCCGATATTTAAGACGATAAGTTCGGTTAACCCGCGCGTGTTCATCAGGGCGCCAATGGTGAGGCTGTCCTTCCAGCTCAGGCTTAGGAATTTTGCGGTCAGGGCACTTCCTACAAATTTTCCGACAACGGCTGTTAGGATTATAAACCCTCCGATTTTCCAGAGATGTGGGTCATTTAGTAATCCGATCTGTGTTCTTAATCCTGTAAATACGAAGAACAGCGGAAGCAGCAGCACCAGCGCCACATCTTCAACCTTTTCTACGAACAGGCTTCTGAATTTTACATTTTCGGGCATGATCGCGCCAGCCATAAATGCTCCGAAAAGCGCATGAATGCCGATTACTTCAGTAGCATACGACGAAATGATCAGGATCAGGAAAAAGACGGCCACCAGCCCTTTGCTGATGAATCCTTTTCCTTTTTGCGCCTCGGCAATTCTTAATAGAAACGGCCTAACCGCTTTGATCATAATAAAGACATAAAGAACGGCCATCAGAATAACAAAGACCGATCCTGAGAATGATCCCGCCTTTACAATGGCAATAACGGCTGCCAGGATGCACCATGCCGTAATATCGTCGGCGGCGGCGCAGGTGATGACTACCGTTCCTATTTTGGTTTTATGGAGATTTCTTTCCTGGACGATTCTTGCGAGCACCGGAAATGCCGTGATGCTCATGGCAATGGCAATAAACAGGGCAAATGAACTGAACTGGATGCCCTCCGGTGCAAATTCCTTATAAATAAAATAGGAGAGCCCAACGCCAAGAGCAAAGGGAATAATGATGCTGGCATGACTGATGACCACTGCATCGTGCGCTTTTTTTCTCAGTACACTGAGATCAAGCTCCATCCCAACAATATACATAAATAGGATCAAACCGATCTGGCTTAAAAACTGCAAATTAGGTAAAGATTCCTTCGGGAAAAGAAATGCCGAAAGTTCCGGAAAATAAAGCCCGAAAAGGGAAGGTCCCAATACGATCCCGGCAATCATTTCACCGATGACCGACGGCTGTTTCAGCTTTATACAAATCCATCCGAAAAGCTTGGCCACCATAATGATGGTAACGATCTGGGTGAGCAGGAGTGCTAAAGGATGGTGAAGATTTGCAAGAAAAGAATCGGTAAAATTCTCCCACATGGTATCGCCGGTTGTTTTGGCCGGTGCGATATTTCCCCCAATTTCCAAGGTTTTTCCTTCCACAAAAAACCAGTACATCAGGCATGAAAAAAATGCGATGGTACTGATGTAGAAAATAAGGTTCTTATATTTTCCCAAGTTCATAGTTCCTTTGTTTTATCAGATGTAAATTTCTAAAGAATATATGATTGGCAAACAGTAAAATTTTTTAAATGTAACAAATGTCACAAATAATGTAATAAAAGCTTTCCGGAAAGATTAGCCTAGATCTGTACCTGCCTGCAATTAGGTCTAAAGTTATGTGGAAATCGAAAACCTTTGGAAGAATTTATTTTCCCAGCCTCTCCAGTAAAGTGTTTTTATAGGCTTCCCCGATGTGAAGTTTCAGAAAACTGCCTTCCCCGGAAGGAATGGTCGTGATAATTTCGTTGGTTGAAAATACCTTGATCGAAGGCAGGGCAATAACCTCTTTTTTATTTACCTGGGCGAAATCTTTTGCAGGAAGCATTTCCAGGAGATTTTTGAAATTCAGGTTTTTCAGGACGATACCGGTACCGTCATTCAGGAGGATATCTTTGTCTCGGCTGTCGATTTCTGAAGTTTTGATGTAAGCGATCTGGTCTGTAAAAATCACCGTTCTCCCGATATTGGTATTCCATTCGATGAAGTCTTTTTTATGGGATTTCCGGATCAGTTCGGCGGCCTTTTCAAAAGCCTGGGCAAGCCTTTCTTTTTTAATGGGCTTTCGCACATAGTCGACGACATTCAGATCAAAAGCTTCGGCGGCATATTCTTTATACGCTGTCGTAAAGATGATTTTCTTTGAACCGGAGATACGTTCTGCTACCTGAAGACCGTTTATTCCGGGCATTTCAATGTCTAAGATGCAGACATTGCAATCGATTTCTCCGATTTCATTCAGGAAAATTTTAGGATCGTTGAAGGCTTTTACCACCTCGACCTCCTCCATCTGTTCGCAGAGCAATTTCAAATAGCTGATCGCCAGCAGTTCGTCATCAAGAATAACGCATTTTATCATAGAATGCTCCTAAATTGATTGTTAATTCCGCGGTGAAGATACCGTTTTTCGAATTTTTCTGAAGGGTATAAAAATCGTTGTAAATCATTTTCAGCCTTTTGTCCAGTGACTGGCTGCCGAAACCACTCTTCTCTTTTTCAAGGACGTTTTTCAGAGACGCCTTGTTGCTTACTTTCATCGTAAAAGTACGGTCTTCAAGCTCCAGGTAAATGGAAATGAAAGAATCCTGTGCCAGGAAATCGGTATGCTTGAAAGCATTTTCGATGAGGTCTACCGAAAGCAGCGGGGCAAAAACTTTCTCTTCGTAAATTTCATCGGATTTGTTGACTTTGGATTTAATCCTAAAATCAAAAAGGGGATTGACCTTGATTTTATTAATCTCGATGAGGCTCAGGGCAAAATCCAGTTCTTCTTTCGGGCTTACAAATTTATTGTTGCTTTCGTAGAGGATATAATCCAGCACATTGGCCAGTTTATCCAGCGACATATAAGTCTGGTAAGCATGCGACTGCACGGAATTCAGGATATTTTTAAATAGATGCGGATTCAGTTTGGTGCCGATCTGCTCAAGTTGAACTTCGTTCAGCCGCTGCTGAATGATTTTGTTGGCTTCGGAAAGCCTGGTATTCTTAATTTTAATTTTCTGATTTTCAATGAAGAGATAAATACCGACCGTCAAAAAAAAGAAAATGGCAAATACTCCGATAAAGATCAGGTAATCATAGATCATATAATAATTGCCGTCCATTAATCTAAAGTTTTTGCTGGTTTATATTCCGAACATTAGTAAATCATTGCTGTTTTACGTCTGCTGTTTATCTCAACTTTTTCAGAGAATTCATGGTTGCCTGTTCCTCACATTTTTCAAAAGTGATTTCGTACTTTGGCTTGTCCTCAGGATAGGTCAGCAGATAATCCGGGCAGGGCTTTTTTTGCGCGTGGCTTTTGTCGAAATCAACCTTTCCTTTGGTGATGATGCTGTCTTTTAAAAATTTTTCATCAATTTTCAACGTCGCCATTTCCGCTTTGAAAGCATCCGAATATTTAAAATCTTTAGAAAGTGTTTCTGCAATCACCCTGCTGTTCGGAAGATATCCGCTGCAGCTTGCGCCTTTTTTGTTTAATATAAAAAATACGATGATAAGCCCCGGAATAAGGCCGATCATGTAAAACTTGAGTTTCTTCATTAGAAAATTAAAAGATTGATATCGTGATAGGTAAGCCCAAAACGGTCGCAGATTATTTTTTTCGTATGCCTGCCTTTGTACATATAAAGGCTCTGTTTCATTTCGTTTTTGCGAACCAGCATATTTTCAAAACCGCCTTCTTCATCGTAATTTAAGATATAGGAAAGGAAGAAATTCGAGATAGCTTTGGTAGTTGTCCGCGGCATCCGGGAAGTAAGGTTCGGAAGTCCGCAATGGATTACGCCGTGCTTGATGATGTAAGGGTCTTCCATGGTTGTAAGTTCGGAAGTTTCGATCACCTTACCGTTATCAATGGTAATATCGATGATCACGCTGCCTTTCTTCATTTTCATCACCATGTCTTCCGTTACGATCGGTGTCATATTCAGTCTGGGAAGAGCTCCGATCACAACGTCGGCTCTTCTCAGGGCTTTTTTAAGTTCTTTAGGATCAATGATGGAGGTAGGAACCCTGCTGTCGACCAACGTGTGAAGCCTTCTGAGCTTGGAAAGGGAATTGTCGAATACGCGAACACTGGCTCCCAAACCGATAGCGGCTTTTGTAGCAAATTCGCCTACGATTCCAGCCCCGATGATCACTACTTCTGCGGGTCTTACGCCGGTAATTCCGCCAAGCATCAGTCCGTTGGAAAGCGCCAGAAGTTCTGAAGCATAAAGAATGGACACCGTTCCTGCGATTTCTCCGACCAGCCTTACCAGTGACAATTGCTTGTATTCGTCGACAATAAATTCAAAAGCGATCGCATTGACCTTTTTTTCTGCCAGCTTTAGGAAATAAGCTTTGTCGCGCAGGTTGATCTGCAGTGCTGAAACCAGATAGGTATTCGGGCGCATATAATCAATTTCCTCTTCAGTAGGCGGGTTGATTTTCAGAATCAGATCCTGGGAGAATGCCTCTTTAGGATCATTGGTAATCCTTGCACCGGATTCCGAATATTGTAAATCTGTAAAAAATGAACCTTCCCCGGCCCCGGCTTCAATGATAATTTCATGACCACTTTCTACTAAAACCTGCACGGCATCGGGGGTTATACAGGTTCTTCTTTCATTCAGCGAGGTTTCTTTGGGAATCCCGATGCTGAATTGCTTTCCTTTTTTAATGACCTCCAGTTTCTCTTCTTTCGGCATCAGTTCCTCTTCGGTAAAAGGAGTAAAAATGTTTGTAGTACTCATCCTTTAAAATAATTAGGTTCTTACAGATCGTTATTTTACATTCAAATTCAGGAGCAAAGATACATAATATTTAAACGATTTACCCGAATGTAATTTCTCTGTTTTCTCCGGTATTGATGATGCTCATTTCGTGGTACTTAAGTCCGTAGAGGTCTTCTTCATAGACTTCGGGCCATTCGATGATGCAGAGGAAGGCATTGTCCAGGTATTCTTCAATACCGATATCGTAGGCTTCTTCAATATTTTTCAAACGGTACAGATCGAAGTGGTAAACTTTTCCTTTCGGCGTCCGGTATTCGTTTACGATGGAGTAGGTGGGTGAATTCACTTCATCGGTACTTCCGAGGTTTTTAAGCAGAAATTGCGTGAAAGTAGTCTTTCCGGCGCCTAAATTTCCTTTTAACAGTAAAATATTGTGTTGTAAGTTTGAAATGACTGTTTCCGCAACAGACTGCCAGTCTTCCATATGATGAATCGTGAATTGCATATTTTTAAAACAAAGATAATTATTTATTAAATTTTCATAGAAAAAAAGTAATCTGTAATTGATAAAGTAATATCAATTGAATATTTGACCCATACTTTATAAATAATAATAAATCAGTTTGTTATATTTAATGTTGATTTTAAATGTATTGTAAACCAGTACTTTGTAATCAAATAGCTTAGCTGAATGATTTGTTTTTTTCTGCTATCTTTGTAAGCATTTCCTTAATTTATGGGGTTAATGTTTTAAACAGTTTTCAGGAAATATGATCTCCAAGCAAACAATAGACAAAATATTCTCTACTATAAGAGTAGAAGAAATCGTTGGCGAATATGTGCAGCTGAAAAGGGCAGGGTCTAATTTCAAGGGGCTCAGTCCATTCCATGATGAGAAAACACCGAGTTTAGTAGTATCTGCCAGCAAGCAGATCTGGAAGGATTTTTCAACAGGAAAAGGGGGGACTGCCATCTCCTTTTTAATGGAAATTGAAAATTTTACTTATCCTGAGGCCCTTCGCCACGCCGCGAAGAAATATGGCATTGAGATCGAGGAAGACAAGAAAGATTTTTCCGAGGAAGCAAAAATGGCACAATCGGAACGGGATAAGCTGTATAAAATACACGAAGTTGCCAATGATTTCTTTCAGAATTTCCTTTGGGAAGTGGAAGAAGGGAAGGCGGTCGGTCTTTCTTATTTCAAAGAGCGTGAGCTTCGCGATGACATCATCAAAAAATTCCAGCTGGGGTATTCTCCCGAAAAGAAAAATGCTTTCACCGAGTATGCGCTGGAGAAAGGATATTCCAAAGATCTCTTGGAGAAGTCGGGACTTTCCATTTTCCCCGAAAATTCACCGGGCGGCATCGACCGTTTCAGGGAAAGGGTAATGTTCCCGATCCACAGTTTTTCCGGAAGGGTACTGGGATTCGGGGCAAGAATCCTGAAGAATAATGTAAAAACCGCAAAATACCTCAACTCTCCGGAGACGGAAATTTATCATAAATCCAATGTCCTGTATGGCCTGAACCAAAGCAAGCAGGCTATATCCAGAAAGAATGTCTGCCTGTTGGTGGAAGGATATATGGATGTGATCTCCCTTCACATGTCGGGTATCGAAAATGTGGTGGCGAGTTCCGGAACTTCCCTGACGACGGAGCAGATTAAATTAATTAAAAGGCTGACGGAAAATGTTACCATTCTTTTTGACGGGGATAATGCCGGAATAAAAGCCAGCTTCCGAAGCATCGATATGTTGCTGACCGAAGGAATGAACATCCGTGTGCTGCTTTTTCCCGATGGTGATGATCCCGATTCGTTCGCCCGGAAGCATCCGCAGGAATACGTGGAAAAATTCATCGAAAATGAAGCGATGGATTTTATCGATTTTAAGGCTGAAATCCTTTTAAAAGAAGTGGGGGACGATCCCATTAAAAAAGCGGAGGCGATCCGTGATATCGTAAAATCGGTTTCTTTCGTACAGAATGCCTTAAAACGGGAGATTTACCTGAAGCAGGTTTCCAGCAAGTTTGGCCTGTCGGAGCAGAGCTTATTTAATGAGCTGAATGTACAGAAGCAGATCACGCAGCAGAACCAGCCCCATCATGCACAGCCGCAAAAGGAAGCTCCACCGGCAAAGATGGAGGTCGTTCCTCTGGATGAAGAAAAATCCGACCCGTTTTTGTTCGAGGTTTTATTTATGGAAAATAAGCTGATCGATCACATGCTGATGTTTGGCGATATTGTACTGAAAAGGAGAAACGAAAAAGAGGAAGAATATCAGATTACCGTGATCGAGGAAATCCTTTATCATTTCGATGAAGAAGAATACCGGTTTTTAGCCAAAGGAAACGAGGTGATCATTGAGCACGTAAAAGAAGGCATCCGTAATGAGGAGCTGAGGAGCGGGAACTTTTTCATTACTTTCATGGACGAAGAAATTACGACAAAAGTTGTAGATGCGCTGCTGCCGGTGAATGAACTGGAAAACTGGGCGTCGAGAAATATATTTCCTCCCAATTACGGAGATAAGATTGCCGATCAGGTGAGGGGGGATGTCCTGCTTCACAAATACAGGTATATTGATTACCTGATTGCACAGACGGCTAAAGACCTGGAACAATTCCGGGATTCTGACCAGACGAAGTATTTTGAACTTTTACAGAAAATTATGCTGATGAAACAGGCTTCCATTAGATTAAGCGAAATGATCGAGTATTCGCCTATCAAAGGGATTTATGTCAACAGAAAAAAATAGTTTCAGACAAACTGATGATTCATCGATCCACTTCTATGACAAAAAGTCCTATAAAATTTTAGGAATAAAAGTTGTAACTTCAATTTCGTAACATATAATAATACAAACAGAAATATGGACATTAAAAAAGAATTCAGAGATTTCTCTACGAAACATTTAGGAAACAACGGTCTGGTTACCGATCAATATATGAATATGTACGGCCCTACGAATCTTACTCCCTACATTATGGAGGAAAGAAGACTGAACGTAGCGCAGATGGACGTTTTCTCCCGTCTGATGATGGACCGCATTATTTTCCTGGGAACAGGAATCGATGATCAGGTAGCCAATATCGTAACCGCACAGCTTTTGTTCCTGGAAAGTGCTGACCCTTCAAAAGACATTCAGATTTACATCAACTCTCCGGGGGGAAGTGTATACGCCGGATTGGGAATTTACGATACGATGCAGATCATTAAGCCGGACGTAGCTACGATCTGTACCGGAATTGCCGCTTCCATGGGAGCAGTTTTACTGGTAGCAGGGGAGAAAGGTAAGCGTTCTGCACTGAAACACTCTAGGGTGATGATCCACCAGCCGTCAGGAGGTGCTCAGGGGGTAGCTTCAGATATGGAGATCAATCTGAGAGAGATGTTAAAACTTAAAAAAGAGCTTTACGAAATTATTTCCGAACATTCCGGACAAACGTACGAATGGGTGGAAAAAGCGTCAGACCGTGACTACTGGATGACTTCCGAGGAAGCAAAAGGTTATGGCATGGTAGACGAAGTTTTGCAGAGAGCTAAAAAAGCATAATCAGCACAAGCTGTTATTAAAAAAGCGCACCATTATCGGTGCGCTTTTGTTATTTAAAACCGAGATCAACAAATGATCTTTGGTTTGGGTATTTGTAATTTTATTTTGAATAGGCCGGCAGCATCGGGTTGCTGATCACCGAACATCTTCTTACCTCAATTGCTGTAGTTGCCGTATTGTTGGTAGTATCGGTATCAGTAATTTGACTGGAAGCTACAGTGGATACCATCTTAAAATTATGATTTGTTCCGATTCCTTTCTTATAATATTTTCCGGTAACGGTAATGATGCCCGAAGATTTCGCATTCAGTCCTATCGTACCGCTGATATTATTGGACGTGAATCCTGAAGTCGGCAGGTTGGAATTGGTAAATCCTGTGGTGGAAAGACTGGTGATGGAGAATTTGGACATATCCAGGACATTATTGTTGTCATCCATTACTTTCCCGTTAAAATCGATACTGTTAAGTGCCGCATCGGTATCGTTGCTTACTTCCACTTTAAAGGTAATATTGCTGGTATTGTCGTTACAGGTAAAATAGCTGTCCGAACGGCTGTCTACCCTCAGGTTCCCCGGCGTGGTCAGGATAATATTTCTGATCTCCTGAAAATTAAATCCTCCTCCTGTGGAAGCTGCAAAGCCCAGTTTAAGATTAGTGGGAATAGGATAAGTCGTTGAACTTAACGTATACGAAAGCACTTGTGTAAAAGTAGTCTGATTCTCCTTTCTCCATTTGATGGTTACCACATAGTCATTACCCGGCTTGGTAATAATTACCTGAACCCTCCGGTAGAAAATATTGTCGGCAGGTCTTGTTGCCGTCAGTGTATTGTAATCGATTTCATTGCGTTGTCTGATGGCTTCTACAGTTCCAGTCCGGTCACCCAATGGGGCACTTGCAAGATAAACGTTTGAATTGTTATAAGTCGCACTTGTCGGTCCTCTTAATACGAACGCATTAGGAAGCATCCCTGAAGTCAGGGTGTTGGCCGGGGCAGATCCGTTTCTGTTCTCTCCATTGTTGGCATAGTTTCCATAAGCATCAAGCCCGACCCCGAGATATCCACCGGATAACCCTGTTGTGTTGGCAGGATTGCTGTAGGTAGCATATCCTAAAGATCCACCGTAACCTCCCAGTTTGAAGTTAGCGTCTGTCACGGTAGCATCAAATAAATAAACGGAAAATCCGTCTGCTCCGAAATAACCGTCATCGATATTCCGCCAGTCCTTATATTCGAAATCTGCAATTACGCCCAATGTGGTCGGAAATCCCTGGAGTACGTACATAAAACCTTTTTGGTTTGTTTTTGCTTCGGTAAGTCTCAGCCAGCCCGCTCCGTTGGGATCTACTCCGTTAGCTGCCGTAAGGTAGGCATTGTCTCCAACTCTTATTCCGGTCATATCCTTTGTTGTAAGAGGATTGGTGATCGTAAACTGTCCGGATACTGAAAGCAGAGACAGGGAAAAGGCAGCCGTTAATAATTTCAATGTATATTTATGATTCATACCTGAGTTTTTATTTTACCACAAATACGATATTCATAAAGCTTGCATCCGTCGCATTGTTGCTCACGGTATAATTCATGAACCCATTGGCATCAATCGTTACATTGGTAAATACATTGGTGTCATAATAGGTAATGTAATATTCAAGATCATTTTTACCCAATACAGGAATTTTTCCCAATGCACCGGTGCTCGATACCTGCGGCGCTGTAAACTGGTTATAATACAGCTGGTACAGATCTTTGGTCTTTGCTCCTAATGTAGTTGTATCAAACAAAATAGAAGGCATGTAGAAAAATTTAGGTATCCTCAGGCCCACCCATTTCGAAATGCTGTTATTATAAAAATAAAAGCCCGGTGTTGTAATATTCGATGTTTTTGAGGTTGAAGTTCCGGGTACAGCGGTTACATAAACCACGGTGGAATTCTGATCGGCACCGTAGAGGTTGTCCTTGGCAGCAAGTTCCGTCCCGGTCATCCGTACAGTAAGCATTCCATCCGGAGTAGAAGCAGCTGTTTTATTAAGATCTAGTGTTGCTTTTGGGGTATTGGTGTTAATACCTACTTGCCCGTTTATGTGTGAAATAGCTAAAACGGAAAGTATCGAAATTATCCTTTTCATATATTTTTTTTGGCAAAAATATAAAAATTAATAGGTCATATACTAAAAAGGCAAGGTATATTCTTATGACTATAATCATAAACCACAACAAGGTGATAAATTTAATATCTGTTAAATATAGCTGTGAGGATATTTAACAAGGCTCATCCAGTGGCGGTTCAAGAGAAAAAAAAATTTTTCTCCATTTGGCAACGGTATTTCTGCTAAGGTCAAAATGTTTGGCCAGTTCTGTATTGTTCAGCTGGTTTTTTTTCTGGTAATGTAAGATCTGAAGAATTGTTTTCTTATCATATGATTTGAGTTTCTGGTTATCCCTTGCCCTTTCTTTATAGCTGTTGCCTGCAATAACAGCATTCAGGCGGATAATATCCAGCGGCTCAATTCTTTTTTTACTTAAAATACTTTGGCACAACTCTTCTTTTTCAGGATACTTCATTCGGATCATATCCTGGTAAATTTTCCTGTAATCAGGCGTCTTCATTTTCATTGGAGGATTTTGCAGGTTTTTTACTGATCCATTTATAAAGGGTTGTTTTCGGGATGCGGTATTCCTTTATAATTTCCGCTTTTGTCTTCACGCCGGTATTGATAAGTTCAAGCATAAAGTCAATAATTTCCCGCGTATATATGTTTTTCCGGAATACGGGAAGCTGAGTTTTCGTTTCGGCTTCTTCTTTAATATTAACAGGGGGTGAGTACAGGATCAGATGTTGAGTATACAGTCTGAAAAAATCATAATCGAGCAGCTTACTCCATTTCAGAAGTTTTTCAGTACCGATTTCTTTGGAGGTATAGGTATCATAAATTTCCTCTTCGGTACACTTCATGAAATTGCAGATGCGAGACAATTCTATTCCACTTTCTGTCACTCTTTTCTCAATAAAATTTCCTATATGGATGTTTTTAAAGCCCATGTTTATTCAATGTAAATTTATGTCAGGAGATCGTTTATATTAGTAAAATTTAAATTAATATCGGAATTTTGTGTTGGGTGGTAAACTGCGGCAGCCATGTAGATGAGGACTTCTTTTAACCGCTCTGTAAGTACTGATTTGACTTCCAGAAAGATTATTGCGGACTTTGGTTTTTATGATAATATAGAGTGCAGGTGTTTGTGAATTATTAGTAATGGCTACCTGGGCATACGCAACAGCTAAAGAATATAAGAAAGCTGCATTACATACATTTTTTTTCATGTTTAAATTTTAAAATTTTTAGCCATTGTGTTACAAATCCCCGAAAGACTTGTGCTGCAAATATAATAATTAAATTTTCATGACCAAATAGATATAGGTAAAATGTTGTAAAATAGTAGATTGTAACACTGTTATGTTGAGCATGTGATTTAAAGATGAATGAAACTTATGTTCAGGATGGAATAATAGGCCTTTCGTTTATGAGATGTCTCGTGCAATTATTAATAGATCATTTATTGAGAGCCCGTTTTAAATTTAGAGTTTAATTTTCACTATTAGGAGCGTGTTTAAATTTATAATTCATTTCAACATTAAGAAATTAAGACTATTTAGCTTAAAAGGTTATTAAAATTAATTATTCTTTAATCATATTTGGATTAATTCATTGAAAATCTAAGTGTTAAGGTTAAAAATAAACAAAGTTTATTTTAATTTAGAAAATTAAGAAAAAGCTATAGAAAATTTATCAGATAAAACTTAACAGGCTCTGATAAGTTAAAGTATTTAGCTTAAAAAAACAATGTATTAGTGCTCAATTCATTCCCTTTATTCATTAAAATGGATTTATCATTCAAAAGATTTCAAAATGACTAAATGAAGAAAAAACAAAGTTATTATGATTCAGGAAATTAAGATAAATGATGAAAAGTTTTCTGAATTTAAATTTGAACGTGCTTTTAGATTGTGAATTTTTATTTTAATCGGAGGCCTTATTGTCTATTGATTTTATCCGGATCTAAATAAAATTCAAATGTAGTCATATGCAATTGGAAATAAAATCTGGGTCTATTTTGTATGTAATCTATTGAACCAAAGCAATATTCCTGGAAAAGACAGAGCGGACTTTAGTCCGCTCTTTTGGATGCATCATGTACCTGTCTTTTCTTTTATTCTGAACTATTAGAATTTAATAATGAAGATTTCCGCTATAAAATCTTTTTGATCTTATAACGAACCCTTACAACCCGGTCTTCCCTGAAATCAAAAACAAGGTAATATTTCATTTTCTGACGGGTTTCTATATAATAGCTCCAGCGACAGGCAAGACGCTTCCCGGATTCATCCGCTCCGAAAAACGATTCTATTTCATATCTGCTTTTGCCCAGCCAATTGTTGTTTTTGATCAGCTTATGAACGTAATATTTTCTTAATTTAGGATGATGTTTCCAATTGATATCCTGTAAGCTATTACGAAACAGAAACTTTATCATTTTAAATAGCAATATTAAAAATATGATTTCCTGATAAGAATGACTCAAATTAGAGAAACAGCTTTTTCCACTTGGTTACGGTATTGCGGCTCAGCTTAAAATGTCCTGCCAGCTGGGTGTTGTTCAGCCTGTGCTTTTTCTGGTAGTCCAGAATCTGTAAAATCGTTCTCTTGTCGTAGGATTTGAGCTTCTGGTTTTCCTGGCTTCTTTCCCTGTCCGGCTGCCCTGCAATAAGGGTATTGAGCCGGATAATGTCCAGAAAACCAATTTCGCTTTTGTCCAGAATCTTGCTGCAGACCGCTTCTTTGTCGGGATATTTGATCCGGATCATATCTCGGTATATTTTAAGGTAATCAGGCGTTCTCATATTCGTTCGGGTTTGCGGTCGTTTCTTTGGTGATCCATTTGTAAAGCGTTGTTTTGGGAATACGGTACTCGCGGATGATTTCCGCCTTTGTTTTTACTCCTTTGTGCAGCAGGTCCATCATAAAATCAATGATTTCCTTGGTGTAGATGTTCTTGCGGAATACAGGAAGCTGGGATTTCTTTTCCGTTTCCTTATTGTGCTGATTCATGCTGCCGGGCGGGGCATAAAGGATCAGATGCTGGGTATAGAGCCTGAAAAAATCGTACTCAAGAAGTTTGCTCCACCGCAGGAGATGGTCGGTGGAAAGGTCATGAGATTGGTACATGATGTTCACCTGGTCTTCATCGCATTTCATAAAGTTGCAGATGCGGGAGATTTCGATCCCGCTTTCCGCTGCTTTTTTTTCAATGAGACTGCCGATATGGATGTTTTTGAAATTCATGGGTTTGATAAATTGAGGTTAAATAGTAGTAGTTAAAGTCTTAAAGCTATTTGTTTTTTCAACAATATGATGATGTTATTCTTTAATTTCAGGCATTGAATGAAATAGCTTATCTGCTTTATATTAAATATTAACTATTTTTATATGAGTTCATTATTCTGAAGACGTGTATGCTAAAGAATGTAAATGATTCTTATTTTTTATAATATTTATAAAATTGGAATAGCAAAAATGTAGTTCTCAGGATTATTTCCAATGCTAAGGCCGGAAACTGCTCCGTTACAGTTAACTGCCCAAATATAAAATGTTCCACCTGTCGTGACCTCAACAGGAAGTACACCCTGGCATGGCCAATAGGCTCCTGTATATGTTAAATTTGAAGAAACAACACTTGACTGTAGAAAGTTTAATCCTGTATGATCAGAACCATTACCTGAACTGTTAGAAGAAGATAATGTATATCGAACCCAAGCATATTGTCCGGATGGAATTGTATTAACATCATTTACCTGAACGTTTAAGTAAATCAGCCATTTTCCCGGTGATAATGTAATATAAGCCCCAAGGTATTTATTTGTAGATAAATCATTTACAGTAGAAGATGGAAGCGTTCCTAAAATTGTGGATATCGTTGCAGAACTTTTCTTCCAGGTTCCAACCCCGTTAGCATCAGAAGTAAGTACCTTATTTGCACCTTGAGTACCGTCTATAATTTTGATTGCACCTGCGGTAGAACCATTGTTAACTTCCAGCCTGGCTCCCGGTGCAGATGTTCCTATTCCCACATTCACTGCTGAAGATCCCGTACCGCCTAAAACAAGGCTGTTGCTGGTGCTTACCTTAGCGCCATAACCTATTGCCGTGGCATTGGTAAGATTATTGGTATCCGCATCTGCACCGGTTCCTATAAATGTATTGTTACCGCCCGTTGTAATGGTCTGTCCTGCCAGCGTTCCTACAGCAACGTTATTGTTTGCTGTAGTATTGTTCCTTCCTGAGCTGTAGCCCAGAAAAGTATTGTCGCTTCCGGTCGTATTGCTGTTTCCTGCCTGGTAGCCCATAAAAGCATTATAACCTCCGGTGGTATTCGCATTCCCTGCCCATGTTCCTACAAAAGCATTGGCATCTCCTGTTGTGCTGCTGCTTCCGGAGTTGTAGCCCATAAAAACATTAGAGTTTCCGGTGGTATTGGCAGTCCCTGAATAAGATCCCATAAATATGTTTGAATTTCCCTGTGTATTAGCGAAACCAGCATTATTACCAACAAATACGTTCAGGTTACCTGTAGTATTGGCTTTTCCGGCATTGACCCCCAGGGTAAGGTTATCGGAAGCAGCCGTCCCTATATAACCTGCTAAGTTGCTGTTGGTCTTTATCAACAACGGATGAAGATTCGTAGTACCTATAAAGTTTACAGTAGGATCTGTACCTGCATTCCCTATGAGGCTCCAGCTATTGGCCGCTGCTGTATTACCTACTTTCTGCCAAAGGCTTCCGTCAAAATAATAATAGCCTTCTACATTAATATTGGCGGTTTTAGTACTTGCGGAATTCACAGGGGAAGTTGCATAGACTATCGTTCCCTTCTGATCGGAGCCATACTGCCCGTCTGCCGCTTTGATCTGATCGCCGGTAAGTCTCGGAGCAATGATGCCTTCCGGTTTACTACCGTCCGTTGTTTTTGCCGTAATGTCTAAAGTGGCTTTCGGACTTTGGTTGTTGATACCCACCTGGGAATACATCACAGCTGAAAATAAAAGTACAGCTGCAGCAGATAAGTTTTTTTTCATATTTATTGATTTTTAAATTATTAAATTTTGATTAAACCTGACTAAAGATTTTTATACCTTCCGTCATTTAATGAGGATATTGTTGTGAAATATTTCAATAGAATTATTTAACCTGAACGGCAAAAACATTATATGTATTCGAGTCAGCTTGAAAAGACATACTGTTGTTTTGTGATCCATCTCCTGCACTTTTTAGGTATAAAGTCTGGGAACTGCTGGAAATTGTAATAGGTCCCACCCATCCCTGTGTATAAACATAGTTCCAACCCTGATTATAGGCTGTAATACGATTAGATGTACCGGTAATAGGACTGTTTGACGAAGAAGCTGTATCCCATCTTAAATAACCATTACAACTGGTTGTTACTCCAGCAGTATAATCCCAATATCCCGACACCCATATCATCCATCTTCCAGTAGATAGTGTGATTGATTGGCCGGTATACCTGAACGCGTTATCGTTGGCTGGAGAAGTAGTCGTTGAAGAAACCAAAGCAGGAATTACCATATTTGCTGAAACATCCTTCCACATCCCCAATCCATTAGTATCTGAAGTGAGTACTTTGCCCGCACCCTGCGTCCCGTCGACGATTTTAATCGCACCTGCGGTAGATCCGTTATTAACTTCTAATTTTGCAGCCGGAGCAGTCGTTCCGATTCCTATATTTCCTGCGGAAGTTATTCTCATTCTTTCAAATGAATTGGTTTCATTAACTCCGGTAGAAAATGTAAGGGCTGTGGGAACAGACAGCGAATTTACTGTTCCGTCTACTACAGCTTTAAGCTTACTGCCGGATACATAATTACTGCCGTCGTACCCTGCAAATTGTATTGCTCCCAACAGGTTATTGGCTGATACGGCAGTCATAGAGTTTGCGGTTCCTCCGGATTTCATCAGGTTCAGCATTCCACTGTCTGTGCTGATGGCATGGGATTCAATATTCACATCGTCATCCTCCGAACCTGTTCCAACAATTTCAAGCCTTACCCGTGGTATTTTAGTTCCAAGCCCAAGTCTGTGATTGGCAGCATCTACAGAAAGCGTATTTCCATCTACTGAAAAAGCGTTGGCTGAGGTTCCTGTAAAAGCCAGGGTACTGGCATTTTGTGCTACTACCGTATTTCCGGATAGACTTCCGCTACCTTTGTAAATGCTTGTATCAGCTCCTGAGCCTACCTTTTGCCACACACTCCCGTCGAAGAAGTAATATCCTTCTGCTGTAATATTAGCTGTTTTTGTACTTGATGAGGAAACTGCAGCCGTTGCATAAACGACAGCTCCCTTCTGATCGGAGCCATACTGCCCGTCTGCCGCTTTAATCTGGTCACCCGTCAGTCTCGGGGCAATGATGCCTTCCGGTTTGCTGCCGTCTGTGGTTTTGGCTGTAATATCCAAGGTTGCTTTCGGGCTTTGGTTATTGATACCCACCTGGGAATACATCACAGCTGAAAATAAGAGTACAGCTGCAGCAGATAAGTTTTTTTTCATACCTGTAAAATTTTATGTTTATTGAATTAAGATCGAACCTGAAGATTTTTCATTTCATATTAGTTTCCACATTAGTCTTTTATAGACTAATATGAAATTTTATTCAATTATAAATGAATATTTTAGATTAAGAATAGATTGTAAAAAATTTATTCAGATACAATCATGAGCATTTAATTAAGAATATTAATGAATTGTAAATAAATCAATGAAAAGTGATAATAATCTACATTACAATATTTTACACATATATATATGGACTATAAAAATAAATCTATATCTTTGCAATGTTAGTCTATAAAAGACTAATTATTTGAACTATTTTTGGGTTAAACTTAAATAATATTTAATCCCTATCCCATGATTTTTTCTTACTTTTTATCCCGAAAACCTTATGGTTTAAAACATCAGATTCACCTAGTTTTGTCTTCCGGTATTTCAGGAAATCGGAATCATAAGTTCTGTTTGCCGCTTTTTATTTCCGGAGGAGATTGGGATTCTGAAAAGCAGAGGCCATTAAATATTTACTGCAAACCATATAAAAAGCTTAATGCTGTATTAAATAGTCTGAAGATCAGGATTTCAGAACTTCTCAGAGAAAATCCCCATGTTTCTGTAAAAACCATTTCTACAGTTATCAAAAACATCTGTTCTGAAGAGCATCCTGTGTATACTACAGGTTCATTCCTTTCTCTGATGGGAGAGTATCTGGAACAGAAGAAGAATGCAGTCTGCCTTTCCACTTACCGCCGTTACCAGGTTTTTATGCGTCTGATGGAAAAATTTGAAGGTTTTCGATATCAGCGTATTTTCCCGGAAGGAATAGACCGTTCCTTTATTGCAGACTTTTATGCATTCGGAAGACAGGAAGAATATACCGAAAGCACCATTAACCGATCGGCAGAATTCATCAAAACCATCCTGAATTTCGCTGAAACAAAGGGAATAAGAACGAATGTAAGGCAGCTGGAAATTCCCAAATGTAAGGTTTCCAGAAAAGTAATGATCCTGGATGAGAAGGAAATTGTACGAATCAAGAAGCTGAAGGTTCCCAAAAGTCTGCAGCATGCCAAAGACTGGCTGATTATCAGCTGCTATACGGGCCAGCGGATCTCGGATTTCATGAGGTTTAATCCAAGCCAGCTTTTAAACATTGAGGGCAGGCCATGTATTTCTTTCGTTCAGCAAAAGACAGGGAAAGAGGTTGTGCTTCCGCTTCATCCCGTGGTGCTTAAGGTCATGGCGCGCTATGGAAACAGTTTCCCGAAACCTCTAAATCCCGGCATCTATAACGAGCAGATTAAAAAAATTGCAGCACTGGCGAAAATCAACGACAAAGTTACCATACGAAAAAGGATGGGGTTTCGGGGAAAAGAAACGGATACGGAGAAATGGCAGAATATCAGCAGCCATATCGGAAGAAGGAGCTTTGCCTCAAACTTTTACGGCAAAATCCCGACTCCATTGCTGATGCAGGCTACCGGCCACAGTACCGAGCAGATGTTTCTTAATTACATCAACCCGGTAAACCATGCAAGAGTCATCAACCTGGGCAATTATTTTGATAAAATTTATGCGGAAGGAGCTTAGATTTAATTTATAAAAATTTAATACCACGCAGGCTTTATTTAATTTTCCCTTAGTATTCCCGTAAACATCAGTTCATATAGCATCATTACTTTCGCGTCACAATAAAAAGACATGAAAAAAATACTGCTTTCTGCATGGGTGCTTACTTCCTTAGTGGCCTGTAAAGATTATGAAATGGTCGATAACAATCAGGATATCAATTATTCAAAGCTGCCACAGGAATTTCCTTTCAGCAAGCTTGCAACCATTAATGGCGTTGACGTGATCAACGGAGGCTTCGGATCCGGTGCAGCGGCACATCCTACAAGAAAAGGGGAGTTTTATGTAATTACGGACCGTGGTCCCAATACGGATTACCTGAATGGCAAGAAATTCCTGGCTCCTTCTTTTACACCTACCATCATGCATTTCAAAATCAATGCAGAAGGGAATATTGAAGTCATCAAATATATCAAGCTTAAAAATCCGTCAGGACAGCCGATCACGGGACTACCGAATCCTGCGGGAATGGGTAGCACGGGAGAAATAGCCTATGATGCCAACGGAAATGTACTGGGAACGGATAATTACGGACTGGACAGTGAAAGTATTGTCGCTGCTGCAGACGGTACTTTCTGGGTATCGGATGAATACGGGCCTCATATTGTACATTACAGCGCAGAAGGGGTAGAGATGGAAAGAATCAGCCCGATCGGGGTAAATACAGGAACACGCAAATTGCCGGCAGTATTGGCCAAAAGAAGGGCGAACAGAGGGATGGAAGGATTGTGCATTACACCGGACGGAAGAACGTTGGTAGGAACCATCCAGTCGATGATGTATGTGCCAAGCAAAAGTCTGGCTACCAATAAGACCTTAACGAGAATCATAACTTTCGATATTGCTACCGGGCAGACCAAGCAGTTTTTATACCAGCAGGACGGTGGCGCTTCCGATTCGGTATGCGACATTACCGCACTGAGCAGTACGGAGTTTCTTGTTATTGAAAGAGACGGAAACTTCGGTTCCCAGGGAGGAATCAAAAAAGTATACCGGATCAATCTTTCCGGAGCTTCGGATGTAAACGGATCCGATCTTACTGCAGTGGATGGAATGAAAATTAACGGAAAAGCGTTGGAGCAGTGTACCTGGAGCGAGATTTCCGCAGCGGGGATCCAGGCGGTTTCTAAAACCCTTGCCGTTGACCTGGTGGCAAAACTGGGATATGAGCATGATAAATTTGAAGGAATTGTCTACCTCGGAAACAACAAGTTGGCTGTTTTCAATGACGATGACTTTGGAATCGTGGACGACGGAAACGGAAATCCTAAAGCGAAAATTCTTCCGAAAACAGGAAAAGTCGACAAAGGTACAATGTACGTTGTCGATATTAAATAGTTTCAAAATATTCTGAGTCTCCCAAACCGGGAGACTTTTTTTATTGAGCTTTTTAACATTCTTCTTTTAGATGTCTTATCTTTTACTATGCCTGGACAAATCAATCTTTTACAGCTATATTTCTTGAAATTTTAATTAAACCAATAAACGTTGATCACTTATTGATTTTACAGATTCTAGAGATCTAAAATGTGTATGGTAGAAAATATTTGAAATAATTTATAAGACTTAGTTTTGTTACTGTTTTAATACCATATATTATATGAATTGTCTTTATTTGAAATCCAAAATTTGCATTTGCGCGTATATAATTTTTACATCAACCGCATTATAATAAACGCCATATGTCTTTATCCAAGGAAAACTATCGGTATATTATTGTTGCTGAAATTGAGGAAACTTACGGAGTCACCATTCCTGAACAAACGCAAGAAAATAAACTTGTTTATCTACTTTCCCGCTCTTTTTTCGGAATTTATGAGAAAAAATTATACGTGTATTTTATATCCGGGCATGTCGTCGATTATAAAGTACACCATTTTATTTTCAACAGGAAAATAATATGATCTGTTAGCCAATCTGAACCTGAAGCAACCTTATTTGTAGTTATTAAAAGAAACTTTATTTAAAATTCTGATTCCCTAACTTTTTTCTATTTGGGATGAACGTAAAAAACCACCGGATCCGGTGGTTTTGATGTGTATTTATTTGATTGTTTTTACGAATTGAAGGCTTCGATGATTTTGGAGAAATCCTCTAATTTCAGAGCAGCTCCGCCGATCAGTCCGCCGTCAATATCCGGCTGGGAAAAAATTTCCTTCGCGTTATCCGGCTTTACGGAACCTCCATACAAAATGGAAACTTCATCCGCTACTTCCTGTCCGTATTTTGCAGCAATAATGTTTCTGATGTGAGCGTGGATTTCCTGTGCCTGTTCAGGAGTGGCTGTTTCGCCCGTACCGATAGCCCAAACCGGTTCGTAGGCAATCACTACTTTTTTAATTTCTTCTGCAGAAAGGGTGAAAAGAGCAACTTCCGTCTGGTTTTTTACCACTTCAAAGTGCTGTCCCGCTTTTCTCTGCTCCAGGGTTTCTCCGTTACAGTAAACAGGAATCAGGCCTTTGTCTAAAGCCAATTTTACTTTTCTGTTGCAGTGAGAATCTGTTTCACCGTGGTATTGTCTTCTTTCGGAATGCCCGATTAGTGAACCGGTAGCATCGATGGATTCCAGCATGTCTGCAGAAATTTCCCCGGTATACGCCCCGCTTTCATGTTCGCTGATGTCCTGTGCAAAAACGCCGATTTCATCCTTTTCAAAAATATCTTTCGCCATCATCAGGTATAAAGCCGGAGGAGCGATCCAAACCTCACAGTTTGCCGTATGGTTGTTTTTATAGCTTAGCAACTGAACCATCAACTGTTGGGCATCAATTACATTTTTGTTCATTTTCCAGTTTCCTGCAACTATTTTTCTTCTCATAGATTCTATTTTAAAGTTTAGGCAGTAGAAGACTACCTGTTAATTTTCTGTTCTGTTAATATTCCAAAGGTTTTTCAAAAGCGTATAAAAAGTATGTTCTTCATCCGTAACAACGTTATCTGCTTTAATAAGCGTTTTCGCAAATTGGATAAAATTGGTACGCTCCTGTTCCGTAGAATCTTCATAGAAACAACGGGCGTGGAACTCAAAATGGTCTTTCCATTCTTCCGGCTGTAGCAGAGCGATGGTTTCAAGCTCGTTGTCGAGGTTCATTTTAAAAGGAAATTCCTCCGCTAGATACTGCTGTACCAGCATTCCTTCTTCCGGAGCAAATTCTCCGTCCACAGAGGAAAGGATCATCAGCAGGTGGTAACCGGCAATCGGCTTATTGGATTTTTGCATTATGATAATTGTATAGTTTAAGGTTTAAAGTTTAAGATTCAAGGTTGTCGTGGGATTCAACTCTGTTGTGTTGTTTCATGATTTGTCGGTGTTTCTGTCAATAGTCAATTTCTTCGAGTCAATAGTCAATGTTGTTGTTCAAAATTTATTATTCCTTTTTAAAATTCACTTGAGTAGTAAAATTTACATTGTACATTGTCAATAGTCAATTTCTTCGAGTCAATGGTCAATATTGTTATCAAAATTCACTATTCCCTTTTAAAATTCACTTGAGCAGCAAAATTGACTATTCACGATTCACCTTACATTATTTCAAATAGTCCGTCGCCGGCTGTTTATCGACAATTTTTCCGTTTTCCAGGATCAGGACGAACGGGTTGCTTCTGGCAATGGTTTTAATGGCAGTTCCGTCCATCATGGCATTTTTAACGGTTTTAAAGGTGTTCGGAAGGGTTGAAACGCCATAGACTACGGTAGCGCCCTGGGTTTTTACTTTCGCTTCAAGCTGTTTCAGAAGTTCGGGGGAAACCGATTGCGGATGATAAGAAAAAATGAGCACTGCTTTTGGTGCATTGATGATTTCTTCCGTTAATTCCTGTCCGTTCGGATCTTCGATCTTGAATTTTACGATCTCTGATTTATATCCTTCTTTGATCAGCACAGATTCGTTTTTTCCTTCTTCAATTTTCCACGGTGAGCCTTCCGCCCAGTATTTCGTTTCCTTGATATAATCGTCCTGGTTTACTTTTACCGTTTCTCCCGTCTTAGAATTTTTAAGGGAATAAAAAGTCTTGTATTCGGAAGGATTTTTACTGATTTTCGCTTTTTCGGCTTTAATGTCCGTCCCAATCTTATAGTCACGGAAATCGATGAGCGGTTCATGCACAATTCCGTGCGCGCCCACCAAGATCATGGCTACTGTAAAAATACCCAATAAGATATATTTAAATTTATTTCCCGATTCTTTTTTAGGATTGTAGCTGTACGCGTCTTTCTTTTTAAAATCTTTGCCGTACAGAATGAATACGATAACTAAGCCGATCAGCAGTACAACATCCTTGATAAAACTTTGCCAAGGGGTAAATTTAATAGCATCCCCAAAACATCCGCAGTCCGTAACTACATTATAATAAGCAGAATAGAACGTCAGGAAGCCGAAGAAAATGCAAAGCGCAATTAATGCGGAAAGGGTGAATTTAAGCTTTAATTTAATCAGCAGCATAAAGCCCAAAAGAAGTTCCAGCACCACAACGATAATGGAAAGCGGCAGGGCAAATTTTTCGAAAAACGGCATATCAAAGACCGTAGGGGAGAAGTATTCTTCCATTTTGAAGGAAAACCCTACCAGATCCACCGCCTTTACAAAACCGGAAAGGATGAAGATGACGGCAATAACGAAACGTAATAAACCTTTAAGCATAACAGATTGTTTTTTATTCTAAGGGGTTTGCTTTTTCAGAAAATTTAATCAGGCAGAAAACGGCGTAATTCAGCATGTCAAAATAATTGGCATCCAGGCCTTCCGAAACGATCGTTACTCCCTGGTTGTCTTCAATTTGCTTCGTTCTCAGTACTTTCTGATAGATCAGATCGGTAATGGAAGAAATTCTCATATCCCTCCATGCTTCACCATAATCATGGTTTTTCCGCTCCATCAGCTGCTGGGCTTCCGTTGCGTAGCGATCGTACAGCCGCATGATTTCTTCCTTATTTTCGTTAAAATCGTTAGAAAAGCCTTTTTCAAGCTGGATCAGTCCGATGATCGAGTAATTGACGATGGCGATGAATTCATCTTCCTCACTTTCGTCCACCATTTTTTTATCGGTCATCTGCAGGGTACGGATCCTGTTTACTTTGATGTAAATCTGGTCCGTAATCGAACTTGGTCTCAAAACCCTCCATGCTGCCCCGTAATCCTGTAATTTTTTGCTGAATAATTCGCGGCACTGACTAATAATTTTCCCGAACTGTACTGAAGTTTCTGACATAAATTCTCTTAATCTTCCAAATATACGAATTCGGTTTTAGGTAGCGGAAATCAGGGCCTAGTTTTTTACCGGGATGTTGGAGTTGGAAGGCGGAAGTCGTATTTTTGCAGCATGCAACATCAAGGATTATCTCTCGAATATCACACGTTAAACTGCAACGGAAAGCTGGTGGATTTATCCCGTCCGAAAATCATGGGAATCCTGAACCTGACGCCGGATTCTTTTTCCGATGGCGGTAAATTCAATAACGAAAGCTCAGCTCTTTTGCATACCGAGAAAATGCTGAAAGAAGGGGCGGAGATCATTGATATCGGTCCCCAGTCTACGCGGCCCAATGCGGAATTTATGACTGCCGGAGAAGAAATAAACCGGATCGGGAATATGATTTCTTTAATTAAAAAAGAATTTCCAGAAGCTTTGATCTCCCTCGATACCTTTTACTCGGAAACAGTAAGGTTCGGCTTCAATGAAGGGATTGATCTGATTAATGATATTTCCGGCGGGCAGTATGATGAAAAGATGTTTGAAACGGCTGCAGAAACAAGGCTGCCATACATCCTGATGCATGTAAACCCTTCCTATGAAACCATGCACGACAAAATAAAGTTCGAAGATATTATTGTTTCTGTCAACCGGTATTTCTCGGAAAAGTCGGCTGAACTGCTGGCGAAAGGTGTTCAGGATATTATACTGGATCCGGGATTCGGCTTTGGCAAAACAGTAGCAGACCAGATGAAGATGATTGATGAAGTAAAGTATCTCGGTTTCGAAAGATTTCCCCTGCTGATCGGAATTTCCAGAAAATCATTTATCTACAAACCGCTTGGAAAAGCCCCGGGAGACATTAACGAAGAAACGCAGAAGCTTCACCTGAAGGTCCTGCAGCAAGGCGCAAAAATCCTGAGGGTGCATGATGTTGCGGAAGCGAAAAAGACGGTAGATCTGTTTTTGAAGGGCAGTGTTTGAGTGTGATAGAGTTATTGAGTTTATAGAATGATAGTGTGTTAGAGTAGAATGTTTAAAGTAATGATACATTGTGTTTGGAGATTATTATTTTTATTAAATAGGTAAAATCGTCGGTTTTCAATAAAATATCTTTTACATCACCCACTCTTATACTTTTAACCATTACAACACACACTCTCTCAAACACTCAGACTCTCAAACACCCCCAATTTAAATCTTGTTACATAGATAGATCAGCGGTTTTCAATAAAATATCTTTTACATCACCCACTCTTATACTTTTTAACCACTACAACACCCACTCTCTCAAACCCTCAAACATTCCCAATTTCAATCTTATTACATAGATAGATCAGCGGTTTTCAATAAAATATCTTTTACGTCACCAACTCTTATACTTTTAACCACTACAACCCACTCTCAAACCCTCAAACATTCCCAATTTCAATCTTATTACATAGATAGATCAGCGGTTTTCAATAAAATATCCTTTATATCACCCACTCTTATACTTTTTAACCACAACAATACTCCCTCTCTCAAACTCTCAAACTCTCAAACACTCAGACTCTCATGCCCTCAAACCCCATACCCTAAAAACCCTCAAACATCCTCAAGTCAAATTCGCCAGCTTATCCGAAAACTGCTTTGAAAATTCAGCCCGGTCTTCTTCCAGTTTTTCCTGATTGGAAGGAAGGATATAGTTGAATAGGATTTTTTCCTCATGATCCAGGAAGATGATTTCCTTTTCGTTTCCGTCGATCATCTGGGCAAAAATTTCCCATATGGAAGTGTCTTTTAATTTTAATAATTCGAAAAACTGGTCTGCTTTTATTTCGATTTTCTGCATGGTAATTTCTTGTTTATTTTTTTAACCGTTTATTTAAATTTCTCTCAAAACTTAATGATCCGGCATATTTTAGAATTCTAATAATTTTAATTTGAACTGAACGGCAAAGTTCTGCTTGAAGTTTCTGGTGGTATAATATCCGACCCGGTAAAACAATCCCAGATTGAAATAAGTGGATAGGAAATTGTTCCATTCCAGGCCGACTTCCTGGTAGAGGTGGTTCAGCGGCCGGAATCTGAACTGGTGGTATTCGGCTTTTTCCATATCTCCGATCGTTCCACGCAATACAAAATCGAAGCTCGAAATGTTCTGCCCAAAGCTCTTAAAGTACCACGGCAGCTTGTGCGTAAAATAATAGGCCACAAACCGGTCATTGTAATATTTTCCACCTTCCAGTGTCGCAAAACCGAGGAAAGAAGTAAGGTTAAAATTAAAATCCCTTCTCGGCGAAGCCAACCCGTTCATCGTAAAATTCTTCCAGATTGGGGCACCACCGAACACCATTCCTCCGTACAGCCTGAAACCCGTGGTTCCGAGCATCGTTTTGAAATTGTGAACAAAAAGGGCATCAAAGCGGATGTAACTCAGATCGCCGCCAAAGATTTTATAGCTCTGCTCATAGTTGAAATACAGTTCCGGGTATTTCTGGTCGATCAGGGATTTTCCCTGCGGTGTCATGATATTCGTGGAGTTTGGGGAATACTTGAGCGTAAACAGCGTATTGAAATTTTCAAAAGAGGAACCTTGTCCTCTGAAAGAGTAATCAAACAGAGCTTCCTCCAGGTTTCTTCTCGCTGCGAAAACCAGCGTCAGGCCATTGGTGATATCATTTAAATAAGAAACGGAAGCCCCTCTGTAATGGTAATACCGGTCGTTGTTGAGGTTGTTTCCATAATTGGCCATACGCATCTTAAAGTTCCACAGCCTTCGGTAAAATTCCCCGGAAGCCGTTACATCATCATAATATTCCACCCGGAAATAGGAGTCTTTCTGAAGGGTCGTCTTCATGTCCAGCCCGATCCGGTACTTCCATTTGTCATCTTTAAAGCCATATGCAAAAGTGTAATCCGGCGAAAAATAAGGACTGAAATTTTCATTCAGCTTGGCTTTCAGTCCGACCCGGAATCCTTCATACAAGTTGTAATTGACGATTTCATCTACCGCGAAATCCACCACACCAACCCGGATCTGCCCGTTTAGCAGACCGCTCAAAATCTGCGCTTTGTTGTCGATGTTGTATTTCCGCCCGAGGCTGTCGATAATTTTGTAGGTATTTTTTTCCCGTTCCGTAAGGGGATCGGTGCGGTATTGGTCCAGGGTTTTGCCATAGATATTTTTCACCGAAAACGTATATCCTTTGAAATCTTCCGCACTGTTGTCGGCCGGGGATTTAAAATCGAAGTACCGGGACGTCAGGAAAGCATAGGTTCCGAAGGTCTGCTTCTTTTTTCTTTCCGGGGTTTCATCGGGATGCTGCGGGTCTTCCTCTTCCATCTGCATGTTGCTCATCTTCAGTTTAACGGTTTCGTGAGCCAGGAACCATTTGTTGTGAAATAAAATCCAGGTGCTGGTAATAATTCCGTCGTTTTTATTTTTGCTGAAATTTTCGATTTTCTTTACGCCGTAGGTTTCGGTATCCACATAAATGGCCCCGTTATATTTCCGTTTCTTGTCGGGATTTTTGTAATTGACTTCCCGGAAACGGATGACGAAGTTTTTCCGGCCGTCCATTTCAATGGTGTCGGTGAGGAAAAACCGGTACAATCCTCTATTTTCCTGCTTCAGCTGATCGGGAAGCTTGTCACGGTTGCTCTGCTGGAGAGCAATCATTTCATAGATCGGCTGCTTCAGTCCGGAGATCCTGTTGTCCAGGATATTGATCTTTTCACCGTATTGCCTGGAGTATAAAAATTCCTGCGCCCTTTCCCAGAGAAACAGCTTGCTTTTCGAAAATATTTTTCTTGCGGAAATGTTGTTTAATGAATCTTTTCTTCGTTTTTCCCGGAACATTCCGGTTTCCTCGAAAAATTTATTGTACTGCGAAATGCTGTCTTCATCAATATCAAGGGAAATTTTTTCGTAAGATTTATAAGAATAGGAATCCAGTGTTTTCGGAGAATTCTCGGTAAACATCCGGTTCACGTTTTTCAGGATTTCCAGTGCTCTGGGATCACTTTTGTCTTCGATGGTGACTCCTTCAATAGCGGTGACTTTCGATTGTGAAAAACCAAAACTCCAGAGTAAAAGACCTAAAAACAATAAAATCCTTTTCATAAAAACCTTTCAAAATTAATAATATTTCTCCGCACAGAAAAGTTTTTAGCGCCTGGTTTTAATCTGTTAACAAAATTTATATTTAATGAGAATTAATTGACGATCAGTAGCCTTCATTGAAATATAAACTCCATTGAAATCGGGAGGATTAATAAATGCTTTATATATTTCACAAGCCGCTGATGTTTATAGAAGTTTTCCGCGATCGCTCTTCATTTTCTGAATTAAAATAAACTTCGTTTAAACTTCACTTTATTACGATTAAGCATTCAGCCTGACAAGCTCGATAGACGTTGAATAACCAATATTTTTTTTAAGCTAAAAATACCTTAATTTCTTAATGGTAAAGGAAAAAAAATCCCGGAATTTCCGGGACTGTGGTTTAATGATCGTTTAGCGCATTTAGAAAATCGATAATTTCATTCATTTCCTTTTCCGATAAGTTCAGCGGAGCATCGGAGAGGGTCTGGTTATCGGCTTTCAGTCCGAGTCCTTTTCCTCCGCCTATGTTGTAGAATTCCATGACTTCCATCAGCGTTTTATATCCGCCATTGTGCATATAAGGTGCAGTTTTAGCAATATTCCGAAGAGTAGGGGTTTTAAAGGAATGCTGTAGAAAGGCTACCGTTTCGTGGAATTTCCCTCTCCCCGGATCTTTATCTGCCGTCCGGTTGGATGAATTCTCTGCGATTCCCAGCACTTCCTGTTCGGTTTTCGTATAGTTTGGCGGTACCGTACCGTTGAAAAGCGGTAAAAAGTGGCAGATGGCACACTGGGCTTTTCCCATAAACAGGTTAAAGCCGTTTTTCTGACTTTCCGTCATGGCCTTTTTATTTCCTCTCATATAATCATCAAAGTCCGAACTGAAAGAAGCCAGTGAACGGATGTAGCTGGCCAGAACATTCTGCAGCTGCCAGATTTCGGCATTTTTTCCTTTGTAGATATTCCTGAATGCCATACGGTATTCCGGATTCGTATTGATCTTCGCAATAATTTTGCTGAGGTCGCCGTGCATTTCCTCCTTATTGGTAATCACTGCAGAACTCTGCCCTTCAAGGTCGTCCTTCCGCATATCCCAAAACTGGCCGTGCTGGAAAGCCGAATAACTCAGAGAAGGTGTGTTTCTCTGCAAAGGCGAGTCGGTAAGCGACATGGATTTTTCTCTTCCGTCAGTAAATGCTTTTTCCGCGACATGGCAGGTGGCACAGCTTCTGGAATTGTTGTCGGATAAAATATTATCGTTAAAAAGCTGTTTCCCGAGCTTTACTTTTTCCGGTGACATCTCAAACTGTTTGCCCGGAACAAAGGCATTTGGGTTGAAGGCATTTTTGGAATAGAATGTCCGGACGTTTTTATTAAGGGCCGAAGTTACTTCTACGGCCGGAATTTCCTCCTGCTTCTGAAAATCGATCATCAGGGAAGTGATGGTGTTCAGATGTTCAGGAATAAATTGGATGTAATCGAATGTGTTTTTGTTTGTATTCTTTTTCAGGTACGCCCTGGAAGCTTTAATTGCCGTATTAATTTTTGCAAGAGCGTTCTCTTGTGATTTTTCGGTGGCGATCTTTTGAAGTGCCTTCTGAACAGCACCTAAAGCATATGGGATTTCCTTCAGGGAGGTTCCTGAAACCGGCGTGTCGAATCCGGCAATCCCTAAGCTGGAAATCCGGAAAACTTCCTGTCTCAGCGCATCAAAGACCTGGTCTCGGGAAATGGTGATGGCCTGGAAGTTTGTTTTAATCGTATTGCTTTTATTGGTCAGGTTTTTAAGCATTCGGATCACTTCCGCCTTATTGGCCGGATCGTAAGGGTACAGCATTTCTTCTAAAACCTGAAGGCCTTCCGGTTCAATTTCCGTGTGTTCCTGCATTTCGATTTCAGGCAGGGCAGGACCATTGATGAAGCGTGCGGTCTGCGGAAGGAAATATTCCACGGCCCATTCCATTTTTTTGTACGAAATTCTCAACTCTTCAAATTTACTCTGAAGAACAGCCTGCTCCGGATCTCCGGAAACCATTTTCATCAGTTCATTGGTCCGGTTCAGAAAATCGGTATTGGTAATGAACAGGTCTTTTTTTACTTCGGAAAGGTCATCCTGCAATGGCTGGTGGCTTTGGGTACACTGTAAAGCCCCGAATACCGCGAAGGTGATGAAAAGAAAAGCAACGAAAGGATATTTAAGAATAATTTTCATGGGATATGAAAAAGTATCAATAGAATTTCTCCTATTGATACCGGTTAAGAATGATTAGTAAAATTATTTTTGAACGTTTCTGATGATCAGGGTCTGTCCGCCTTCTTTGTTGGTATTTACTCCGGCACCGTCTGCGTTGGCAAATGCATCTTTCTGCCAAGTGTGCGAGTGGATATTTACCGCAAAAGTATTAGGAACCCCGATGATGTCTGAAATGTCGATCATCGCACCGTATTCCCAAGATCCCCATTTCGTAAGCTGTCCCGATTGGTTGTAGGCCGTCTGCCATGCTGCATCGTTTCTGTTATGCTTCATGTTCAGCCACGGCTTGTACTGCTTCGTGCTGATGTTCAGCTGCCAGATGTAAGAATCGTGAGTCGCAGCAGGATAGTAAGAATCACCATCTTCCTGGATGTATACAAAATTTTCCGTTACACAAAGGTTATCCGGGTTGATCAGGTTGCTTCCCGGGCTGGAATCTCCTTCTGCTACTACTTCAAGTTTTCCGCTAAGCATGTTGCTTTCGTTCAGGACAAGCTTGTATACTCTTCCCCACATCGTAAGTCCTGCCTTAGGATTTACCCCATCTGAAGATTCTCCGGTAGCGGTAAAGTAGATTTCTCTTCCTTTTCCGGCTCCTTTTCTGTAATCTACATCTTCAACTCTGGAAAAACGGATTGCGTTGTTATCGATATTCTTCTGGTTGATCTGTGCTCCGGTAAGGTTTTTCGCATTGGAGATTTCCACGAATTCAACATCATACTGGTTTCCTTTCGTCATGTTGGTTTCCGTATAATTGTTGTTGGTTCTTTTCAATGCATATAATTTTCCGTTATTCAGGTCACCCTGGGTATCGGATACGTACATGATCAGCTGTCCAGCCGACTGGTGGGAAGAGCTGAAAGACTGGTCTTCACCGATGACGATATAGGTTTTCCCGTTGGAAACATCTTTAGGAAGCGGAACGGCATTTTCCATTGATGCTTTTCCCAAAGCCGGCTTCACTCTTGACTGGTCTGCTGCCTGAGCAACTGCCGCCAGCGGATTAAGTGCGTGCACCATACTTTCTTCCCCGGATTCCCCGGCTGTAAGGAAAGCGCTGAAACCGTGCTCGGCTACGGTAGCCAATGTTGCAGAACATAATCTGGTCATTCCTCCAATCCCGTTCAGGATATATTCCCCTTTTACCGGCTTGAAAGTTTTATCCAGGTAAACTCGTGAAACGGATTTCGTAATTTCATGGTTAGTGATCATCAGGTATCCTTCTGAATTCGGATCTTTCATGATGCCCATTCCGTCCGGCTGTCCTGCAAACACGAAGTTCGGGCTTCCGGCAAGCACATCGGAGCTGGAAAGTAAAGTGGTGATGTTCAGGTTTTCGAAACCGCTCATTCCGTAGGCGAAGGCTGGTTCTTTAGAGAAGTTCTCAATTTTGATGTTCTGGTTTACCGGATTTTCATTAGGATCCGTTGTTTCATCATTACAGTTCTGGAAAAGTGCTGCTGCTAAAAACAGAACTCCCATTGTTTTGTGGATTTTCATAATTGCTTTATTTCGATGGTGCAAAACTAGGATTCCGGTATGAACTGAATTTTAATAGTTGTGGTAGGGAAATTAAATTTTCCTTATTAAAAGGAATGGAATGTTACGGGAGTTTCAATAATTAGAATGGATCAAAATAATGGGGGTTAATCTGAAGGAATTTAAACTGAAAAAAATCCGACCCATGAGAAACATGAGATTTAAGTTTTTAACTCGGACAATTCTCTAATACTAGTTTAGATCACTACGGGATAGACAAGCTTTGTGTCATTATGTGAAAGTTTTAAACACTATAAGTATGCGCCATTATCTATGAAATCTGCGGGAAACAAAAAAAGCGGACTAAAAGTCCGCTTCGGTCGAAACAATTGTTTTTCATCAATGAAGTTCTATAATGAAATTAATTCAGCAAATTCAGCCTGAACTTAATCCCGAAGTTATCTTTAAATGTTGAGGTTTGGTAATATCCGAGACGGTAGGAAAACCCGACACTGTAGCGGCTTCCCAAAAAGCTGTTCCACATCACGCCGGCTTCCTGGTAATAATGGTCCAACACCCGGAATATGAATCGGTGATCTTCCTGATTTTTCAGATTTCCGATGGCCGCCTGATATTCAAGCTCGATATTAGAATATCTTTTTCCTAAAGTCTTGAACCGGAAAGGCAGATATTGTGAGACTTTAAAGGCAGCGAATCTATCGGCAAAGAAAGTTCCGGCGGGCATGGTGGCAAATCCGAGATTGGTTGGCGTGCTGATCGCAGAGCTCCACTGATTGGAATTCAAGTCTCTTTGTCCGGCAATTTCAAAGTTTTTCCAGATCGGCGCGGTTCCGGAAGAGAGTCCTCCGAAAAGTTTGATGTTGGTATAGCCGAGTTTAGACCTGAACTGATGAATGATTAAAGCATCTATTCTATGGTAATCCAAGTCTCCTCCCAGCGTCCGGAATCCCTGTTCATAATTCATGAATATTTGTGGGTAGCCTTTTTCGTAGGTATATTTTCCGGTCGGCGTCATAATGTTTTTATCATTAGGAGAAAATTTCAGGGAGAGGGTAGCGCTGGTATTGTCGAACGCATTGCCGAGATTTTTATATTGATAATCGAAAAGGGCCTGCTGTTTCTCTTTATTCAGTGCGATTTTCATACTTAACGAATTGGAAATATCATAAAGGAAAGAAGCGCCCCATTTTTGGTTTTTATAAAAAGTGGAATTGTGAAGGTCAAGACGGAGATCTGAAATTTTCGTCATCATATCCCACATATTATTGCTGAACCTTCCTGCGGCAAAAACATCATCGATATATTCCACCCGGAAGACTGAAGTTCTTTTCTGCGATAGTTTTACGTCCAGCCCTAACCCGTACTTCCAGCGGTGATCCTTGAATCCGTATCCGAAATACCCGTCCGGTGAAAAGGTTTTACTGAATTTTTCGTTCAGCTTGATGCCTGCTCCGAGTCGTACTCCCTGGTATTCATCATAGTTGAAAAGTCTGGTAATGTCAAAATCAATAATTTTATACCGCAGGTTTCCGCGGACCAGCTGGGTTAAAGTATTCAGCTTTTTTTCAAAATCGTATTTCTGTACGAAGCTGTCGATTTTGGTGTAGGTGGCTTGTTCCCTCGCCGTAAGGCTGTCGGTTCTGTATTGGTTCAGCAGGCTTCCGTCGGAATTCTTCACTTCGAGCGAATATCCTTTAAAGTCGGAAGCTTTTTGTTCTTTATTCAGCTCAAAATCAAAAAATCGGTTTTTCACATAGAGATAATTTCCGAATTCCTTTTCGTTGTACTTTGTCGTTTCTCCCGGTTTCAGGCTGTCTTTCTTAGAGGTTTCAAAACTCTGGTTTCCCATTTTAACCTTTATGTCTTCATGATCGAGAAACCATTTTCCGCCAATGGGCTTCCAGACCGAAACGATTTCTCCTTCGTTTTTCTTCTTACTCGCGCTTTCAAACTTTTTCAACGCATAGGTTTCGGAATCTACATAGATTTTCCCGTTGAACTTTCGGGGATTCTGCTTCTTTTTGTCGGTGATTTCCTTGAATTTGATTACATAGGTTTTTCTTCCGTCAAGCTGTAAGGTATCGGAAAGATAAAAATTATAAAGCTTCCTGTTTTCGGGCCGCAGCTGTCGCGGAACGCGGTCCAGGTTGGAAATGTTGATGGCCAGCGCCTCATAAATCGGATTTTTGAAACCGGACATCCGGTTGTCGATAATATTGGTTTTTTCGCCAAAGCTTTTGGAATATTTGTACTCGGATGCCTTTTCCCATAGGAACATCTGTCCTTCAGACGAAGCCTGGATAAAATCTTCTGCCGTCAGAGAATCTTTTTCATCTTTTTTCGTCTGCTTAAGATCTTTTTTACCCACTTTTGAAAGGGAATCTTTTCTTACCGCCAGGAAATTTTTATAGATCTCCACCGAATCTTTGTCGACATCAATGGAAAATTTGGCGTAGGATTTAAAATTGTAGGAATCCAGGGATTTAGGTGAATTTTCTTTGGCCCTTTTGTTGACTTCATCCAAAATTCTCAAAGCTTTCGGATCGCTTTTATCCTGAATGATTACTTTGTCGATGTTGCCCATTTTTTCAGATAGAGGCTGCATCATTACTTCCATTGATTTTTTTACGTCGGCCGTTATGTCCTGAAAATTACTGGCCAGGATTTCCACCTTTTTACATTTTGTTTTAAAAGATAGAATACCGTTGAGATCGGTTTTTCCCAGGAGTTCATCCTCACAATATACTGCTGCATTGGAAATGGGGCGTTTGTCTGCCTTACTGAAAACTTTCAGCTGATTCTGCCCGAAAAACAATACCGTAAAAAATAAAAATAATGGAGTTAAGAATTTTGTCATTAGTTTGCTTTATAGAGAAGACAAAACTATTGATAAGAAGGTTACAATACCATAGCAGAAAATATAATCTTTTGTTAAAATAAATAGCAGAAACCCGGGTTAGAGATCAGTTTAACAGGCTGGAAGAGGAAAGCTGGAGGCCGGATGTTTTTACCAATAGTACAATTTATGGTTTTCGCCCTGACAAGAGTTTGATTGAAATATGAATCAAATGCACTATCTGGAAGAAGAAAGTCTGATGACGTATGTTTTGGGAACAGAGAATTTATTCAGGCTCAGCATAATTTTCTGGCGAGTACTCAAAATATGAGGCTGTCTAGATTTTAGACAGCCTCTTTATAATTAATTTGATTAATGACGATCGATCTGTTATTTTTACAACGCTGCAAGAAGATGCTGGCGAAAAATAATAAGATCTGCCTATTTTAAGCTCTGCTGCTTCCGTTTCCTCTTGCTGCCAAAGCAACGATAAGGATCAGGATCAGCGCTATTGCAACCCATACTATAGGATTGGACATCAAACCATCTGAACTGCCCCCTTTATCCATATCAACATCAACTTTTAAGTCTGCTGCTTTTTCCTGTGCGTTTGCCCATACTACGGCAAAGTTGGTCATTAATGTAAGTACGGCAATCTGAATTTTTGAAAGAAAATGTGTCGGTTTCATAATGTTAATTTTTGTAGTTTGTATTAATGTGTGTAAGTATAATTTTTTCAATAAAAAGTGGTTTTTGGTACCACATATTTTGTATATTAATTCATTAAGTTGTGTTATGATATTATATTTTAAAATAATTTACATATTAGATAAAGTTAATTTTATCTTTTTTTGTCTAATCATGAATCGTTCCAAAGTGGAGTTAAACCAAAAAAAATCTGAAGATTTTCAGATTTATGGAGTTCCACATGATCATAAATAAACACCGATCTAATAATTTTTTTCCTTCTGATCAGGTGTAAGCATCCATTCTGTTCGTTTGATTATTTTTTCAGCATAGTAGAGAAAGATGTGTTGAGAACTTGTGAACGGACTTTAATTGATAAGTCTTAAACTTATAAAGGCTATTTGTAAAATATAACCTAAAGTAATGGGAGGATTATTTCGTTCACAAAACGAATCCCGTTCAAAAAACTGAACGGGATTTATTTATCATAAAGTCTTTGCAGATTATTGCAAAGCTGTAAAGTTATTCTTGATCAGATTAAAGATTCAATGCTTTCTGATAGGCGTTTTCCAGTCCATCAAGGTTTTTTCCTCCTGCTGTGGCAAAGCCCGGATTTCCGCCGCCGCCGCCCTGGATTTCTTTCGCTAATTCCTTAATAAGCGCTCCAGCCTGGTAAATTCCTGCCAAATCATCTGAAACGCCCACGGTAATCATTGGTTTTCCGTCTGCGTCGGACAAAATAACCGTTATGGAAGTCGGGATTTCTTTCTTCAGCTGGAAGACAATATCTTTTACCGAGCCTGCATCCAGAGAAGTTCTCTTTACCAGAAGTAATTTATCACCTTTTTGCTCATAAGCTCCTTTCCATTCGCCGATTTCTCCTTTTGCCTTTTCTTTTTTCAGGGCATCGATTTCCGATTTCAGCGATGCGTTTTCTTCCATTAGCTTTTCAATAGAACGTACGACATCTTTGGATTTCAATAACTGGGAAAGCTCAGTAATCTGTTTTTCAAGGTTTTTGAAATATTCCTCCGCCTTATCTCCCGAAATGGCTTCAATTCTTCTGATTCCTGCCGCAGCCGAATTTTCGGAAACAATTTTGAAATGGCCGATCTCAATGGTGTTTTTTACGTGGGTTCCTCCGCACAATTCCTTAGAGCTTCCGAACTGGATCATTCGTACACTGTCGCCGTATTTCTCGCCGAACAGGGCCATAGCTCCCTTATCCAAAGCTTCCTGGATCGGGATGTTCCTGAATTCCTGTAAAGCGATGCTTTCTTTGATTTTTGCATTCACTTTGTTTTCTACCAGTTCCAGTTCTTCCTCCGTCATTTTATTGAAGTGGGAAAAGTCGAAACGAAGATAGTCCGGTCCTACAAACGAACCTTTCTGCTCCACGTGGGTTCCGAGTACTTCTCTTAATGCCTCGTGCAGCAAATGGGTTACCGAGTGGTTGGCCTGGGAATTTTTTCTTTCACCCGCGTTTACTTTTGCGTAGAAAAGCGCTCCGGCATCTTTTGGAAGACCGTTGATCAATGAAATGATCAGTCCGTTTTCTTTTTCGGTCTGCAGCACTTCAAAGCTTTCCGTCGCATTTTCAAGGACGCCTTTATCACCTACCTGGCCACCACCCTGCGGGTAGAATGGTGATTCGCTAAGAACTACCTGATAAAATTCGCCGTCTTTGTTTTCTATTTTTCGGTATCTTGTAATATAGGTTTCAGATTCAAATTTATCGTAACCTACGAAATTTTCGTCTCTTTCTTCCAGCGTTACCCAATCGTAAACTTTCTGGGCGGAATCTGCTTTTGAACGTTCCTGCTGTTCTTTTTTCTTTGCTTTAAAACCTTCTTCATCAATGGTCAGTCCTTTTTCTTCCGCAATAATCCGCGTAAGGTCATCCGGAAAACCATAGGTATCGAAAAGTTCAAAAACTTCATCAGTAGGCAATACTTTCTGGTTGTTGGCAATCGTCTGCTGAATTAATCTTTCTACCCGGATCAGTCCGTTCTCAATGGTTTTTAAGAAAGATTCCTCTTCACTTTTAATCACTTCGGTTACCAGCGTTCCCTGCTTTTCCAGTTCCGGGAAGAATGGGCCCATCTGCTCCTGAAGAACAGCAACCAGTTGGAATAAGAACGGTTCTTTCATATCCAGAAAACGGTAAGAGTAGGAAATCCCCCTTCTTAAAATTCTTCGGATCACATAACCTGCCCCTCCGTTGGAAGGCAGTTGCCCGTCTGCGATTGCAAAAGAAACCGCCCGGATATGATCTACTACCACCCGGATGGCAATATCTTTTTCGTCTTCTAAAATCCCGGTGTATTTTTTACCGGAAAGTTCCTCCACCTTAGCAATTAAAGGAGTGAAAACATCCGTATCATAATTGGAAGATTTTCCCTGAAGCGCCATACACAGACGTTCAAAGCCCATTCCTGTATCCACATGCTGTGCAGGAAGCTTTTCCAGAGACTTATCCGCTTTTCTGTTGAATTCCATGAAAACCAGGTTCCATACTTCCACAACCTGCGGATGATCGTTGTTTACCAGTTCCAATCCGGAAACGCTGGCTTTTTCTTCCTCACTTCTTAAATCGACATGGATTTCGGAACATGGCCCGCACGGCCCGCTTTCACCCATTTCCCAGAAGTTGTCTTTTTTGTTTCCGTTGATAATTCTGTCTTCGGAAATGTGGGATTTCCAGAAATCATAAGCATCCTGATCCCTTTCCAGGTTTTCAGAAGCATCTCCTTCAAAAATCGTTACATACAGGTTTTCTTTCGGAATTCCGTAAACTTCCGTTAGTAATTCCCAGGCAAAAGCAATCGCATCCTTTTTAAAATAATTTCCGAAAGACCAGTTCCCCAACATTTCAAACATAGTGTGATGGTAGGTATCTCTTCCCACATCATCCAGATCGTTATGTTTTCCGGAAACCCTCAAACATTTTTGGGTATCGGCAATTCTCGGGGCTTTAGGCTCTTTATAGCCTAAAAAATAATCTTTGAACTGCGTCATCCCTGAATTGGAAAACATTAAAGTAGGGTCGTCTTTCAGCACAATCGGTGCAGAAGGAACAATCAGGTGGTCTTTACTTTTAAAATAATCTAAAAATTTCTGACGGATCTCTTGTGATGTCATGATCTATATTGCTTTGCTTTTTTACAAATTTTGATAAGATGCAAATTTACTGTTTTACCTCGTAAAATTAATAACAATCTCTTATTTTCCTGGTGTAAATAAAAAGCTAACCCGATTCAGATTAATTTTACATACAGGTATATATGATAGCTCTTTACGAAATAATGTTCATTTGCTGAGTGGAACGCCTTTGCGAACGAGAAATATACCAATATCCACAACATCTTTGCAACTCATCGCGTTTTAAGAAAATAGATAAATTTAAATCCGGCTGAATAGATAATTTTTCCGTATTATCAAATCCGTTTACTGATATTTTTCGTAAATGATAGTGTAAGGAAATCTTGCAGACGTGCTATCATCGAGATAGAGATTATCTTTGAAATCACATGAAAATTAGTTCGAAATTTGCAACTAAATATATGCCGATTTTTAATGAAGAAAAGAAAGATTTGAAATGGATATAAAAATAAAAATGAAGAACCTATTAATATTGCTCAGCGTTGTTCTGGGTATCGCGGTTTTTGCGACAAGCTGTGGAGATGCCAAGCCAAAGTCGACAGAAGCCAAGAAAGAAAATGAGACCATTATGGATAATAAAAATGTAAAAGAAATTTATTTTGCAGGAGGATGTTTCTGGGGAACCGAACATTTTTTTCAACAGGTAAGAGGGGTAACCGGTACAGAAGTAGGATATGCCAACGGAAATACCAAAAACCCAACCTATGAAGAAGTGGTAAGCCATACGACAGGTTTTGCGGAAACCGTAAAAGTAAAGTATGATCCTGAAGTGGTAGATGTAAAATTGTTGATCGATCTGTATTTTAAAACCATAGATCCTACAAGTATTGATCAGCAGGGAAATGACAGAGGAAACCAGTACCGGACAGGAATTTATTCTACAGATAAGGAAACCGAAGCCATTATAAAAGCTGAGGTGGCCAAACTGGCAAAAAATTACAGCAAGCCGGTGGTTGTGGAAACTATTCCTCTGAAAAATTTCTACAGAGCGGAAGATTATCATCAGGATTATTTGGATAAAAATCCGGGAGGATACTGCCACATCGAACCGGGATTGTTTGAAATGGCGAGAAATGCCAACCCGCCGAAAAAGGAAAACCAGTACCAGAGACAGGACAGAAAGGTTTTAAAAGAAAAACTGACTGCCGAACAGTATAACGTAACCCAGGAAAATGGTACTGAAATGGCGTTCCAGAATGAATATTGGGACGAAACCCGGGAAGGAATTTATGTGGATATTACAACGGGAGAACCACTGTTTATTTCTACCGATAAATTTGAATCCGGATGCGGCTGGCCAAGCTTTTCGAAGCCGATTACGAGAAAGCTGATCGAGGAAAAGCTGGACCGTTCCCACGGGATGACCAGGGTAGAAGTGAGAAGCAAAACAGGTAATGCGCATTTGGGGCACGTTTTCAATGACGGGCCGGCAGATAAAGGAGGACTTCGTTACTGTATTAACAGTGCTTCGCTGAAGTTTGTCCCTAAAGCGGAAATGAAAGCAAAAGGCTACGGAGAATATATCTCCCTGCTGGATAAAAAATAAAGTGTTTTAAAGTGAAGAAGTGATTGTAAGGGGCTGCCGTAAGGCAGTCCTTTTTTTGTTTTAAATTTTAAATAAGTCAATAATTAAAGCTTCAAAAGCTTATTTTTGCATCTTTAAACTACTTTTCTTCTCACTTGAAGATTTGCTTTAATGCTGAACATCGAGATGTTTAGAAATAATAAAAATCCGGAAATGATGTAATATGCGCCTTTCGGAAGTTTAGATAAATTCTCAAAGACGGTCTGATAATAATATCTCATACCTGAAAATTTATCCCAGAAAGAAGGTTCACTGACTTCATAAATTATGTCATGACAAAGTAAACATTCATATTCAAATTTTTCGCGTTTCGGATCACTATAGTTAACTACAGCAAATAAATGGCCTGTCTTTTCCAGGTCTAAAGCGTAAGTGTTTTGCTGTGCAATGGCCATATCATTCAGTAAAGAAATAAAATCTCCGTAAGTGTTATTTTTACCTAAAACAAATTCAATTCCAGTTTCTTTTTGATTTTTTTTCTGAAGGGATTTTAATTCCGAAACAAAAGACAAAGAATTTTTTTTGGCTGTTGAAGGATAAACATTTATTTTCTTATAATGCCAGTTTCTGAAAGGCTCAAAAGTAGAATTTATATTACTTTTATTCTTTGCCACTTTTGCGGGAAGTCCAATATCTATTATATTATAAACCGTTTGATCAATATATGGAGTGATGTAAAACCAAACCAAAACCGGTATCAGCAAAGCACTGATCATTCCCGGAACATAGAATATTTTTTTCATGACTGTTAATTTGACCGGAATTTAATAAAAATTTCAGGATATAGAAATAAAAAACAGCCCGGAAAACGGGCTGCTAAAAAATAATCTGAATATATTGTGTTGAATGTTTAAAATGAATGGTATTCCTTACCAGTCCCTTTTTCTAAGAATCCAGTAGGATCCGAAAATAAAAATCGCACACCAGAAAAGACAGGCGATAAGGCTTTCCGTAGGATAGTGGAATTCGTATTTCATCCCCATCATTTTGGCCATATTCAGACGCATCATCGGGTTCGGGATCAGGCTCGACATGCTTTCCAGCGGTAAAAGATGGGTAACGAAAAAGTCGTTCTGCAGCACTTGGTTTCTCTGCTCACCCTGCAGTCCTCGCACTTTCGTAAATACTTCAACGGCTGATATAATACCTTCGCCCACCCAGAATACAAAGAGTGCAAGGAAAACAAATATTGATTTTCTAAGCAGTACCGAAAGGAACATCAGGAAGCAGAAAAAAGTAAACAGCTTCACAAAATAATTGCCGATAAAAAATATTTCCTCGAACACTTTAGCCGATTCCGTTGTGTTGGAATATTGATAGCCCAGAAACATCGTAATTGCAAATACAAGAACGGTGGAAACGATGGTGAAAACACTGATGGTTAACAGTTTTGAAGTGATGAATTCTTTTCTGCTCAACCCGTCGATGGTATTCTGCTTAAACATGCGGTTGCTGAACTCCTGTGAGATTGAAAATACAATGATCAGTCCCAGGAAAATCTTTAGTAATCCAACAATATAAGTCGTGAAATTCCAGATCTCCGGAAAATTATAGATGCCTTGTTCCTTGAGATTTATTGTTCCTCCAAAAAGGTCGAAATCTACCAGTCCGACAAAAAGCAAAGCGATCAGGATGGCGAAATACAGGATGGTAAAAACCTTAAACGGTCGGTAGTTCAGGTTTTTGTAATATTCTAGTTTTAATAATTTGGTCATAGTTACTTTGTATTTTTTACAAGTTCAAGGAATTGGGATTCAAGAGACAGCTTTTTCTTCGTAAGGTGTGAAAGAAAAATTCCTTTTTCGGCCAACTTTTGGTTCAGTGCTGAAGCGGAAATCGATGCATCATCGCGGATCTGTGCTTTCAGCAGGTCGCCGTCATGATTAATGGCTGTAAACCACTGAAGTTCGTTTAACGCATTCAAAAGCAATGCATTGTTGTCTGCCTTCAGTTCAAAATAGCCATTGTTAGCGGTCATTTCATCCACTCGTCCGCAATACAGCGAAGTTCCTTCTTTAAGAACGATCACGTGGCTGCATATCTTTTCGATTTCATCCAGCAAATGGCTGGCAATAATAATCGTAATGCCCTGTTTGGCAATGTTGCTGATGATTTCACGGATCTGGATAATTCCTTCCGGATCAAGCCCGTTTGTCGGTTCATCCAGGATCATCACTTCGGGATTGTTCAGCATAGCGGAGGCAATAGCCAGACGCTGCTTCATCCCCAGCGAATAGGTACGGAACAGGTCTTTTTTCCGTTCCAGCAGTTTAACTGTTTTCAAAACTTCATCAATCCTCGAATAAGGAGTTCCTTTAATCTCGGCAACAATTTTCAGGTTGGTCTCTGCATTCAGGTAAGGGTAAAAATTCGGCTGTTCGATAATGGCCCCGATTTTCTTCAATGTATCCGGATCGGTACCTTTTTTTCCGAACCAGTACCATTCTCCGCTGGTCGGGTTGATCGTAGAAAGAAGCATCCCGAAGGTTGTGGACTTTCCGCTTCCGTTGGGACCCAGCAATCCATAAACATTTCCTCTTTCCACATCAAAGGAAATATTGTTCACTACTGTTCTTTTGAATTTTTTCGTCAGATTCTTTACTGATAAAATTTTTTCCATGTAATTTGTTTTACCCTTAAGTAGTACATGGAACTGATAATTTGTTACAAATATTATCGGAAATCACTGAAATTTAATTCTAAAAAATCTTACATTTGGTAGTATTAATCGGTAATTATGAAGTTAATTGAACTGGCAAAAGAACTTAATGTTTCGGCCGAAGCGATCAAGCAGTTTATTCAGGATTTTGATCTCGAGCTTACACAATGCATCCATACCAATTTTGAAGTAAAAAAAGATTTTGAAAAATTTGCCCGCGAAAATGCTGAGTTTTTAAGGCTTTATGAAAAAGATCTGGATAAGACCAAAACCCTGGAGCAGATCGCTGAAACCATCAGACAACCGAAAGACAAAATAGAAAAGGCAATTAAAGATAAAGATCCCAATATTTTTGACAACGGGTTTTTCAAATCGTCCGTTTCAAGCTATGGGATTGATAATCAGTTAGGCGGAAACTATCAGTTTGTCTACGATTATTTCGGGCATAAAACAAGTCTTCAGAAAAGGGATTTCATTGGGTACCGGGATCTCTTCTTCTACATTTCCGGTATTTTAGAGCCATTTTTAAATCCACAGCAGATCAAAGATTGGGGTATCAATAAGCCGGCGGGCATTATCCTGTACGGTCCTCCCGGAAGCGGTAAAATTTTCTGGGCCAATAAAATTGCGGAAATTATCGGCTACCAGTTTAAGGAAGTGAAAAAGCATTATCTGGGTACCTCTTTTGTAGATGGCAGCCAGACCAACTTCAACGATTTCCTGGTTACGATGATGAAAGAAGACAAAATGTTGCTGTTTATGGATGATTTCGACGAGATCATGATGTCGAGGAAAGCGGAAAACAATGTGGCTTCCTGCAACCTTGAGACGCAGGAAATTATTCTTCACCATATTTCCAGATTTGAGCAGGAAGAAGTTCTGATGGTAGGTTCTGCAAAATCCGTTTCCGAAATCGATGAAGAAATCCTCGCCCCCGGAAGATTTGACGTTGTAATTCCTGTTTTCCCGCCCAACCTGGCAGAACGTTCCGAAATTATTCTGTATGCCATGACGAAAAACCTGGAAAAAGATTCACTGCTTTATAAAATCCTGAAAAATAACAAAGCCGATAAAATTCCTTTCTGGAACGGGGTTTCGGCAAAAATGAAAGTATTCAGCAACACCATGCTGATCGATTTTACCCAAAGCTTAAAAAAGAGGATCAAAAACCTTTATCAGAAAACCCGTAATGAAAACCTGAAAATAGATCAGAATCTGCTGAACGGAGCCTTAAGGGATGCGGCCGGAAAACTGACGGAAGAATACCTGGACCAGATTTCCGTATTTTTAAAGGATGTGGTGGTCAATAATTTCGACCAGTTTCAAACCCGGATCAAAGAACTGAAAAAAGAACTGGATTCTTACAAAGCCGTAGAAGAACCGCGCCGCATCATCGGTTTCCATCACAATGAAGAAGGGGGAAGCCAGGGATAGCTTTTATGGTGAATGGTAATTTGTCAAACGTATTTATTTAAGTAAATTTAAAGTGAATGAAATATTTGCCTTTTGAGTATATTATTTATACATCGCATCTTTCTCAGGAAGAAGTGATGGCTAACCTTTCCGGTTCCGTTGAGTGGCAAAAAGTGCATGTTTTCGGAAGCGGTTCTACAAAGGAATACAGAGGTTTAGTTAATGGTAACCATTTTAACATCAGCAGGATCATCTTTAAAAGAAATGCTTTTCAGCCTCAAATTATCGGAACGGTTCAGCAACATGCTACCGGAACGAGGGTCGAAGTGAAAATGCAGTTAAATACTTTTATATTGTGTTTTTCAGCATTCTGGTGTTTTGCAGTCTTAGTTTTTCTAATCGTTAATATAGCAAGTTCAGATCGAAGCTATCCCAGTGTGCTTATTCCGTTTGGGATGTTGCTGGCTACTTATCTTACAGCCATTCTGAGTTTCAAAGCAGAAACTAAGAAGTCGAAAAGATTTCTTGAGCAACTCCTTGATGCAAAAAAGGTATCAGAAAAATAAAGGATTTTATCTATGATAATCTTCAAACACACTTGATCCAACGATAACGGAATAAAAATTTCTTATTTTTGCAAGAAATAAAAAATCGTGATCAACAACGACCAGATAAAAGAAATCCAATCACGGATTGATGACCTCCATAAATATCTTCAGATCGATAAAAAGAAGATTGAAATTGCCAATGACGATGAAAAGACAGCTGCTCCCGAATTCTGGGACAATCCCAAAACAGCGGAAGCATTCCTGAAACAGCTCCGGTCCAAGAAAAAGTGGGTGGAAGCTTATGATGAAATCAATACCCAGTTTGAAGACCTTCAGGTATTGGTGGAATTTGCCAGGGAAGACCCGGATTCCGAAAAAGAGCTGGATGCCTCTTTTCCCCAGCTGGTAGAAAAGATTGAAGATCTGGAATTCAAAAATATGCTTTCCAACGAAGGAGACGAGCTTTCGGCAGTGCTTCAGATTACCGCCGGAGCCGGAGGAACGGAGAGCTGCGACTGGGCTTCGATGCTGATGAGGATGTATACCATGTGGGCTGAAAAACAGGGCTACAAAATCCGCGAACTGAACTTTCAGGAAGGCGATGTAGCCGGGGTGAAAACCGTAACCCTGGAAATTGAAGGTGAATTTGCTTTCGGATATCTGAGAGGGGAGAACGGTGTTCACCGACTGGTAAGGATTTCTCCTTTCGATTCCAATGCCAAGCGTCATACGAGTTTTGTGTCGGTATATGTTTATCCGTTGGTGGATGATACTATTGAGATTAACATCAACCCGGCTGATATTTCATTTGAAACGATGAGGTCTTCCGGAGCAGGAGGGCAGAACGTAAACAAGGTGGAGACGGCAGTCCGTCTGCGCCACGCCCCAACGGGAATCATCATTGAAAACTCCGAATCCCGTTCCCAGCTTCAGAATAAAGAGAAAGCCATGCAGTTGCTTCGTTCCAGATTGTATGAAATGGAATTGGAGGAGCGTATGAAAGCCCGTAACGAAATTGAAGCCAACAAAATGAAAATCGAGTGGGGCAGCCAGATCAGAAACTACGTAATGCACCCGTACAAGCTTGTAAAAGATGTACGTTCCGGCTACGAAACATCGGATGTGGATTCTGTAATGAACGGAAACCTCACGCCATTCCTGAAAGCCTTTCTGATGGCGGATGGAACGGCCGTTTCGGACGATGATATGGACTTATAAAAGTCATTTTTAAATTTCGTTAAAATCTTATAATATATTTCCTTTTGACGTTTATTAATCCTATTTTTGTTGCTTATCAAAACGTATGGAAGATTTCACTAACTGGAAAGATTTACTAAATCCCGAGTTCTACATCAAGCTTGGCGGATTCTGGTTGATCCTGTTTATTATTTTTGCCGAGACCGGTCTTTTTGTAGGATTTTTTTTACCGGGAGACTCTTTGCTTTTCGTTTCGGGAATTTATTCGATAGACATTATCCAGGCGACTTTCGGTTCTACAGGAAGCGATTTTTTCGATACTTTCATTCTGGCTTCATCGGTAGCCTTTGCGGCAATTATCGGTAATGAAGTAGGTTACTATTTCGGAAGAAGAGCAGGTTCTACCTTGTATAAGAAGCAGGACAATTGGCTGTTCAAAAAGAAATACCTGTACCAGGCGCACGATTTTTTTGAGAAAAATGGGGCATTGGCGATTATTATGGCAAGATTTTTACCGGTGGTGAGAACGTTTACCCCAATCGTTGCCGGGATCGTAAAGATGGATAAAAAAGACTTTTTAAGAGACAACGTTATTGGTGCGGTGCTCTGGTCATTTTTATTGATTTTCGCCGGGCATTATCTGGATAAGCTGTTCATCGATCAGTTCGGCATCGACCTGAAGAAAAAGCTGGAGCTGATTATCATCGTGATTGTTTTAATAACAACCGTGCCGATTATCATTAAATTTCTGTTCGGAAAAAAACAGGATTTTTCGAAATATGAAAACCATAATTTCGATGACGACGAAAAATAAGAATTTACTTTTTAAATACAGGATAACCTGCTCATCTGAGCGGGTTATTTTTTTGAGCGGATTTAAAATTTTCAACAGATAATATCGCACAGATCATGCTGACCGTACAAACCTGATATCGAAATTCTGAATATAAATATTTCTGGACCTACCTTCTCCCATCTGTTTGTCAGTTCAAAGTAACAACAGATCAATAGGAGCGGACTTTGGTCCACTTTTTTAGCAATAGGGAATTTAGCCCAAACCTGATCTATGCATTAGCCATCCAGAAAATCATCAGCATGAAGCCGTCACGAAATCATTAAGCACCTTCCGCATAGATCTTTTCAAAATAATTTCCCAGGCTGATAACCCGTGCGTGGTTTACCGGATTGATATAGTTTAAAAACATCTGCTCGGTGCTGTGCCCGGTAGCCTGCATGAGTAAAGGCGTTGGGATTTTACCGTAAAAATTCGAAGCAAAGCTCCGTCTCCCGATGTGGCTGCTAATATTCTGCCACTTCTCTGCATCCATCTCTTTGCCGCGGAATCCAACTCTCTTTCTGATCTTTACAGGAGTATCGATTTTGGAAAGCGCTGCTATCTTTTTAATCTGTTCGTTGTAGAGACCCTGATCCAGCGGTTCAGGAAAAGCATTCCCATACCGGTTCATGATTTTAAGCACGACAGGATGAAGCGGCAAAACGATCTCTTTCCTTGTTTTCTGCTGAACAAAAGAAATACATTGTTTCCCGTCTATGGTAAGCAATTGATTGATATTGAACCTCATGAAATCCGAGATGCGCTGTCCGGTATAGCAGCTGATAATCAGCCAGTCTTTGGCCTGTTGTAAGTCTTTGGGAACCCTCGATTTTTTAATTTTTTTAATTTCCTTTTCCTCTAAGATCATTACTTTTCGTACTTCCCTGTATTTAGGTATTTCCAGTTGCCGCACCTGGGTTCGTATTCCCTTTTTTTCGGCGAAATTCAGGATGGTTTTGATGAATTCTGCCGATCGGTTGAGGGTGCTTTCGGTATATTCTTCCTGTCTTCCGAATGCGTAAAAGTCAGCAATAAAGGTACTGTCGATCTCTTCCGGGAAAATGCGCCGACAGAGAAAGCCTTCAAACTTTTCCATCAGCCGCATAAAAACCTGGTAACGGCGGTAGGTAGAGAGGCAAACCAACTTTTTTTTATCCTCTAGATAATCTTTCATCAGAGAAAGAAATGAGCCTTCAACAAATGCCGGACTTTCATCAGAAAAGGTTTTTCTGATCACTGCCGAAATGGCTTTTATAGAAACATGAGGATTTTCTGCGATAACTTCAGCGATTTTGACTTTAATAGCATTCAAAATAGTGTTAAGTTTTTTGTATGGTTTGCAGTAAATACTTAATGGTCTATTTTTTTGAAAATCCCAGTCTTCTTTAGAAATAAAAAAAGGCAGGCAGAACTTTTTAACCGGCTTTTCAAAAATATTCGAAGAAAGAATAAAACAGATTTGATGTTTAGAACCAGAAGTTTTATGGGATAAAATATATGATAAGGTCATAGGTGAGAGATTAAAAATGATTAAAACTTCCCCCAAAATTAGTTCAAATATTAGTCTTTCATAGACTAATGTTGCAAAGATAATATTTAATTTTTAATGTTCAAATATATATATGTAAAATATTGCATTTTAATCAATTGCAATATTATGTTAAATAAAATAGGTGAAAATATAAATAATAAGAAGTGTTCACGTAGGGTCAGTGTTATGTATTTTGTAAGAAAGTTTTTTTTGTAAAATATTCATTTAAAGATCAATAAAATTCACATTAGTCTATGAAAGACTAATATGATAAGATAGTCCGAAATAAAAAATTTCAGGCTTAATTTAATTTAACAAATACAAAAAAATTACAGGTATGGAAAAACACTTATCTGCCGCAGCTTTACTCTTATTTTCAGCGGTGATGTATTCCCAGGTGGGTATCAACAACCAAAGTCCTAAAGCCACTTTAGACATTACGGCAAAAACAACAGACGGTAGTAAACCAGAGGGAATTATCATTCCGCGTCTTACGGGAGATCAGATTAAATCTGCCGATTTGCAGTACACCTCCGATCAGAAAAGTACGGTCATCTATGCTACTGCTGCTGTCGGTTCAGCCAGTACCAAAACAGCCGCTATCACGGAGGAAGGCTACTATTATTTTGATGGAAACATTTGGCAGAGAATAGCTGCTGCGACGGCTAACAATGGTCTTACCAAAACTGGCAATAACATTCAACTGGGTGGAGCTATAACCAAGACCACATCTATCTCGGGTATATCAGCTAATAATAAACTGACATTTACCGGTTCTGGTGTGGATGCGATTAACTTTGGCAGCAATACCCTAAGTGTAGATGCAGACAATAGCAGAATTGGTATTGGCACCTCCTCTCCAACACAGCAGTTGGATGTGAGCGGCACTGCCCGGCTGCGTACTATTCCTTCATCAGGAGGGACGGTTATGCTTACCGCAGATAATGACGGGGTAATCAGGAAACAGGCCCTGCCTACGGCTTCTGCACCTGTTATTCTTGCCACTCTTTCCACATCTGGGGTTACGCTTACCAGTTCCAATTGGGGAAATTTCAATTATACCGGAACTTACATTACTTTGCCTGCAAACAGCAAATATCTTATTAATACGACTCAATTAATGACAGCTGCTAATAACAATGCTATGCCAACCGGGCAGGCTATCTGGTTGAGGAGTTCTTTTTCTGACAGCTCAACATCATTTTCTACATCGCCTGATATTGTAGGGTCAACATTAATGAGTGGATCATGGTGCCCATCCGCAAAATATGCACTTGTTTCAGGTACTGTAACTATCAATAATACATCATCCAATGCTAAAACCTATTATTACTGGGCCGGAGATGTAGATAATAACGGGTACACAGGAGATATCTACAAGTTTGGAGGTAATGCAGGAGAAAACCAAATGTATGGATTACCGGTAAACTGATAGCTAGCATCCGATTTATTTTATTTTCAAATGTAAACTGGTTACACGAACTCTCAATAACATTACATTACCCATGAATTTCAAAAACATCCATATCGGAAGCCTCATTGAAAAAAAAGCAGCAGAAAGCGGGATCGAAATCTCCCGCATCTGCAACTTTATGAAATGCAATGAAGACCAGGTGAACATCATGTACCGATCTCATGACCTTTCCACCAACCATCTCCTGCGGTGGAGCAAACTTCTTGAGTACGATTTTTTCAGGCTCTATACCCAGCATCTGATCCTTTATGCCCCGCCCGGCAGCATGAATCAGCACAATAAGGAAACGGAAAAGAAATCCCAGCTTCCTGTATTCCGCAAGAACATCTACACCAAGGAAATCATTGATTTTATGATGGACCTGCTGCATAAAGGAGTAAAAACAAAGGCGGAAATCATCCGCGAATACCGTATTCCCAAAACAACGCTTTACAAATGGATCACCAAAGAAACGACCGCAAACCCGAACGAATATGAGAACGCCTGATTACCTTAAAATATACCGAGATATGATCCGGATCAAATATCCCGACAAAGAAGCGGTCTGCAGCCGGATTCTGGACAAAAGCGAAATTGGTTTTCTGGACATTATCCGGCTCAATACCCTTATTGCAGGGCAGCCGGACAGGGAAAGAAGCCAGGAAAACCAGAAGCTCAAATCCTATGACAAGAGAACGATTTTACAGATTCTGGACTACCAAAAAAAGCACAGGCTGAACAACACCCAGCTGGCAGGACATTTTAAACTGAGCCGCAATACCGTAACCAAGTGGAAAAAGCTCTTTCTCTAATTTGAGTCATTCTTATCAGGAAATCATATTTTTAATATTGCTATTTAAAATGATAAAGTTTCTGTTTCGTAATAGCTTACAGGATATCAATTGGAAACATCATCCTAAATTAAGAAAATATTACGTTCATAAGCTGATCAAAAACAACAACTGGCTGGGCAAAAGCAGATATGAAATAGAATCGTTTTTCGGAGCGGATGAATCCGGGAAGCTTCTTGCCTGTCGCTGGAGTTATTATATAGAAACCCGTCAGAAAATGAAATATTACCTTGTTTTTGATTTCAGGGAGGATCAGGTAATAAGAGTCCGCTATAAATTCAAAAAGATTTTATAGCGGAAATTATATCAAATGTTGATACTGCATATTAGGTGTAAGACACATATATAGACATCAAAACTTAACACGAGCGGACTTGAGTCCGCTTTTTTCGACAGTGAAGAAGTAGAGTTTATCCTGATGTTGCAGTAATCTATTTTGCTATTTCATTCCAACCGGAGAAATCAGTCTTTGATCCACTCCAGGATATTCGGGTAGATCAGGCTGTCTCTTTTTTGTCTGTTGAAAAATCTCGGAACGTGTCCGGTTCTTTCCATATAGATTAATTTATGGGGCACATTTTGCGCCGTCAGTGCTGAATCCAGTGCCATTCCCTGTTTTTGGTTGACAAGAAAATCCTGGTTTCCCTGAAAGAGAAGGGTAGGAACATGGGAAATATTGGCGATCGGACTTGCTTTTCTGAATTCTTCAGATAGGTTTTTTCGGTCGAATTTCGTACCTACCACCTTCTGAATGGTTGGTGATGAATATTTTGAATAAAATGAATGCAGATATTCCGGGGAGTAAAAATCGGTAGGTCCGCTCAAGGAAATAATCTTTTTCACATGATCCGGATGTTGATAACCATAGAGCAATGCCAGATGGCCGCCTGCACTTTCCCCGAGAAGTATATAATTATCCGGTTGAAGCTCTGCTTTTTCAGCCAGTGAATTGAATTTTGTAATGGCAGACCCAATATCTTCCAGCTGTTCCCGGTAGGTAATTTTTTTCGACTTCGAAACAAGCCTGTAGTTCATATTGATGGTCGGAATATGATTCTTAAAAAGCATCTTCTGGATTTGGATCATGTGCTCCTTTTTACCCAAGGTCCAGCCTCCGCCATGGATCAGCAAAACAACCGGACTGCCTGAAGCGTAACCGGACGGAAGAAAAACATCCATTTTCTGCCTTTTGTGCTCACCGTACTTAAGATTATATATTTTTTGTTCGTTATCCGTTCCCACCCAGACTTTAAATTTTCGCGTGTTGCATGAATTCAGTACCAAGCCAATCAGTCCTAAAACGAAGAAATGGTAATTAAGAATCAGCTTTTTCATAGAATAAAGGTATGGAAATTAAAGCAAATTAAGCATTGCTGAGAGATAAGTTTTATCCTGTAAAATGAAATTAATTTTAAATATTTTGTTCAATAAAAGCCGATATTCGATATAATGTAAGGTATATAAATCTAGCCTATTTTCGCTAATGATTTCAGAAAAAATTCTTTCTTTTTCAGAATAAATTTTATACTTACCCACACTGCTTTATAAATGGTGTATTCTTTGTAAACTTTATGCAGGAAATTAATACCGGCTCATACGGAAAACCGAATTAAATAATTAATTTTGCGCTTTAACAATTATTAAAAAAATATTAAAACACTATGGCATCTGGTTTTTTCGCGATTTTGGACGATATCGGAGCACTGATGGATGATGTGGCAGTGACGAGTAAAATAGCAACTCAGAAGACAGCGGGCATCCTGGGAGACGATTTGGCAGTAAATGCTGAAAAGGCAACGGGCTTCCTTTCCTCAAGAGAACTTCCCGTGCTGTGGGCGATTACAAAAGGTTCTTTCATCAACAAGCTGATTATCCTGCCTGTTGTATTCCTGCTCAACTGGCTGTACGCGCCGGCCATCAATTATGTATTGATATTGGGTGGGCTTTACCTTGCTTTTGAAGGTGTAGAGAAAATTATAGAATTTCTTTTTCACCGGGATAAGAAAGGGCACGAAGTAGAGGAGGAAATTGAGGCAACTCAGGAACAGAGCCCCGAAGAAGTAGAGAAGGCAAAAATAAAATCGGCCGTTACCACGGATTTTATCCTGTCGATCGAGATTGTTATCATTGCATTGGGCACCGTATTGGAAGAAAGCCATCCATTCATTACCCAGATTCTGGTAACTACCCTTGTTGCATTTATTGCTACGGTTGGGGTATATGGAATTGTTGCCCTGATCGTAAGAATGGACGATGCCGGATTTAAACTCATCAAAAAAAGTAACGATAAAGGATTTTTCGGAACGCTTGGGCACTTGCTTGTAAAAGCATTGCCGATCGTGATTAAAGCATTAGGCGTTATCGGGACCATTGCTCTGATTATGGTAGCCGGAGGAATTTTTGCCCACCGGATCGATTATTTTCACCACTTTTTACCCGGCTGGTCATCCAGTGAAATTCTTACCATTCTGAAAGAGGTCATTCTCGGACTTGCAGGTGGAATCCTGGCGGTAATTCTTTTTACTATGGGAAAAGGAATCGTATCGCTGGTAAAAAGTAAATAATTTAATCTTACCTTTGAAAATATCAAGCTTATGAGTAACACCGTAAGCTTTTTTTGATCATTCATGAGAAGTTTATCGATCGATATTTTAAAAATTGTACTGGCATTTTTTGTAGTTGGCCTGCACATGCACTTTCTAAGGGATTCTTATCCTTCCCTGAGCTATGTGTTGGTGAATGGGCTTTTCAGGATCGGTGTCCCGGTATTCCTGATGATCTCAGGCTATTTCTTTTTCTTTGTGAATGATCTTTCACGGCTTAAAAAATGGTCTTTCAGGCTGTTTCTGTTGTACATTATCTGGTCGGTTATTTATATTCCGTTTTGGAAGGAAGATGATCGCTATATGCTGAATATTCTTTTCGGCTACCATCATTTATGGTATCTTATTGGAACCCTCTTTGCCGGGCTGCTTCTGTATTGTTTAAGAAATCTTTCTCCTAAGAAGCTACTTGCTGTTCTACTGATAGGTTTCGGCTGCGGGTATGTCCTTCAGTATTTGGGCAACGCGCATTATTTTAGAGGCGAAACCGATGTTATACTGAATCTTTTCCCTCTGTACCGGAATTTCCTGTTTGTCTGCTTTCCGTTTTTGGGAATAGGATTTTTAATAAAAAAACTGGAAGTAGAGGTAAAGCGGAAACCTCCGCTCTGGATAGTCATCCTTTCTGCCGGATTGGTAGTGGCAGAAGCGTTTCTAAATGAAAAAGTACTGCATCTGCACAAAAAAGAAAGCATCGACCTTCTGTTTTCACTGCTGATCGCCTGTCCGCTGATTTTTCTGTACTGCAAAAGTATACAGGTAAAAACGGATTCCAAGATCCTGGCAAGCATTTCAACGGCGATTTATCTTATTCATCCGTTGGTCATGGAACTGGTATATAAATCTAACTACTTTACATCTTTTAAGGATGTGATTTTTATCGGTATTTTACTGGCTGCGAGCCTTCTTTTGGTATTCCTGAACCGGAAGCTGAAATACGTCCTGTAAATAGGCTGTATAGAATTAAAAATCTTATATAAAAACAAAAAGAGACTTAATATTAAGCCTCTTTTAATCCTGTTATCAATATATGATTAATTCAAATCATAATTCATAATCACCAGTCTCAGAATAAAGTGAACCAGATCCTGCTCTGCCTCATTACGGTTGATCAGATGGTTACGGTATTCGTATGATCCTAATACTTTGATCAGTCTCATATACGTTTCAAGATCTGCATCTTTAATTTTTACTCTGGTATTCCCGTCTTTTCTCTGAACAAGTACATCATCCAAGGTTCTTACTTTAAATAAAACCTCACATGATTTTGGCACACGGCCGAAATATCGCTCTACGATATTTATCTTAAATGCATCGAAAAAAATCGTGTTAAAAACAAGATTTGGAGTTGAATCTGGTGTACGGAGTTGAAGCTTGTAATTCATGTGAAATTTGCATTAGCGTATAAAACGCATGTATTTTTAATTTAATGATTGGGTCTTATTGTTACTCAGTAGATAATGTGAAAAAAGAGACCTACAAAAAATAAGCCTCTTTCAAATAATTTTTCTTAATTGAATAAATCTTTTACTTTATCGAAAAATGTCTTCTCCTTTCCGGACGGTTCGGCGACCATTTCACCGCTATTCATCTGCTGCTCAAAGAAATCTTTCTGTTCTTTGGTAAGCTTCTGCGGCGTCCAGACATTGATGTGGATAAACATATCGCCTTTTCCATAGCTGTCGATGCTTGGCAACCCTTTTCCGGCCAGTCGGAGGATTTTCCCCGATTGGGTTCCTGCATCGATCGTTATCTTTACTTTTCCGCCGACGGTCGGGACTTCTTTTTTTGTTCCCAGCGCTGCCTCTGCAAAAGAAATATACAGTTCCTGATGAAGATTGTCGCCTTCTCTTTTAATGACTTTGTCGACTTCTTCTTCAATAATCACCAATAGATCTCCCGGAATACCCCCGAAAGGTGCATCGTTTCCTTTTCCTCTTACATTTAGCTGGATGCCGTCTCTGGCTCCTGCCGGAATATTAATGGTTACTTCCTCTTCATCTTTCACAAGACCCTGTGCATTGGCTCCTGCAGGGATCTTATCTGCTACTTTACCGATTCCCTGGCACGTTCCGCAGGTCGTCTGCGTTTGCATCTGGCCGAACATGGTGTTCATTACCTTCAGCTGAACACCGGTACCGTTACAGGTAGGACAGGTTTTTGAAGTGGCACCTTCAGCCAGCTTCATTTTTTTTACCTTAATGGTTTTCTGGGTACCGTTCACCATTTCCTCAAGGTTCAGCTTGATCCTGATTCTCAAGTTGGAACCTTTTATCTGCTGACGGCCTCCGCCGCCACCGCCTCCGAATCCTCCGAAACCGCCACCGAAGATATCGCCGAACTGGCTGAAAATATCTTCCATATTCATTCCGCCGCCGAAACCGCCGCCGCCGAATCCTCCGTTTCCACCCATCCCTGCGTGGCCGAATTGGTCGTATCTTGCGCGCTTCTGCTCATCGCTCAGCACTTCATAAGCTTCTGCAGCTTCTTTAAATTTTTCCTCGGCATCCTTATCTCCCGGGTTCTTGTCCGGGTGATATTTAATCGCCATTTTACGGTATGCTTTTTTTATTTCGTCGGCTGAGGCAGATTTGCTGATCTCAAGAACCTCGTAATAATCTCTTTTTGACATCTTTATATATGAGTAATTAGTAATGAATAATGAGTAATATTCAATTGCTTATTACCCATTACTTATTGCTTATGTTTTAATTTCCGGTTACTACTTTTGCGAAACGGATCACTTTCTCTCCTAACGTATATCCCGTTTCGATAACATCTACGATTTTCCCCTTAAGGTCTTCGGATGGCGCAGGAATCTGGGTGATCGCTTCATGGAAATCCACATTAAAGCTGTCCCCGGCTTTTACTTCCATCGCTTTCAGTCCTTTTTCGGTAAGTTTGTTTTTGAATTTGTTGTAGATCAGTTCAACGCCCTGTAAATCTGCCGGATTCCCATTTTTTGCAATTTCCTTGATGGCTCTTTCGAAATCGTCTAAAACCCCCAGCATAGAGATCATCATGTCCTGATTAGCGTATTGGAAGAACTCCATTTTTTCTTTGGATGTTCTTTTTTTATAGTTTTCGAATTCAGCGTACAATCTGATGTAACGGTCTTTTTCTTCTGCCAAAAGTTCCTCTGCCGTCGGTTTTGCTGTCACATTTTCTTCATTTGCCGCTTCATTCTGAACAGTCGTATCTTCCTGATTGTTGATGCTTTCTTCGTTAATATCCTGGTTTTCCATAATTCAATCTTTATTTTCCTTTTTATTCGCAAACATTCTGCCAAAGAAAAAAGCGTGACATTTCGTCAGATTATGGTGAAGAGGGTGGTAGATGATGATTTTAGTTGATGGCTTGTAGTTAATGGTTAATAGTGAGTAGTGAAATAATTTAATGAATTCAATCTCTTGAACTTTTCTTCTTTGGAAAGATGGATAATTTTCGAAGGAAATTTAGACGGGTTTGATACATAAGAAACAACAATTATTCATACTCCTATAGAGATCATAATATCATGATTGATTCGTGACATCCACCATTTAATTTCAAAAAAATTAAAACTGTCAACAAAATAAATTCAACCAAAAACTCTCAATGATTATCTAACAACCATAAACCAATAACTATTAACAATCAACCATCAACCAGCAGTTATCAATCCTCATTAAACTCCTTCCCCGAAAAACGTCTGATACAAAAGATAAAGGTTCAGAATAATGATAATAAATGAAATGATCCAGACACAGATTTTTAAAAAAGGCTTGTTGACGAATTCACCCATTTTGGCTTTATCGCTTGTAAACATCACCAGGGGAACTACCGCAAAGCTCAGCTGCATCGATAGAATAACCTGGCTCAGAACCAGCAGTTCCGTAGTACCATTTTCACCATATAGAATTGAAACAATCAAGGCCGGGATTACCGCAATCAATCGGGTAATCAAACGTCTGAGCCAGGGTTTCAATTTAATATTTAAAAATCCTTCCATGACGATCTGTCCGGCAAGGGTTCCGGTAAGGGTAGAATTCTGTCCGGAAGCCAGCAAAGCCACGGCGAATACAATACTTGCCATTGAGGCTCCCAAAATTGGCGTCAGCATCTTGTAAGCGTCATGAATATCGGCAACGTGTTTATTTCCGGTAATGTGAAAGGTGGCGGCTGCCAGGATTAGTATTGCTCCGTTTATAAAAAAGGCCAGCATCAGAGAAACGGTACTGTCCAGAGTAGCGAATTTAATGGCTTCTTTTTTTCCTTCCGTATCACGCGAATAATCCCTTGTCTGGACAATGCTGCTGTGAAGGTATAAATTATGGGGCATCACCGTAGCTCCCAGGATTCCAATGGCTATATACAGCATTGCCGGATTCTGAATAATCTCTTTTTGCGGAACTAGGCCTCCCAGAATTTCATTAATGGCCGGTTTAGAAATGACCAGTTCATAAATGAAACAGGCAAGAATAATAAAGATCAATCCGCCGACAATACTTTCGATCCAGCGGAAACCTTTCGACTGAAGAAGAAGTATGAACAGTACATCCACTGTGGTAATCACGATTCCCCAGGTCAGCGGAATATGAAAAAGGAGATTCAGGGCAATGGCAGATCCGATGACTTCCGCAAGGTCGCAGGCTGCAATAGCAATCTCACAAAATATCCAGAGGATAAAATTCGTTGTTGGACTGAAATGGTCCCTGCAGGCCTGTGCCAGATCTCTTTCCGCTACAATGCCTAATTTTACGGAGAGATGCTGCAATACCATTGCAAAAATGTTGGAAATCAGGATAACGGATAATAATGTATAGCCGAATTGTGCCCCTCCTGCAATATCCGTTGCCCAGTTTCCGGGATCCATATATCCTACGGCCACCATTAGACCAGGTCCTGCAAAAGCAAGGTATTTCCGCCAGAAACTCGCATTTTTGGGGATTTTTACCGAAGAATAGGCTTCTGACAGGGAATGGGATGTTTTATCTTTTCGCCAGGCGTTTTTTAAATTCGAGCTCATAAAAATGTTAGGAATGACTAACAAATATAATTAAATTAATGAATACTACAAAGAACAAAAGAAAATCCCGAAATATTCCGGGATTTTATATCATATTGAATAAGAGATTATTTTGAGAATCTTACTGCCATTTTTCTGTCGATTGCTCTTTCTGCATCCGAAGCTTTGGCATCTACGGTCGCAAACTGGCTTCCGTATCCATCCGCTCCGGTTACCTGTGAACCTACACCGTTTTTCCCAAGCCATGACTTGATAAAATTGGCCCGGTCGGCAGATAATTTTAAATTTGTTGCTTCATTTCCTGTTTTGTCGGTATAACCTCCGATCTTTATTTTTGCTTCAGGATAAGCTTTAAGAATAGCTACCAGGTTTTGCAGCTGACCTTCTGAACCGGCTTCCAATTCGGTAGCGCTTCCCAATTTGAAATTCACATGGTCAAAATTATACCATTGATTCTTCAGGGCATTATCATCTGCAGCACTTTGATAGCCTCCGGATTTAAGGAAGGCAATCATCTGGTCTTCCATTCCGCCTTTGTAGCCTTTTAATGCAGTACCGTTAAGGTCAATGTCTTCATCAACCTTTGTAGTTGCTGCCATTCCTGCCGTATCGGTTGTTACTGCAGTGGTTGCAACGGTGGTATCAGTTACGACATTTCCTGAATCGTTTACTGTGGTTGTGGTAGTGGTTTCTTTTTTATCGCATTGTTTCCAAACGAAAAACCCTACAGCTAGTAAAAGAAGAAGAGGTAGCAGCCATTTCCAGATGGAACCGCTGTCGGTATGGGTTGGCCTGTCCGGGAATGTCCCTTCGGGAGCCGTACTTCTCGTTACCTCAATTTTAGGTTCTACGGATTTCGGTTCTTCCTGAGCCGGCATCTTTATCGCATCTTTGTCATTGTCAAATTTATATCTGGCATCCCAGTCTCCGCTTTCATTTAATGCGGCTAAAGAAAGACCGGCAGGCAGTAAGGTGGAAACAATTCCTTTCTGGTCATTCAGCAAGTTTGAAATTCCGGCATGATCGAGATTATTGTCTGCGGCATACTTTCCTAAAGATCCTACCGTAGCACCGGTAACCATATTCAGCAGTGAGCTGGATGAATTATTGCTGATTCCTGCATATCCGGCGATGGTTTCGATCAGTCCATTCAGTCTGTCGCCAAAAAGAACCGATAACAACCGCGAAATAGCAGAATCGTTGGACGAGCCTCCCAAAAGGTTTCCTAAGATCCCGCTGGAAGATGCATTTGAAATCGTATCCAATACTTCAGGATTATCGGCATTGTTTGCCAAACCGCCGACTACTGCCGGTAAGAGACCCTGGATTGCTTTGGAGACTGAGCTTTCACTTTCTCCGAGCTGAGCGGCCGTCTGGGATACCAGTGCCGGGCCCAACTGCCCTTTAATTAGATCAATAACGTTTAAAGACATAATAAAATATTTTGAGATTAATGTTGGTAGTAATGGTAACAAAAAATAGTCCAAATACCTCCCACAAAAAAAATCTGCAAAAATTCCCGGAATTTTTGCAGATTCATTATTTAAGCAGTTTAATTAGTAAACGCTGGTTTTTTTGTCATGATAATTTATCAATCATCATTTATCGATCATCAATCATTATTATTAGTAAGCTTTTGCAAACAAAACCCTTCTCTGGGATGGCTTTCCGGAAATCAGGGAGATGCCTTCTTCAATATCATCATCCAGAGGGATACATCTTATGGTTGCTTTGGTTTCATCTTTAATCTGCTCTTCTTCTTCAGCAGTTCCGTCCCAGTGGGCATAGATAAACCCGCCTTTTTCTTCCAGTACCTTTTTGAATTCTTCGTAGGTATCTACTTTGGTAATGTTGTTTTTTCTGAATTCAAAAGCTTTGGTATAAATATCTTTCTGGATGGTTTGAAGTAATTCTTCAATATAGGAATCAATACCTTCAATCGCGCGTACTTCTTTCGTTAAATTATCCCTTCTGGCAATTTCCACAGATTTGTTCTCCAGGTCTCTAGGACCCATCGCAATTCTTACCGGTACCCCTTTCAGTTCATATTCTGCAAACTTCCATCCCGGTTTGTTCTGGGTGTCGTCATCAAATTTCACGGAAATTCCTTTTGCTCTCAATTTGGCCTGGATATCCAGTGCTACCTCGCTGATCTGTGCCAGCTGCTCTTCGCCTTTGAAAATAGGAACAATCACTACCTGGATCGGAGCCAGCGTTGGAGGAAGTACCAATCCAAAATCATCGGAATGGGTCATAATCAAAGCCCCCATCAGACGGGTTGAGGTTCCCCATGATGTAGCCCACGCATGCTCGATTTTTCCTTCTTTGTTGGTGAATTTAACGTCGAAGGCCTTTGCGAAATTCTGTCCGAGGAAGTGGGAAGTTCCCGCCTGTAAAGCTTTCCCGTCCTGCATCAAAGCTTCAATACAATATGTTTCATCAGCTCCTGCAAATCTTTCCGAAGGGGTTTTCAATCCCTGGATTACCGGCATCGCCATAAAGTTTTCGGCAAAATCGGCATATACCTTATTCATCTTCTCGGCTTCTTCTACGGCCTCATCCTTCGTAGCGTGTGCCGTATGGCCTTCCTGCCATAAAAATTCTGCAGTTCTCAGGAAAAGACGGGTCCTCATTTCCCAACGCACCACATTGGCCCATTGGTTGATCAGGATGGGAAGATCCCTGTATGATTGAATCCAGTTTTTATAGGTATTCCAGATGATCGCTTCAGAAGTAGGACGTACAATAAGTTCCTCCTCCAGTTTTGCATCCGGGTCCACGATTAATTTAGACGGATTATCCGGGTCGGTTTTTAAACGGTAGTGGGTAACTACGGCGCATTCTTTGGCAAAACCTTCTGCATTTTTTTCTTCAGCCTCAAACAAGCTTTTGGGCACAAACAGCGGGAAATAAGCATTTACGTGACCTGTTTCTTTGAATTTCTTATCCATTTCGTCACGCATTTTCTCCCAGATTGCATAGCCGTACGGTTTAATCACCATACACCCTCGCACTCCTGAGTTTTCAGCTAAGTCGGCTTTTACCACCAACTCATTATACCATTTGCTGTAATCTTCGCTTCTTGAGGTTAATTTTGCCATTAATTTTTTTTTAATATTTTTAACTTATTCCAATTATTGTTATCTAAAAATAAAAATCTATTTTTGATAGATTTTTGTACCGGTGCTCATGGTACATTTTTGGTACAGATTGCAAATATAATTTAAATTAAAAATCTTTACGTTATCATGAAAAAAAATATACATAAAAATTTGCTTGGCGTGCTAAAATCCAAAGGGATTCTTAGCATTGCCGGCGGATTGATTCTCATGTCCTGCGGCGCCCAGATGGGAGGCTACAGCGAGACCGACGGCGTTTACTACGACCCGAATAAAGACACGCTTCCTGAAGGCGTAATTATCAATGACAGAGGAAACAGGGTAGGGGAAGATTATAACTATTATCAGGATGATACCAATGTGGTTCAGAATGCAGAAATGAATTCCAGAGAAGGAAAATATGACGCATGGAACAATTACGCATGGAACAGTACAGCTACCGATTCAGATTGGGGCAGCTATGCCGGAAGCCAGACGAATTACTACGACAATTCCTGGGGCTGGGGAGGTCCTTGGGGTTGGGGCGGTATGTACGGCGGCTATAACCCTTACTGGGGATGGGGCGGCTATGGCGGTTACGGCTGGGGACTTGGCCTTTCCTGGGGCTGGGGTGGTTCCTGGGGTTGGGGCGGATGGAATGCCGGCTGGGGATACCCTTGGGGCGGCTGGTACGGCGCTTATAACCCATACTGGGGATGGGGTTCTCCATACGGATGGGGCTACGGAAGCTATTGGGGCGGAGGCTACTATGCACCGAACTATAGAAGAAGCGGCGCTAACGGAAGAGGATTTAATACCTACAACGGAAGCTTTGGCAATAAATACGGCGTGACTTCCGGAGGAATGAGAAGAAGCAATACCAACACGGGAGGTTTCAGAAATTCCGGATCCAATATGAACAATGGTGGATTCAGAGGTAACAGCGGAGGATTCAGACAAGGAAATGCCAATGGTGGATTTAGAAACGGCCAAAGCGGGATGAGACCTCAGGGAGGTTTCCGTAACCAGGGTCAGCCAAGACCAAGCTACAATTATCCACAGCAATCTCAGCCTCGATATGACGGCGGATTCCGAAACAACGGCGGATTCAACAATTCCAACAGCGGCGGCGGCTTCAGATCAGGAGGCGGTGGCTTCGGTGGTGGAAGCGGCGGTGGCGGCTTCAGATCCGGTGGCGGTGGAGGCGGAGGCTTCCGAGGTGGCAGATAATTAAAATTATAACTATTCAAAAAAATAATGTTAAAAAAATCTTTAGCAATAATGAGCATCTCTGCCGCATTTTTTGCGCAGGCTCAGGATGTCTCTATAATTAGAAATACGGTGGATGTATACTCCAATGCACCGAATGTAGGTTCTGCTAAGTTTAACGCAATGGGTGGTTCCAACGGAGCCTTAGGAGGCGATGCCAATTCGCTTCTGACCAACCCGGCAGGTTTGGGAGTCGCTATTTCGGGAGAGATTTCAGGAACGCTTTCTCTTACCAACAATAAGAATACTTCGTCTTATGCAGGTTCGTCTTACGGATACAGCATCAATAAAGGAGACCTGGGGAATTTGGGAGCAGTAATGACATTTCAGCTGATGACTGAAAGTGCATGGAAATTTATTAATATCGGGGTAAATTATTCCAATCAGTCTGTAGAAAACTATATAGAAACTCCCGGAAATAATAACCTGGTTTATGATTTTCCTGATGGCGGAAGTTCGTCATTCGGAAGACATGCTTATGACCGTTACGGGTATTTATCCAAAACAAGTTTCGGGGTAGGAGCAAACTATAACAATAATTTATACCTGGGAGCCGGATTGAATTTTTTAAATTCATCTGTTGACCAGTCGGATACGGCAATCTTCAACTCTCTGTCTAATGGAAATTCCGAGTACTTCAGTAAGCAGAATACGCCATTTACTGAAAAAGCAAACGGTTTTTCTGCTTCCTTAGGGGTTATCGGAAAACTAAGCTCGAACTTCAGATTAGGGGCAGCGTTGGAAACTCCGACTTTCTGGAATATCGACAGAGGTTACAATTATTACAACGATCCGATCACAGGAGATGATTTTGCTGCTGAAAACAGAAGGCTGACCACTCCGATGAAAGCTACGGTAAGTGCGGCATTTATTGCCAGCAAAAGCTTTGCTTTAAACGTAGATTACACATTGGGTCTGACAAAGCCGAAATACAAAGTGTACGGAGATGCTGAAACCGAAATGAACGACTTCTTTAAGGATAATTATAAAAACTTATCCGAATTAAAGATCGGTGCAGAGTACAGAATCAAGCAGTTTAGATTGAGAGGAGGATATTCATATGCATCCAGCCCTTTCGATGCGCTGACAATCGACAGATATAATAATGACGGAAGTGTTTCCGAAAACCAGTCTTACAGCAACCTGATCTTAAATGACAGAAATGCTTTATCTTTTGGTTTGGGATATGATTTCAGATCATTCTATATCGATGCGTCTTATCAGAATATATCTTCCAAATACAGTAATCCGTTCTTATACGGTAATGTAGACAGTAATTATGAAGCAGGATATTACTCTCCAAACCGTTTGATCTCCAGCGATGCTTATGCGGTATCAGACGTGAAGAATATCAGAAATAATTTCTTCCTTACTTTTGGATGGAAATTCTAATATAAAAGATCATTCTGAATATAAAAAAAGGCTCTGAGTAAAATCAGAGCCTTTTTTATGCTTTATTGTTAAATAAATAATATTGTCAAATCTATGGATGAGTGTGGAACAAATGCATGATAAGTGCTAGGGAAACCCCTAAGATAACCAGTCCAATCTTTACCCAGTCGATGTTATGGTTCTTATTGCTTTCAAAAATAATTACCGAAGATATATGCAGGAAAATCCCACCGACAATCGCCAGGAAATACGGCTGCAGATCCGGGTTGAAATAATTTCCCAGCAGCATACCCATCGGTGAAGCTAAAGCAAATAAAGCAACGATCAGCAGGGAAGGATATGAAGGAACAGATTTCGGTTTATGAGTTCTGTTAAAAAGAAAAGCACCCAGGATAAATGATATCGGCAAATTATGAAAAACAATTCCCAACAGATAAGGGGAAAAATCATGCTCTTCATTGGCTAAAGGGATCCCTTCGATAAAAGCATGAATGAAAAGTCCCACCATCAAGGCCACCGGCAAAATGTTATGCTCGCTGTGATGATGGAAATGGCCGTGCTCAAAACCTTTTGTTAAAGCTTCAAGAATCATCTGTAACAGGACACCGCCGATCACAAAAATTCCTAAGCTCTTGCCCGTTCCGGAAGTATAAACCTGAGGAAATACTTCGTTTAGGCAGACTGTAATCAGAAAGCCGGCACTCAGGATGAGTAAATTTTTGGCCAGTTTTTCTTTTTTACCGAAATACTTTCCCAGAAATACCCCTGCAATCACACTGGCGATCAGTAAAAGTACCGTAATCATGATTTTTTTCTGAATAGATTAATGCAACGGGCTGAAGTTTCCTTATTAAACCCGTTGAGCTGATAGTCGCCCCAGATTTTTATTCTTTCAAAACCGCAATCCGTAGCGTATGAATTGATCGCTTCCAGCGTATGCAGCTTTACCTTTTCGAAGAAATGAAAAGGCTTACCGTCTGCTTCGAACCTGATATCTTTTACGATATGGCGTCCTTCTATTTTCTTCAGGATTTTAAATTCGATATTTCCGCGGGTAACGGTAGACTCCGGAACGATACTTTTTCGTACAAATTCCTCATTCAGGTAATCCAGCACAAAAAAACCACCAGGTTTTAATACATTATAAACCGACTGGAATACTTTTTTATCATCATTTTCATTATCAAAATACCCAAAGCTTGTAAACAGGTTGAAAACCGCATCCATAGGATCGGCATCAATCGGGTTTCTCATGTCATGCACATCAAAAAGCAGGGTCTGGTTTTCAAACTGCTTGTCGAATTCGATGCTTTGCCTGGAAAGATCCAGTCCCAAAACATCATATCCAAGTTTATTGAGAAAAACAGAGTGCCTTCCTTTGCCGCAGGCCAGATCGATGATCCTGGAATTTGGAGGAAGCTGCAGATCCGATGTAAGCTTCGTGATGAAGTTTTCTGCTTCCGTGTAGTCTCTATTGCTGTACAGCAGATGATAATAAGGGGTATCAAACCAAGATTCAAACCATTCCATGCTGCAAAAATAGTGTTTTTTGGCCGACTGTCCATAGCGGTTAACCCACGGTTTTCAAAGCTTGCAGCGATTTCTCTCATCGGTAAGCTGATAACCAACAACTAAAATTGTATTTTTGCATCATGAATACAGAAAATATACAGATCCAGATAAAAACATTCTTCGGATTGGAGCAGATTCTTGCCGAAGAAATCAAAAAGCTGGGCGGGCGAAAGGTGGAAATGAAAAACCGTGCCGTAAATTGTGAGGGCGATTTGGGCTTTTTATATAAAATTAATTATTCTGCCAGGACCGCACTGAAAATTTTGGTTCCGATCCATGAATTTAAGGCTTTCAACCAGCATCAGTTTTATGACCGTCTTTTTAAATTCAACTGGGAAGAATTTATGGACGTGGACCAGTCGTTTGCGATTGACGCTACGGTAAACTCTGAAACATTCAAACATTCGCAGTTTGTGACCCTAAAGATGAAAGATGCGATCGTGGATTATTTTCAGGATAAATTCAAAAGGCGTCCAAATGTGGAGACTAGGAATCCGGATATCAAATTCCACCTTCATATCGACCGTGAACTGATTACCATTTCATTGGATTCTTCAGGCGATCCTTTATTTAAAAGAGGATATCGCAGGGAACAGGGGGAAGCGCCGATTAACGAAGTACTGGCCAGCGGTATGCTGCAATTGGCAGGATGGGACGGGAAAGGAAACTTCCTTGATCCGATGTGCGGTTCGGGAACCCTTCTTATCGAGGCAGCCATGATTGCCCTGGATCTGCCGGCCCAGATTTTCAGAAGAGGATTTGCATTTCAGAACTGGAAAAATTATGATGCCGACCTGTTCAAGAAAATCAAGGAATTCCGCATCAACCGGGTAAAAGAATTCACCGGAAAGATTGTCGGATACGACATTGATGCCCGTATGCTGAATGCTGCCCGAATGAATATTGAGGCTGCTGAAATGGAAGACGTGATCGAAGTGAAAAAGCAGAATTTCTTCGATTCCAAAAAAGAACTTTTCCCGTTGCTGATGGTATTCAACCCGCCATATGATGAGAGAATCTCCATTAATGATGATGATTTCTACAAGAAAATAGGGGATACTTTTAAAACCCATTACCCGAATACATTAGCCTGGCTGATCTCATCCGACCTGGAGGCGGTGAAGAAAATCGGTCTCCGCCCGTCGAGAAAGATCAAGCTTTTCAACGGGAAACTGGAAACCCGGTTTTTACAGTACGAAATGTATGAAGGCACGAAAAAAGTGCATAAGCTGGAAAATTAATTATAATACAAACCTTTCGCATTGCGGGAGGTTTTTTATTAAATGTATACATCTTTCAATTTGATGTCAGCAAAGTGATGTGTGGAAGAAATAAAGATGATTTTCTGAAGGTCACTTGCTTCGGATAGGCTTCGAGCCTCAGCCTAATAGTTTCACACATGCATTTTTGTTTGAGTCAAAATGCTATTTTATTTCAACAGCATATAATTCAGATAGTATTAGCGTTATGTCATCCTGAGGTTCTCGAAGGATCTTTGTGCGTCGTCAGTAAAGGCTTCGCGATCCTCAGCCTGACAGTGCGTATGTACATTTTGGTTTGAATTCAAATGTTATTTTATTTCAACATAATATAATTCAGATCGTATTTGCGTTGTGTCATCCTGAGGCTCTAGAAGGATCTTTGCGTCCGTCAGTAAAGGCTTCGAGAGCCTCAGCCTGACAGTGCGTATATTTTAGTTCAGCCGAAATTAACAGGAGTTCTAAATTCAAAACCAATTACTATCTAATAATTTTCACATTGGATACGATCTGAAGAAATTTCCTGTTTATAAATTATCATAAATGCTTTGCGCATTCTCCCTTTAATAAGTAATTTTGAAAAATTTTCAGATTTGAAGCCTACCATTTCCATTGTTGTTGCCATTTTTAACCGTCGGGACGAACTTTTTGAACTGCTGAATTCTCTTACTGCACAGACAGACAGGGAATTTGAGATCATTATTGTAGATGACGGCTCCATGATCGATCTGAAACCTACTGTTGAAAATTTTACAGAATTTTTAAAGATTAAATATTTTAGGAAAGACAATTCGGGTCCCGGTTTATCGAGAAATTACGGTTCCGGGAGAGCCGAAAACGAATGGCTGGTTTTTGTGGACAGCGATGTGATCGTTGAGAAGGATTATATTGAAAATATTAAAAAAGACATCCTCGAAATTCCGTGCGATGCTTTTGGAGGTGCGGATAAGGCGCATAAAGGATTTAACTTGATGCAGAAAGCCATTTCCTATTCCATGACCTCAGTTTTTACCACAGGCGGAATCCGGGGGAATAAAAAAGCGGTTTCAAAATTTCAGCCGAGAAGCTTCAATATGGGTGTTAAAAAAGAAGTATTTGAAAAAGTAGGTGGATTTTCCGAAATGCGCATCGGCGAGGATCCGGATTTATCCATGACCCTTTGGGAAAACGGTTTTACCACGGCTTTCTTTGATGATATTGCGGTATATCATAAGCGCAGGGTAGATTTCGGAAAGTTTTCAAAACAGGTTTATCAGTTTGGCTGTGCCCGTCCGATCCTTAACCAGCGGCATCCAAATTATGTGAAAATTTCTTTCGCATTCCCCACTTTATTCCTGATCGGATATATCATGGGCTTTTTGGAATATTTCATCATGGGGAAAGGCATCATCCTGGCATTTTACGGGCTTTATACGTTTATGGTTGTCTTCCATGCTTTACTGGTTACCAAAAACATCAGCATCACCGGAATGGCCGTTATTGCCACCTATATCCAGATGTTTTCGTATGGTTACGGGTTTTTGAAATCATGGGTGCTGCTTAATATTTTCAAAATGAAGCCGGAAGAGGCTTTCCCAAGCCATTTCCATAAAAATTGATCGTTTATTTTCAAATGATTTTGCCAATTTTAAAAACAACTTAATTATTTCATTTTAAAATTTAGACTGCGTTGAAACTCATTTAGGCTTCTTTAAGTGAAACGGTTTTGTGAACCTCAAAAACAGTCAGTATCCCAAAAAACTTAGTGCACTCCGTGTTCAGATCTAAAAAACAAAAGCTGTCGAATCAACAACAGCTTTTTACAATAGTTAGGATATGGAGATGGTCTCATGGTTGAGAACACCTGTTTTCAGCATGCATTCTCTCATTTTTTCGTAAGTTCGTTCGATATCGTGGTCGAGTCCTATAGAGAACCGGATCAGTCCGTCGGAAATTCCCATGGCTGCCCGTTCTTCTTCCGGAATTTCGGAGGAGGTAGAGCTTCCGGAGCAGGAGAATAAGGTTTTATAAAAGCCCAAGCTTACGGCAAGATAGCCCAGGTTTTCCTGCTGCATCAGTTCCATCAGTTCGTTGGCTTTTTCCGTAGCTCCCGCATCCAAAGTCAATAGTCCGCCAAACCCGTATTCCTCGTGCATCATGCTTTTCATGAGTTCGTGGTTTTTATGGGATTTCAGGCCGGGATATACGACCCGCAGTCCGTCTTCCTCAAATTTTCTTGCCAGATACATCGCATTGTAGCTATGTTGCTTCATCCGGATATGGAGCGTCCTCAGGTTTTTCAGGATACTTGCCGAACGGAAGCTGTCCATAGTGGGGCCCAGCAGCATACAGGCGCCGCTGTTTACATTTTTGGTATCGTTGATAAATTCCTGGGTTCCGCAGTACACGCCGCCTACCGTATCGCTGCTTCCGTTGATGAATTTCGTCAGGGAATGAATCACGATGTCTGCACCAAGCAATTTGGGAGAAATGGAAAGTGGGGAAAATGTATTGTCTACAATCAGTTTCAGGTTGTACCTTTTACAGATTTCGGATAATTTTCTCAGATCAGCAACTTCCAGAAGCGGGTTGCTTACACTCTCACAATATATAATTTTGGTGTTTTCGTTAATAGCGTTTTCTACAGACTCAAAATTGCTGATGTCGACAAATGTGGTATTGATGCTGAAAGGCGGCAAAAAGTTTTTCAGGAAAGCGTAGGTTCCTCCATAAATCGTCCGGCTCGAAACAATATGGTCGCCGCTTTTGCAGACCTGCATCAGTACCGAAGTAATGGCTCCCATTCCTGAAGCGGTGACGTTGGCTGCTTCGGTATTTTCAAGTTTTGCCAGTGCCTGAGAAAGATACAGGTTCATCGGGGAAGAGTGCCTGGAGTACAGATAACATCCTTCGGCATTTCCTTCGAAAGTATCAAACATTGTTTTGGCAGACAGGAAGGTATAAGTCGAACTGTCTGAAATAGAAGGATTCACTCCTCCGAATTCTCCGAAATACTGCAAGTCCTGGATTTCATTGGCGGCATTAAAGTCTTTCATATCGCATCGATTTTATGCTGTAAATATGATCAACCTCTGGAATTATTACAATATAATTTTGAATTATTAGAATATAAATCTATTTATATTTAAATTGATAGAAAAAAAGTTTATTATATTTGATTTAAATAAAAAATTACCAAAAAATCATCTATGAATTTTGATGAAACCGATAAAAAATTGCTTCTTTTTTTGCAGGAAGATGCCAAACAGACCACCAAAGAGCTGTCCCACAAGCTCGGATTGTCGGTTACCGCAGTGTATGAACGCATCAGAAAAATGGAAAATACAGGGGTGATTTCCAGATACGTAGCCTTGTTGGACCGGCATAAAATCAACAAAGATTTTATTGTGCTCTGCCATATCAAACTCACCCAGCATAAAAAGGAATACGTTCTCCAATTTGAAAAAGAAGTCATGAACCTGCAGGAAGTCACCGAGTGTTTTCACGTGAGCGGAGATTACGATTATATTTTAAAAATCGGTGTAAAAGATATGGAAGATTACCGCAATTTTATGCTTTCCAAACTTACTACTTTGCAGCATATTGCGAGTACCCATAGCTCGTTTATGATCTCTGAAGTAAAAAATACTACGGCTATTATATTGTAATGCGGTCAGGATTTAATTTTAGATATTTAGCGGCTAAAAAACTATAAAACCATTAAGATTACTGAAATCTCAATGGTTTTAAGATAATATTATTAAATTAAATTTAAACTAAAACTCCGTTTTTCGAAGCAATCGGATCCGGCAGCTCTGTTTCTCCCGTCATTTGCAGAAGATCGATTTCGATGGTACGGCAGATTGAAAGCATCGGGATATCGAACATAAGCCCTTCAAAAGGGTTTTCCGAGTAATCGCCCACCAGTTCCATAATAATATAGATCCAGCCGATGGTAATACAGAACGGGATGGATGCCCAGATTCCCCAATCTCCCAGTTTAGCAAATTCACTAACTAAACCTAAAGGAAGCAGCATGATAAAGATGATATTGAAAACAAAAGCCGTACTCGCAAACTGTCTGGGCAACGGAAACTTCTTAATTCTTTCGGCCTGTCCCTGAAGGGTGTAAAATTCATTCAGACAATCCTGCAGCTGCTTCTGATTGAAATCTGAAATAACATTCATATTCTTAAGCTCATTTACATCTTTTGACTGCTGGGCTATCAGATAAGTTGCAAAATTCTTGTAATGGGACTGTAAGCTTACTTCTTCTTCAGATAAATATTTATTGAGAAAAATGGGTGTTCTTCCGTAATCCGGAAATCCTGCTTTAATCAGCCGGTTTCGTTTATGATCGATATTTTTAAACTGATCTTCTTCCACTTTAATGTGTTCCCATTCGGTAGGAATCAAAAGCTGTTCACGCAACTGATACAACCATGCAATATGGCGGCATACGATTTTCTTACGGCGGTCTTCCAAATTAAATTTTCCTATTTCTTCATTGTCCGTTTGAAACGCGTACACCATAGATCCGAGCATCCTGCTGGAATTAACGATTCCGCCCCATATCTTTCTTGCTTCCCATAATCTGTCGTAGGCCTGGTTGTTTTTAAAACCTACCAAAAAAGCCTCAGCAGTACCGATCAGCGCTACGGGAACCCAGGGAATAATCATCCAGTCCCAGTGAAAAAAGTGAAAAAGAATGGCAATCAGTGTACACCAGGCCGAAATCAAAATCATGTGGAATCCTGATAAATTGAGAATCTGCTTGTAGTTGACGTATTTTGTTGTAATCATAAGCTGTAAACTAGCGAAACAATAAGCAAAATAGATACCATGTTTTTGTGGTAGGTGCAGAGTTATAGATTGATTTTATTTAATAATTCTGCGATAGAATTTGGGTTGACAAATTGGAATAGGGAATAGGATAGGCAGGAAGTTTTCCTTTTAACATCACTGTCTGCAGCTTACTTTTACATATAGCTAAAAGCCGGGTACAAAAAAACCTCCGGATTCGGAGGTTGCATTATTTTTATCTGAATTAATAGTTCATCATTTCTTCTATTTTTGCGCTCAGCTTTTCTGCGTTCGGCAGCATTTCCTTTTCCAGCACCAGATTGATGGGCACTGCCGGAACATCCAGCGATCCCATAGTTTCTACCGGAGCGTCAAGGTAGCGGAAACAGTTTTTAGAAATCCGATGGGCGAAAGCTTCTGCAAAAGAATTGTTCAGCTGCTCTTCCGTTAGGACAATACATTTCCCGTGGGCTTTTACCCGCTCGAAAACCAATTCTTCATCCAAAGGAATTAATGTTCTCAGATCGATGACTTCAACTCTTCCATTAAAGTTTTTCACGGCTTCTTTTGCCCAGTACACGCCCATTCCGTAGGTCACGACCAATATGGTCCTTCCTTTTTCGGTTTCATCTTTCTCCGCCTCGATAATAACTTTTCCTTTTCCGAAAGGCAGGATATAATCTTCTGCCGGTTCGATGGTTTTAGCATCTTCGGTTCCCGGAACTTTGCTCCAGTAGAGACCTTTATGCTCCAGCATGATCACCGGGTTCGGATCATAATAAGCTGCTTTCAATAAGCCCTTAAAATCGGCTGCATTGCTTGGATAGGCGATTTTAATCCCTTTGATATTGGCTAAGATGCTTTCCACGCTTCCGCTGTGGTAAGGTCCGCCGCCGCCGTAAGCTCCGATCGGAACACGGATGATATTGCTCACAGGGAATTTCCCCTGGCTCAGATAACTTGATTTTGAAATCTCCGTAATCAGCTGGTTGATTCCCGGATAAATATAATCGGCAAACTGTACTTCCACAATCGGTTTTAGCCCAACGGCACTCATCCCTGTTGTAGAGCCGATGATGTAGGCTTCCTGGATCGCCGTATTGAAAACCCTTTTGCTTCCGAACTTCTTTCCCAGCGTTACTGTTTCACGGAAAACCCCGCCGATTCTTTCGCCGACGTCCTGCCCGTACAGCAAAGCTTCCGGATGTTTCCACATCAGCTCCTGAATGGCATGAATGGCAGCATCTACCATTACGATTTTCTCTCCGCCCTGAGGTTCGCGGGTTCCTGTTTCTTCGGTTATTGGTGTCGGTGCAAAAACATGCTCCATCACCGTTTCAGGCTTTGGATCTTCTGCTTTCTTAGCCTTTTCAAAAGCTTCTTCCGCTTCAAGACGGGCTTTTTTGGTAATCTGTTTTAATAATTCTTCGTCAACTCCAGATTCAATCAGATGGTTTCTGAGGATTTCTCCCGGATCCTTAGCACGGTGTTTGGTCAAATCCTCTTCATCCCGGTAGAATTCTCTTCTCACTCCTGAAGTATGGTGACCGATCAGTACGGTTTTGGCACATACAACCAACGGTTTTCTTTCGGTACGTACAAAATCCACCGCTTTTTTCATCACCTCAAAGCTTTCAATGAAATCGGTTCCGTCTACTCGCATTCTGCTTAATCCGGTGAATCCTGCTACAAATTCATAGGCATCGCAGGTTCTTGCTTCATCTTTGGTTACGGAAATACCCCATTCATTGTCCTGTACCAGGAAAATAATCGGAAGCTGGTGCAATGCGGAAAACTGAAGTGCTTCACTCACTTCACCTTCCGTTACGGAATTGTCACCAAGGCTGCAGACAACTACCGGATTGTTTTCAAACTGCTGTAAATTAAAATCCTGGATATATTTGATCCCCTGGGCAACCCCTGCGGTTGGGATCGTCTGCATTCCCGTTGCCGAACTTTGATGGATGATTTTCGGTTTGTCTTCGTCCCTGCTTGAAGGGTGGGCATAATAGGATCTTCCTCCTGAAAAAGGATCGTCAGCTTTTGCCAACAGCTGCAGCATAAGCTGATACGGCTCGAAACCGATTCCCAGCAGAATACTTTCGTCTCTGTAATAAGGAGATACCCAGTCTTCCTTTTTAAGCTGATAGGCGGTGGCCAGCTGGATGGCTTCATGCCCTCTTGAAGTACTGTGGACGTATTTGGTAACATTTCTGTTTTCTTCGTAGATATCTGCCATCGCTTTGGCAAGCATCATGTGATTGTAAGCCTTTAGCAAAATATCCTGAGAAACTTTTTCGTGAAGTGTATTTTCCATAGAAGGCAAAGATAAACAAAAAAATAAAACACTAACAGTCGTTAGTGTTTTATGGATTGTAAAGCTGTAAGTGATTAATTATCTATTCTTTAATTACTTTCTTGGAAATGATATTGCTGCCGGTTTTCACTTCGATGATGTATATTCCTTTAACGTAAGAAGAAAGATCGATGCTTTCCTCGCTGCCTTTTACCGTGCCGGTCTGCAGTTTTTTACCGGACAGGTCATACACGGTAAATGCAGATCGGGCAGGAGCTTTCAGTACTTTCACATAGTCTTTGGTGATGGTTGGCGCGATGATGATGCCGTTGTCTTTTACTACTTCACCGGTTCCTAAAACAGACTGCTGCGTCAGGCCTGTCACCATGATCGAATAATTTTGCGGTGCAGGATTCCCGGAGTCATCAACCAATGTTCCTTTGTTGCCGACTTCCACCCGGTAGATTCTTCCCGCTACCGGGTTGTCGAGTACTACCTGTTCTACATTATCCACGGTGTTGTCTGCTTTGGTTGCAGGCGTCATCGGGCTGGTGGCATTGAGCTTCCAGGGATAATATATCGTATTGTTCGTCGTGTCAATGATTCTTATATCGAGATCGTTGATCAGCTTTGAAGTTCTGTTGTTATAAACGTCTGAGACATACTGATAATTGGGAGTGTATTCAGGGTCAGTCCAGCTAACGGTCACCTTTAGCGGTTCACTGCCGGTTGCCGTAATAATTTTATTGTTTTTAACCCCGCTGATGAGTGTTTCATTGTTAAAAACGACTGTATTGTTTGCTTTTCCTACCAATAATTCTGCTCCTTTTTTCGCGTTAATAAAACCCCATCCAAACAACGGGTCCGGTCCTATATTTCCTGCTTCAGATGCTGAATGGACGGTAAGAACTTTTGCAGAAGCGGCATTCAGCAAGGCATTATTGAACAGCTGCTTGTAAATCTGAGTCCAGAGTCCGATAATTCCTGTCACCACCGGTGCAGAAAAGGAGGTTCCGCTTCCCTGTGCCCAGGCGCTGCTCCCGGTGGCAGAACTTGAAGCATACAGAACATCAGTTCCTACCGTAGAAATATCCGGCTTTATACCGCCGTCATCCCGCGGGCCTGCACTGCTGTAGTCCGAATGCACCACATCGGAAGATGCTGTATAACGGTAATTATTGGTACTGATGATATCCGTAGCGCCCACTACAATAATATTTTTTGCCAGTGATCCGGGACCGATACAGTCATAGCCAAGGGAGCAGTTATTGGCTGGGAGTGTATCACTGGAACTGAAGGCAGTTTGCCCGCTGGACGTTTTATAATATTTAGGAGCAGTAGAGCCTGTTCCGTTAGGCCCCATTCCGAAATAATTTCCGGCAGATTTTACGATAATAAATGAAGGATTGGTGTATACCAGCGCATCATAATTGTAATCGTTTGAATCGTAGGTCCCTTGAAAATCATAAAAAGAGCCTCCGCTTTTGGAACCGTTGTAGACGTACGAAGAAATATTTCCATTGCTGTCGTAATTTTCATTCCAGCCGGCATTAATTCCGTACGAGTGGTTCGAGATATTGGGTTGGGAGGTCTGTATTTTCTGATAGACCGTGCTGGTTGAAGTATCGCCCGGCAGGGTAGTGGTACTGAACATATAACTGTCCATGGTAGAGCTGCTGGCGACTCCCTTGGCATTTCCTACCGAGACTCCGCTGCTGTTGGATAGAGGCACACTTTTTCCACCTACAAAACTCCCGACTCCCGTAGAATGATCAGAGTAGCTTTGCGAGCTGTCTTCCTTGTTCGTAACCCTTCCTGGTGCATTATTGAATGCCGTATGGGCTTCGTAGATCCTCCCACCGTCGAAGATGGTGTATTTAATATTTTCTCCGTTAAAAGAGCCGGCAAGTCCTGAAACATTCCCGGCCGTGTTGAGCTGGTCCGAATTGGAATTCATCAGCTGGCGGGTATCCTGTTCCTGAAGAAAATAAGGAATATCAAAGTGAAAGCCGCCAAGACGGGATTTTAACGAATCTATTTTTTTCTGTGTTGTATTGTCCGGGTTTTTACCGTAAACTTTTGCAGCATAAGCATCAAACTTTTTTTCATTTTCTACTTTCTGCTTTTCAAATTCTCTTCTTAAATTCTCGTTGCCTTTTTGTGCATACATGGAAAGGCAGAACAAGGTACCTGCCAGAATTAGATGTTTTTTCATGCCGTTAGCGATTATGTAGATATTTCATTACAAATGTAGAGAAGATTCAGAATTATCGATAACGAAACAGGCTGTATACCACAGATCTTAATTAAATTTTAATTAATCTTAATGATTTCTTTATTAATTTTAAAAGCTGATCTTATGTGTCAGCTGATGCTTTTACCAATACTTAAAATGGAGATTCCAAAACCCTTAAAAACAAGTGAATTTTGTCTGTAACGTCAAAAAAATGAAGTAACTTTACATTCTCTTTTTAAATAAAAGCTGAAATAATACATGTATTTAGTTTTTGATACAGAAACCACAGGTTTACCAAAGAATTTCAACGCTCCGCTTTCAGACTCAGACAACTGGCCAAGAATGGTTCAGATTGCATGGCAGTTGCATGATGATAACGGGACGTTAATAGAAAATCAGGATTATATTATAAAGCCGGAAGGATATGATATTCCCTTCAACGCGGCGCGAATTCACGGGATCACAACAAAAATCGCCAACGACGAGGGGCGTGATCTTGAAGAAATACTGCACGAATTTTCTAAAGTACTTGAAAAGGTAAGAGTAGTTTCCGGACACAATGTTGAATTCGATTACAATATTGTCGGTGCCGAATTTTACAGGAAAAATATAAAAGACAATCTCCAGGAAAAGCCGAAAGCAGATACGATGCTTCTGGGAACCGATTTCTGCAAGCTTGGCGGAGGAAAAGGCGGCAGATACAAATCTCCGAAGCTGGAGGAGCTCTACGAAAAACTGTACGGGCATAAGTTTGACGAAGCCCACAACGCGGCAGCCGACGTAAATGCGACGGCGCAGGTGTTCTTTGAAATGATGAGGATCGGGATTATTCCTGCCGAAATATTAAAGGTTTCCGAGGATCAGCTGACCTATTTCAAAACACTGCATCCGGATCCGATCAAACCCTTCAATATTGTCATCAGAAGGCAGGTTGCGGATTTCAACAATAAAAAGAAGCAGCAGGATTTCGGAAGCATTGATGAGATCGATCTGGGGAAATATTTCAATTTCGATAACCACAGTGTTTTCTCTACCCTTACCGCTACTTCAAGCATTAACGATTTAATTAAAAAAGCAACCGATAATAATTTCCCGGCCGTCGGTATGGTGGACCTTGGAAATATGATGGGAGCATTTAAATTTGTTTCTGCCGTGGAAGGGGCAAATGGCGACCGCGCAAAAAAACATAAGGAATATTTAGCCAAAAAACAGGAAGCGGAAGAAAACGGAACGGAATTCAACGATCCCGAGCCGGTTTCAGAACCGTTGATCCCCGTGGTGGGCTGCGAATTTTACATTTCAGACCGTTACGAGCAGAAGCAGTTTACCAAAGATGATCCGGATAGGAGAACACAGGTTGTTCTTCTTGCGAAAGATTTTAACGGGTATAAAAACTTAGCGAAGCTTTCCAGTATCGGTTTCCTGAAAGGTTTCTATTTCGGGGTGCCGAGGGTGAGCCGTGACCTTATCGCGCAGTATAAAGAAGGAATTATTGCGCTGACTTCCGGGATCCACGGAGATATTCCTGATGCGATCTTAAATACCGGAGAACAGAAAGGTGAGGAGCTTTTCAAATTGGTGGAAGGATACCTTCGGAGATGATTTCTACGTTCAGCTTCAGAATCACAAGCTGCCTGAAGAAGAGCACTTGAATGATGTATTGCTGCATTTTGCCGATAAGTACAACGTTAAGATCTTAGCCCAGAACGAAACGTTTTATACCAATAAAGACGACTCGAATATTCAGGATATCGTAAGCTGTATCAAAGACGGTGAAAAGCTTTCGACTCCGGTAGGAAAAGGTTTTGGAAAAAGAAGGGGGCTTGCAACGGAAGAATATTACATCAAAAATTCCGATGAGATAAAAGAGGCTTTTCTGGCTTATCCGGATGCTTTCGATGCTTATGAGGAGTTTTTTGCCAAATTTAAACCTTATACCCTAAAGCGCGACGTTTTACTTCCGAAGTTCGATATTCCACAGGAATTCATTCATCCGGAAGATGATGTTGACGGCGGAAAAAGAGGAGAGATGGCTTATCTTACCTATTTAACTTATGAAGGTGCAAAAAAACGATATGCTGAAATCACCGACGAAATTAAAGAGCGTCTCGATTTCGAACTTGAGGTTATTGCCAACACGGGATATCCCGGCTACTTCCTGATCGTACAGGATTTCTGTAACGAAGCCCGGAATATGGGTGTCTGGGTAGGACCGGGCAGGGGTTCTGCAGCAGGTTCTGCGGTGGCTTACTGTATCGGAATTACGAATGTGGACCCGATTAAATACGATCTCCTTTTTGAAAGGTTCCTGAATCCGGAAAGGGTTTCGATGCCGGATATCGATATCGATTTCGATGACGAAGGCCGTGACAGGATTATCAAATGGGTAATCGATAAATACGGTCAGAATCAGGTGGCGCAGATCATTACCTACTCTGTTCTGGGGGGTAAATCGGCCATTAAAGATGCCGGAAGGGTCTTGGATCTCCCGATTCCCGATACCAACAACATTGCCAAGCTTATTCCTTCCGTTCCCGGAATGAATATCGCGAAGGCTTTGTCTAAATATGATAAATTAAGACCGGAAGACCAGATGCTTGTTGATGAGATGAGGCTGGTGCTCGACAGTTCTTCCGATCCGCGGCACAGTGTTTTGGCCAGTGCGAAAAAGATGGAAGGCTGTATCCGGAATACCGGGATTCACGCATGTGGGGTTATAATTACGCCTGAAGATGTAAGTAACCTGGTGCCTGTAACCATTGCGGCAAAAGATGCCGATATTTTGGTCTCTCAGTTCGATAACTCGGTGGCAGAAAGTGCCGGCCTTCTGAAAATGGACTTCCTGGGGCTCAGAACACTGACTATCATTAAAGATGCTTTGAAGCTGGTAAAAGAAAGACATGGGGTAGATATCGACCCTGATGAGATTCCTCTGGATGATACCAAAACTTATCAGCTGTTTAAAGAAGGAAGAACGATCGGGATTTTCCAGTACGAAAGTCCCGGGATGCAAAAGTATATGAGGGAACTGAAACCGACGGTTTTTGCCGACCTTATCGCCATGAACGCCTTATACCGTCCAGGGCCTATTAAATATATCCCGAATTTCATCAACCGGAAGCATGGGATTGAAGAAATTGTTTACGATTTACCGGAAACTGAAGAATATTTAAAGGAAACTTACGGAATTACCGTATATCAGGAGCAGGTAATGCTGCTGTCTCAGAAGCTGGCCAACTTTACAAAAGGTGAAGCCGATACGCTGAGAAAAGCCATGGGTAAAAAGCAGATCGACGTTCTGAATAAAATGTACCCTAAATTTATTGAGGGCGGAAGAAAGAACAATCTGGACGAGACCCGTCTGGAAAAGATCTGGAACGACTGGAAGGCTTTTGCCGAATACGCTTTCAACAAATCCCACTCCACCTGTTATGCCTTTGTTGCTTACCAGACGGCTTTTCTTAAAGCCAATTATCCGGCAGAGTACATGGCGAGTGTGATGAGCAACAACATTAACAATACCGAATCGATTACCATGTTCATGGAAGATTGTAAGAGTATGGGGGTTGATGTATTGGGGCCGGACGTAAATGAATCGCAGTATAAATTTTCAGTAAACGAGAAAGGGCAGATCCGCTTCGGTCTCGGAGCCATCAAAGGAATCGGGGAGGGGCCGAGTGAGGCGATCACCAAGGAAAGGACGAATGGAAGATTTAAAAATATTTATGATTTTTTCGAGAGAATCGTGCCTTCCCAGATGAACAAGAGGGTAGCGGAAAGTTTGGTGCTTGCCGGAGCTTTCGATGAATTGGATTCATTCCACCGCGGACAATATTTCGATATTGATATGGCAGGAAAAACTAACCTGGAACGGCTGATCCGCTACGGACAGAGCTTCCAGGAAAGCAAGAACGAAATGGAATTTTCCCTGTTTGCAGATTTTGCCGAGGAAGTCCAGATTGAACAGCCCAAGCTTGCGCCGTGCCCGGAATGGCCAAACATGCATAAGCTGAATAAAGAAAAAGAAACCATAGGCTTCTACCTCTCTGCGCACCCGCTGGATGAATTTAAATATCAGTTCCAGTTTATGCAGGGGCAGCTTTCCAAAAAAGCGGTCTTGGAAAAAGATGAAGAAGTAAAGTTGGTGGTAGATGAGGTTCCGATTCTGGAGCAGGAAGCGCCTGAAGATGTTGCCAGCCTCGTGGAAATCGTTTCCGACGAACTGCTTACCGGCGAAGAGGAAATTATAGAAGAAATCACCAAAAAAGCAGAACCGAAAGGGGTTTTCCATTTTCTGAATCTTGATGAGGTGGATGCCTACAAAGAGCAGGCTTTTGCCAATAAGCAGGAAGAACTGTTTGAAGAAAAGAAAAAAGACTGGAAAACCTTGCAGAAAGAAAGAGAAAACGGAGGTGCAGGAAAAGAGTATACCGTAGCCGGACTTATTACCGAATACCGTGTACAGGACGGATTCAGAAGCGGTGAGAAAGTGGCTTTTGTCACCCTGGAAGATTATTCAGGATCGTATTCTTTCCGTTTAGGGGACCGGGATTATATGAAACTGAAAGAAAAGCTCGAAGTTCAGCGGTTCGTTATTTTTAAAATTAAATTTGCCCAGGTGAAGGACGGCCGGGTGTTCGTGAATGTAAATGAGGTTATTGAGCTTCAGGAAGCATTTGAACGGTTCGCGAAAAGCATCTCGCTGGTGATGGACGTGATGGATTTCCGTCCCGAAGATCTGCATTTTTTCAGAAATGTGCTTGAGAAAAATCAAGGAAATCAGAAGCTGAAATTTTACATTAAAAATGTCGAGGAGGATTCAAAAGTGGAGCACCTTGAAGTACAGTCGATGAAGCATTCCGTCAATCTGAGTGGTGAGTTGATCAAGGAAATTCAATTGTTGAATAAATATGAGTTTTATTTAAATTAAAAAGCGATTTTACTTTAATTTTTAAACATAAATCTAAATAGTGGCTAAAAATTGCCACTATTTTTTATTTAATTATGTAAAGAAAAATAATGCGATGCATAATTTTTTAAAAATGTAGTAATAGAGTAATTTGCTAATATATGTGTAATTTTAAAATACTGTGCTTCAGTATTTTATATTATTTATTTAAGTTGTTATTTTGATAATAAAATTAAATGTTTGTTTATCTTTCTACTCTTGATATTCTTCTTTGTTTAGTGAATTAATAAAATAAGTAAAGGTTTAGTGAATTACTTATGGTTTATTTATATCTTAGCAGCCCTAATTTTAATTTGCTATATAATGAAAAAATTTTTACTCACCGGTGTGATGGCCTTGGGCGTAGGGCTTTCTGCACAGACTAACATCGCCGGTTATTCTTTTGCCAAGAGTACGGGCGCTACGTATACTCCTATAACGGGTGGGACCGTTTTTGCTTCAGGAACCTATGATAATACTGTTTCTTCTGCAATTACTCTGAGTTCACCTTTTCCTTTTGGTGAGACTACTGTTACAACCTGTTATATCAGCACGAATGGATTCATAACTTTTGGTGCTGCTCCGTCAACGACAAACTATACACCATTGTCAACGCTTGATACCGGTACATTAGGTGCTGTTGCTGCTTTCGGGCAAGACGCAGGAACCGATCCTACAACCAATACAACCGCCGCTCCTGAAATCAGATACCAGGATCTCGGAACTGAATTTGTAATTCAGTATAAGGATCATGCTAATTATTTTAACAGATCTACTGAAAAGTTAAATTTTCAGATTCATCTAGTATATGCAACAGGGGAAATTAATATTATTTATGGAAACAATACAAATCCAGGAACTTCAACTTCCGGATCAACACCCCAGGTTGGTATAAGAGGGAATTCTGTAACGTATGCTTCAAACGTAAATAACCTGATGGTAGGTAATGTACCAGCTGGAACAACATGTGATTGGTCTAAAGCCGTAACCGGTAATGCGAATTCAAGCACCATGCTTTTTTCAGGAACTACCAATGCTAACGTTAAAATCCCAACAGGCTTAAAATATACTTGGACTCCAGGGACTCAGCTACCCGTAAGAACTTTTGCTGCTACTACAGCAGTTACCAATAATGCTGCAACCCTGAGCTGGACGGCTCCTACCGGCGCAACAGCTTACAATATCCAATACAGAGTTCTAGGAAGCTGTGACTGGACAAATTTCAGCGGAAATCCTGTTTCAGCAACTACGGCTACACTTACAGGTTTAGCGCAAAATACGACTTATCAAGTACAGGTACAAGCTTTAAACGGATCTGTACAATCTATATATTCCAATATACCGAATCTAGCAGGTACAGGTAACGGATATGTGACGGCTGGATCTTTTACAACATCACTCAACTGTGCCAGCACAGTTACGGGCCTTACTTCATCTGCAGTTACCCCGGATGCAGCAACGATCAGCTGGGCTGCTTCAACTACGCCTCCAGGCAACGGGTATGAGTATTACTATAGTACTTCTTCTACTGCTCCTACTATTACTACCACACCTTCCAGTTCAACAGGTGCCGGTATCGTTACAGCTAATCTGTCAGGACTTACTCCAGGTACTACTTATTACTATTGGATTAGAGGAAACTGTAATGCAACAGACAAAGGTGTATGGTCAAGTTCCGGTACTTTTGCCACTCCTTCTTTATGTCCTACCGTATCGGCTCCTGCTAGTGGTGCTCTGGATGTAAGTTCTACCCCAACAATAACTTGGACCTCAATTAATGGGGTAACCGGTTACAAATTGCGAGTTGGTACTACTGCAGGAGGTACTGATGTTCTTAATAATGTTGATCTAGGAAATGTTACTTCCTATACTTTTGCATCTCCGCTGAACTTGGCGACAAAATATTATTATTCAGTAAGCGGCTATACAGCAAATACACCTTCCGCAACTTGTAGCGAGAGGGTTTTCACTACCGTTTGCGGTGTGGAAAATGCACCGACTGCCAATCAGGCGTTCTCTTCTTTTGTACCAACATGCTGGAGCGTAGCTAAAGGGGCTGTGGCGGCCAATTCTACGCTGACTTATGGTGCCAGTAAATGGGCGTCTGCTACAGGTTTCGGAAATGCGGGAACCAATGCTGGCGTTAAAATCAATTTATATGGAACCAATACCGGCGACTGGCTGATCTCTCAACCGATTAATCTGGGTAATACCGCAGGTGTTTACAGAGTAAAATACAAAATGGCTGTTACAAATTACTCGGGTACAACTTCTCAGACTACGCTTGGGACACATTTGGTACGTATGATTATTTCTACTGATGGTGGAACAACCTGGAGCAATACCAATATTTTAAAAACATATACCGGTGCAGGATCTTATTCAAACACGGGTCAGACCGAAACAGTAAATCTTACCGGATATAGCGGAACAGTTAAAATTGCCTTCGTAGCAAGTACGAGCTCTACTTCACCTGATGTAGATTTCCATATCGATGATTTTGTAGTAGAAGCAATTCCTGCTTGCGCGGAACCTACATCATTGGGGGCAAACAGCATAACTTCCAGCGGGGCTACAATCTCCTGGACTGCGCCGGCAACTGCTCCGGGTAACGGATATGAGTTGTACTACAGTACTTCAAGTACAGCACCTACCAGTACTACCGCTCCGAATATAACGGGTATTACAGGAAATTCACAGGCAATAAGCGGACTGGCTCCTGCTACGATGTATTATGTTTGGGTAAGATCCATTTGTAGTGCAGCAGCAACAAGTCCTTGGTCAAGTCCTATTAGTTTCAATACATCATGTGTTGCTGTAACTACATTAAATGAGAATTTCGACACTACTGCTACAGGAAGTCTTCCAGTATGTTGGACCAGTATAGGATCCAATTTAACCTATGCTACTGTTACTGCCAGTAGTGCAGTAAGTGCTCCAAATGCTTTGTATATCTATACTTTCGGTACTTCTACCGGTATGGCTGCTACGCCTGAGCTTTCCAATTTACAATCGGGCAACTATACACTCCAATTTAAAGGAAGAGCTAACTTTACTGCTGGAGGAATTGTTCAGATCGGTTATTTGACAAATCCAGCTGATACTTCTACTTTTGTAGTATTAGGAAGCTATACTTCCACCAGTACGACTGCTGTAGATAATTATTCACTTGATATTACAGGAGTGCCTGCGGGCGTTAATAAGCTTGTATTCAGACATACCGGGACCCCTGCCAACAGCGTATTGATAGATGATATTACTTATCAACTGAATCCTTCTCTGGCAACTTCTGAAACTTCTGTAAGAAATAACGGTATTAAGGTTTATCCAAACCCATTCTTCGATGTGCTGAACATTTCTGATGTTTCTAATATCAAAAATATCCTTATAGCCGATGTTGCAGGAAGATTGGTAAAAACCATAGCAAATCCTTCCGCTCAACTTCACCTTGGAGAATTGCAGAAAGGCATATATCTGGTAATTTTAGAAATGAAGGATGGTTCCAAACAAATGATTAAAACCATTAAAAAATAGTTTTTTTGATAGATTATTTTAATAATAGAAATAGCGGCAGTTTTGCCGCTATTTTTTTTGAGTTATTTTGTGCTAGGAAATTCTTATCAATTGTAAATCAATAATTTGTGATAAATATTTAACTGATTAATTTACAATATGTTATGTTTTTGTAAAAATTATTATATATTCAACATTAAGTGAAAAATAATATGTTTTAATTAAAATAAATGTTTTAAAATTAATTAAAATTTAATTTTTTGAGTTTTTAATTGTGTTTTATTTAAATATTATTTAATAATTTTATCGTACTAATTTAATTTACTTAGAATGAAGAAATTTCTACTCACGTGTATGATGTCCTTAGGAGTAGGGCTGTCTGCACAGACTAACATTGCTGGTTATTCTTTTACAAAGAGTACGGGCACTACGTATACTCCTATAACGGGTGGGACCGTTTTTGCTTCAGGAACCTATGATAATACTGTTTCTTCTGCAATTACACTTAGCTCACCTTTTCCATTTGGTGGGACTACTGTTACAACCTGTTATATCAGTACGAATGGATTTATAACTTTTGGTGCTGCGCCGTTAAACTACACCTATACACCATTATCAACACTTGATACCGGTACATTAGGTGCTGTTTCTGCTTTCGGGCAAGACGCAGGAACGGATCCTACAACCAATACAACCGCTGCTCCTGAAATCAGATACCAGGATCTGGGAACTGAATTTGTGGTTCAGTATAAGGATCATGCTAACTATTATAATAGATCTACTGAAAAATTAAATTTTCAGATTCATCTAGTATATGCAACAGGGGAAATTAATATTGTTTATGGAAACAATACAAATCCGGGAACTGCATCAACCGGCAGCACGACACCTCAAGTAGGTATAAGAGGGAATTCTGTAACGTATGCTTCAAACGTAAATAACCTCATGGTTGGTAATGTGCCAGCCGGAACAACGTGTGATTGGTCGAAAGCCGTAACCGGTAATGCGAATTCAAGCACCATGCTTTTTTCGGGAACGACTAATGTTAATGTTAAAATCCCAACAGGCTTAAAATATACCTGGACTCCGGGAACCCAGCTACCTGTAAGAACTTTTGCTGCTACTACAGCAGTTACCAATAATGGGGCAACCCTGAGCTGGACGGCTCCTACCGGCGCAACGGCTTACAATATCCAATACAGAGTTTTAGGAAGCTGTGACTGGACAAATTTCAGCGGAAATCCTGTTTCAGCAACTACGGCTACACTTACAGGTTTAGCGCAAAATACGACTTACCAAGTACAGGTACAAGCTTTAAACGGATCTGCACAATCCATATATTCCAATATACCGAATCTGGCAGGTACAGGTAACGGATATGCGACAGCAGGATCTTTTACTACTGTAGCTAATTGCCCAAGTGTAGTAACAGCACTGACTTCCTCAAATGTCTCCACCACCGCGGCAACAATTGGGTGGACGGCTCCTTCTTCTCCACCTGCTAATGGATATGAATATTATTATAGTACCTCATCTACAGCTCCCGGTAACTCTACAACAGCTTCCGGATCAACTGCTGCAGGTGTGGTTTCAGCGAATTTATCAGGTTTAACTTCTGCTACTCAATATTACTTCTGGGTAAGAACAAACTGTAACGGAACCGATAAAGGTTCGTGGGTAGGATCATCTACATTTACGACCTCATGTAATCCTTTCCAAGTACCATATTCAGAGAATTTTGATACTACTTCTACAGGATCTTCAACAAATACCAATGCACCTACATGTTGGAAGTATCTTGAACCTTCTGGTTGGGCAGGATATGGATATGTGTCAAGCTCATATTACACCTCAGCACCTAACGGTTATTATATTTATAGTGATGCTGCATCTACAGGTGGAGGTATGCTTGTTTCTCCTTTGACTACCAATTTAATGAGCGGTTCGAACAGGGTTCGTTTCAAAGCAAATGCAGGTGGTTCCGGATATACAATGGAAGTAGGTACACTGTCTGATCCAAACGACGCTACTACATTTGTAGCCATTGGTAGCCCTATAGCTCTAACAACTACATTTACACAATATGCTGTGAACATTCCTTCAGGAACAAATCAATATATTGCCTTCAGACATTCCGGAGGTGGAACTTACAGATCCATTCGTTTTGATGATATTAGCGTTGAGCCTATCCCTTCATGTTTAGAAGTTTCCGGCTTAGCATCATCAAATGTTTCTGCATTGCAGGCGACTATCAGCTGGACTGCACCTGCTTCAGCACCAGCTAATGGATATGATATTTATTATAGTACGACCAATACTGCTCCTGTGTCCACTACAACCCCTACAGTTAGTGCGAATGCTGCAACCTCTTACAATGTCACAGGGCTTTCACCTTCAACTACCTATTATGTTTGGGTAAGATCAAACTGTAGTTCAACAGATAAAAGTATGTGGACAGGATCTATTTCCTTCACAACAACTTCGTTCTGTCCTGTTGTTACAGCGCCTGTAGCCTCTGCTCAGGGATTATCCACAACTCCTACTATTACATGGAATACAATGACGGATGCTGCAGGATATAGGTTAACCGTAGGAACAACTTCAGGAGGAACTGATGTACTGAATAATGTAGATCTTGGAAATGTAACTTCTTATACATTCACGACTCCATTGGCTGCAAATACAAAATATTATTATGTTGTTAACGCTTATGCAGGAGGTACCGTATCTTCATCTTGTACAATTCGAAACTTTACCACTGCTTGTAGCAGCTCGATAACGAGTTTGCCTTGGACTGAGAATTTTGACAGTTTAACTACAATAGGTTCGCAAATAGCACCATCTTGCTGGGTAGTTAATTCGGGTACAAAATCGTGGACTTCCATGAATGCTTCCTCGACAACATATAATGCCCCTAAGTCTGCTCCAAATTATATGACGCTTGAATATGGATCAACGAATCCAAGTCAATTGTGGACACCTCGTTTCCAGTTGACAGCAAACACGCCATATACCTTCTCATTCTACTATAATACAAATGGTACAACATCCAGTTATATAGGATTTACAGGTAATGTAGTAGTAAATACCACTCAGAGTATGACAGGTGCCACAGATCTTGGAACATTTATTTCTGCAACTCAGGGAACCACTGCTTACACGCAATATACCGTTAGCTTTACGCCGACTGTGAGTGGAACATATAGTTTTGGATTAAATGTTTCTTCAACGTTCAGTCCTTGGTATTTGGGTGTTGACGACTTTAGTTTAACACAAGGAACTTTAGGCACTGCTGAGATTGCTTCTAAAGATAAAAATATCAAAGTGTATCCTAATCCATTCTCCGACGTGTTGAATATCTCAGATATTTCCAATGTGAAAAACATTCTGGTAACCGATGTTGCAGGAAGACTGGTTAAAACCATCAGTACTCCTTCTTCTGAGCTTCATTTGGGAGAATTGCAACAGGGAATGTATTTGGTAACTTTAGAAATGAAAGATGGTACTAAGCAAACCATAAAAACCATTAAGAAATAATTTTTAATATTAATTATAGGTAAATGAATCGCGGCTAATCAATTAGTCGCGATTTTTTATAATAAAACAAAAAATTCATTTATATATTGAATAATTATTATTAATTTAGTACTCATTACAACAAATATTATATAGTTTATGACAAAATTTCTACTTTCATGCTTATTATTTCTAAGTATGAGTCTTCCCGCTCAGATCAATCTGGGAACAGGAAGCACCAATGTTGGAGTGGCTCCCATAAGTACCTATTATGGGTATTCTTATGTACAGCAGATCTTCACCAAGCAGGAAATCAATGCCAATGCGGCAGGAAACATTACGGGACTTAAATTTTATCTTAACCCGTCAGCTTCGCTCACCAATTCTTCTCAATGGGTAGTTTACTTGGGAATGACGACAAAATCGTCTTTTGTATCAGATTCAGACTGGATTCCATCTTCTCAGCTTACGCAGGTGTTTTCCGGAACGGTAACGAATGCAAACGGAGTAATCAGCATTACTTTCCCTACACCATTTGCTTATAACAATGTTTCCAATCTTTTGGTAGCAGCAGAAGAAAATTCTGCAGGGTATGATGACAATGATTACGATGAAGCGATGTATGTTTATCCGGGTGCACAGAATTCGACACTTTGGTTCAGAAATGACTATACCGATCCTAGCCCGGCTTCTCCGCCGACAACAGCTAACAGGGCTGCTTACAAATCGGTCATTACATTTGACGGTCTTGCTCCGAATCCTGTTCCTGCCTGTCCTCTTGTAACTTATCCTTCTAATAATTCAACCTATGTACCTTTAAGTCCAACCATTACGTGGGGAAATGTATCCGGTGCAACAAGTTATAAAGTTTCCATTGGAACAACTCTGGGAGGAACTAACGTAGCGAACCAGGTATCGGTTACAACCAACAGTTATACCCCTTCATCTCCGTTGGCTGCCTCAACCAATTATTATCTTAAAGTAACATCTGTAGGCTCAGGAGGAGAATCTGCAGGATGTAGTGAAGTAATGTTTACCACAGTGCCACCACCACCGGCTAATGATGATTGTGCCGCGGCCGTTGCACTTACGGTAAATCCTGACCTTAACTGCGGAACGGTAACTTCAGGCTATACCCTGGGTGCGACAGATTCCAATGTAGATCCGGCTCCTTGCTATGGAACAGCGGACGATGATGTATGGTATAAATTTACAGCAACTGCCACCAGACATAAAATCTCTCTTCTAAATGTTGTTTCTGCCGGAACTATTAATAGTACGGATACATATTTTCAAGTATTTAGCGGAGGATGTGGTGCATTATCCAGCATGTTGTGTTCAGATCCCAATTCCGGGACGGTAACAGGGCTTACAGTGGGCCAAACCTATTGGGTGAGGGTATACAGTTATGGTGGAGCAGGAGAAAATCAGGGCTTCAATATTTGCGTGGGAACTTATCCTCCTCCTCCGGCAAATGATGAGTGTTCAGGAGCGCTTACCGCGACATCATTCCCTTATACTTATGTGCAGAATGATGGTGGCGGAGCAACCAATAATGGAGGCTTTATAACAGCATGCAGCACCAGTGGAATGAATGACGGAACCTGGTTTAAGTTCACAGGAGATGGTGATACATTTAATATTTCTGTAACGATGCCGGCAGGAAGTGATTTTGATCCTAAAATCGGTGTTTTCAGCGGAAACTGTTCGTCATTGGTTTGTGAAGGCTCTATGGATATTGCAGGAAGTGGAGGTAGTGAAATAATTTCTATTCCTACTTTGACAGGAAATACGTATTATGTAAATGTAGGATACTACAGCGATTACACTGACGAGCCTGAAGGAGCATTTACAATCAACATCAGCAAAGGAACATTGGGAACATCTGATGTAAAAGCAAACTCTAAAAACACGATCAAACTTTACCCGAACCCTTTTAGTGAAGTACTGAATATCTCGGATATTGCTAAGGTGAAGTCTGTTTCTGTTTCGGATGCTTCCGGAAGATTGGTGAAAACAATAGATAATCCTTCTTCTGAACTCCATTTGGGAGAATTGAAGCAGGGAATGTATATGGTAACTCTTTTGATGAAAGACGGTTCCAAACAAACCATTAAAGCCATTAAAAAGTAATTCCGGTTACTAAAATATAAAGGCGGCCTTTAATTGGCCGCCTTTTTTATGCTTAAAATATTCAGATTGTTAAATAATACCGGACCTTAGTTTCTTTACATTCGAAAAGTTCCGGATTAATAGGCGCAATTGAACTTCAGTTATAAAGTCCGAAATGATCAACTGTTACCGAATGTTTTTATTTGTCTTGAACCGGCTGGATATCTCCGGTATTAAGTCCTGAGAAAACAGCAGGGAAGAAAGTGACAAGGATAAAGTAGATAACAATCATCAATACAATTGCCGAAAACAGTACAACGACCAGCATATTCGGCTTATTTTTCTTTTTAGGTTCCATGATTCCGTAGTATTTTAATTAATAGATTACTGATATTTTTTTACTAAGCTAATTTCTTGCCACATTGCTTGCAGTACCTTGCATCGTCATCAATATCTTCATTTCCGCATCTTTCGCATACTTTCTCAAGATTCTGTCTCTTATTCCGCATTTCTGCCGTTACAATTCCCGTAGGCACAGCAATAATCGAATAACCGGCGAGCATTAATACCACAGCAAAGAATTTTCCCATCGGTGTAATAGGAGATACGTCACCATATCCAACCGTGGTTACCGTCACCACCGCCCAGTAAATGGATTGCGGAATGGTTTCAAATCCCGGCCTTCCGCCTTCTACCATAAACATAAGTGAGCCTACAATCACCGAGAATATAATCAGGAACAAAAGGAAGATGTATATTTTCCGGGAACTGTTTCGCAGAGCCCGTACAATAACGGTTCCGTCATTCATGAAATCCAGGAGATTAAATACCCGGAAAACCCTCAGCATTCTCAGCATTCTGAAAATCAGGAAATACTTGGTCACAGGAAACACAAAGCTGAGATAAAATGGCACGAGGGCCAGGAAATCTATGATTCCGAAAAAGCTGAAAATATAAGAGCCTTTGTTTTTAACAACAGCGATCCGTGAGAAATATTCCGCGGAGAAAAATATGGAAATAATCCATTCCAAAACAATGAACGTATAATGAAACCTTTTATCAAGCTTCGGGATGCTTTCCATCATAATGATAGAGGTACTTACAAGAATCAGTATCAGCAGCGTAATATCAAACAGCTTTCCGAGCTTGGTATCGGACCTATAAATGATCCTGTATAAATGTCTTTTCCAGAGCTGATCTCCGGGAATCAGCTGATGCTCCCTTTCCATTGAATTATTGTTTATCATAACGAAGTTAATCATTTTCATGTTGAATTTCATGAATAGACGGTTGTTAATTTTTCAGCCTGAATTTCTGCAATCCGATGGGATTATTGAATCCGTCTGTTTTCTTTAGCTAAAAATAACCTGCCATAACCACAATTGTACCCGGTAAAAAATTAATATCTTCGCCATACTACAAATTTTACATCATGAAACTAAGAACGGTTATTTCAAAAATAGAAGAACGAATCAAAATAAATCAGGCTGAAGATTTCGACAATGTGGGATTACTATGCGGCTCGTGGGACCGCGATGTAAGCGGAATCCTTGTTTGTCACGATGCCCTGGAGAATGTAGTGGAAGAGGCGATCTTGAAGAACTGTAACCTGATTGTATGTTTTCATCCGATTATTTTTTCGGGGTTAAAATCGCTCACCGGAAAAAACTATGTAGAAAGAACAGTTATTAAAGCCATCGAAAACAAAATAGCGATTTACGCCGTACATACAGCTTTCGATAACGATTTCTTCGGTGTAAATCAGGGAATCTGCAGCCAGCTCGGATTAAAAAATCTGAAAATTCTTCAGCCTAAAAAAAATAACCTCAAACAACTTACGGTTTTTGTACCGAAAGAATATTCCACTAAAGTAAGAGAGGCACTTTTCAGTGCGGGAGCCGGAAACATCGGCTTCTATGATGAATGCAGTTTTACCATTAACGGAGACGGGACTTTCAGGCCTGTGAAAGGCTCGAATCCTTTTTCGGGACAGCAGAATGTAAGGGAAAATGCAGATGAAGACATGATCTCCGTAATTTTTGAAGATTATAAGCAGGGACAGATTATCAATGCCATGAAAACCGCCCATCCTTATGAAGAAGTGGCACATCAGATCTACAGCCTGGACAATACCAACCAGTATTCCGGACTTGGAATGTACGGTGATCTGGAGGAGCCAATGGAGGAGTGGGATTTTCTCAAATTTGTAAAAGAAAAATTCGGGCTGGAGATGATCAGACATTCCGGTTTCAACAGCAAAAAAATAAAGAGGGTTGGGGTGCTTGGCGGCTCCGGCGCAAGCGGAATCCGGTCTGCAATTTCCAAAAAATGTGATGCTTATCTTACAGGAGATGTCAAATACCATGATTTTTTCCTCGCCGAATCCAAAATGCTGATTTGCGATATCGGGCATTTTGAATCAGAACAATTTGTAACTCAACAATTATTTGAAATTTTATCACAAAAATTTAGTACCTTTGCAATCTCAAAATCTATTGAGAGAACAAACCCGGTAAATTATTTCATTTAAGATATGGCAAAAACCAACGATATTTCAGTTGAAGAGAAGTTAAGAGCTTTATACGATTTGCAGATCATTGATTCTAGATTGGACGAAATCCGAAATACAAGAGGAGAATTGCCAATCGAAGTAGAGGATCTCGAAATTGAAATCGAAGGTCTTGAGAAGAGAGCTGAAAAATTTCATGCAGATATTAAAGATCAGGACGACCAGATTAAGACCAAGCATGAAGTTATAAACCATGCAAAGACTTTAATTGAAAAATACAAATCTCAGCAGGACAGCGTACGAAACAATAAGGAATTTGAAGCATTGAGCAAGGAGATGGAATATCAGGAACTTGAGATCCAGCTTGCTGAAAAAAGAATTAAGGAATTCGGTGCTAAAATTGCTCACAAAAACGAAACTTTAGATGAATTGAATGCAAAAATCAATGATCTGAAGAATCACCTTAAATTTAAAAAAGAAGAACTTGAAGGGCTTATTGCTGAAACGCAGAAAGAAGAAGAATACCTGATCGAGCAGTCTAAAGAATATGCTGCAAAAATCGACGAAAGGTTATTGGCTTCTTACAACAGAATCAGAACCAACTCTCCAAACGGTCTTGCCGTAGTAGGCCTTGAAAGAGGGGCTCCGAAAGGATCTTTCTTCACCATTCCGCCTCAGAAGCAAATGGAAATTGCCCAGAGAAAGAAAATCATCATCGATGAACATTCCGGTAAAATCCTTGTGGACGACGAATTGGTAATGGAAGAAAACGAAAGAATGAATGCTGTGATTAAATTCTAATTTAATTACGATTTAAAATACAGAAGCTGCTTCACTAGTGAAGCAGCTTCTGTATTTTAAGCATCATCTATTTTATCACTTTGAAACAATTGTTTTTTAGAATAATCCCAAGGTCCACACTCTAATACTATGCTGGGATTCCTCCGGAATGACAAGCATAATGCTAAATTTTAAAATTCATGATCTCGCGACGTAGTTGTCATTCCACAGGAATCTAAACGCAATCTTTCCATGTGGTTCTCTAATAGTATATTGGGATTCTTGCGAAATGAAAATTGTGGCGTTAAATCTTTAAATTAAGTATTATCTATTCACTATAGTTGTCATTCCGGAATCTAGACACAAATCTTTCCATGCGGTTCTCTAATATGATATTGGGATTCCTCCGGAATGACAAGTGCGGGGCATTTACATTTTAAAAAGCTTTTAAAATAAAATTGAGTTCCTCATATCAAAAAACCGCTTCCAAAGAAGCGGTTTTACTTTATTCGTGATGCTCATACATCTTATTGTAAAGATCTATAAATCTTTCTTTAATGGCTTTTCTTTTCAGCTTCAGCGTAGGAGTGAGAAGACCGGTGTCGATAGCCCAAATTTCCGGGGTCAGTTCGATTCTTTTGATCTGCTCCCAGTTTCCTAAGTGCTCGTTGATGCCGTCTATTTCTTTTTTGATCCGGTCTTTCAGTTCAGCGCTTTGTGCAATTTCCTTTGGAGTAGAACCGAGGCTGATGTTATTTCTCATGGCCCAGCTCTTGGCAAATTCAAAATCGGGCTGGATCAGGGCACATGGCATTTTTTCACCATCGCCTACCACCATGATCTGCTCGATAAACTTGGAAGCTTTTGCCTGGTTTTCGATCGTCTGAGGAGCGATGTATTTTCCGCCTGATGTTTTGAACATCTCCTTTTTACGGTCGGTGATCTGCAAAAACCCGTCGCTGTCGAGGTGGCCGATATCACCGGTCCTGAAATAACCTTCATCCGTAAACGCTTCTTTCGACATTTCTTCATTTTTGAAATAGCCCTTAAAAATGGAAGGCCCTTTTACCGTAATTTCTCCGTCCTCCTGGATTTTAACGTCAAGATTATCAAGCGGAAGCCCAACCGTTCCGATTTTCATCTTTTCAAAGCTGTTTACGGAGATTACCGGTGAAGTTTCCGTAAGCCCGTAACCTTCGAGAATGGGGATGCCTGCATTCTGGAACATTAGGTTCAGTCTGGTCGATAAAGCGGCTGATCCTGATACCAGCGTGATAATTTCACCGCCCAGCCCTTCTCGCCATTTTTTAAAGACCAGCTTATCAGCAATAATTTCTTTTAACCCTGACGGCTTGGAAACGGTTTTCTTTTTGGAAATCAGATCCAGGGCCCAGAAAAATATTTTCTGCTTCAGGCCGCCTGCGGATGAGCCGGTAGCATAAATTTTATCATATACTTTTTCCACGAGTCTCGGAACAACACTCATGTAATGAGGCTTTACTTCTTTTACATTTTCACCCATTTTGTCGATGCTCTCTGCAAAGTAGATGGAAAAACCGTTGTACTGGAAAAGGTAAAAAAGCATTCTTTCAAAAATATGGCAGATCGGCAGGAAGCTTAATACCCGGGTGTCTTTATAATCAAGGCTTTTTTTCTTTGGGATTCTCGGTACGGATCCCAATACATTGGAAACGATATTGTGATGGGTAAGCATAACGCCTTTCGGTTTTCCGGTAGTTCCCGAAGTATAGATAATGGTGGCCAGATCTTCAGAATTGATGGTATTCGAAAGGTCTTCCACCTCAATCTGCGTAGAATCGTCCTCTCCAAGATCAATGATCTCTTTCCAGTTTGCCGCTCCCGTAATATTATCGAATGTAAAAATACCCTGCAAAGATGGGATGTTGTGTTTTACCTTTACAACTTTCCCCAAAAGGTCCTTGTCGGAAACAAAACAGTACTTAATTTCCGCATTATTAAAGATAAACTCATAATCTTCAGGTGAAATGTTCGGATATACGGGAACCGAAACCACCCCGATCTGCGAAAGCCCCAAATCCATAATGGCCCACTCCGTCCGGGAGTTGGTGGTGATTAAAGCGATTTTATCACCCGGCTTTATTCCCAGCTTCAGCAGTCCCCTGGAGATTTTATTGGCCTGATTCACAAACTCCTGCGTAGAAGTCTTTTTCCACTCTCCATGGTACTTTGTAACAAACATATCGGTTTTTGGATAAGTTGCTAAAGCATAGTGGGGTATATCGAATAATCTTTTGATGGTCATGATTGTTGATGTATGTTTTAATAATTTTAAATATAAGAATTTTTTTTAATTGAGAAAATCATTGGTGTTAATTAGAAATTAATAAAAGGTACGGCCTAATATATTTAATAATTCAATCTTAATTTCTATATAATGAATATTTATAAATTCCTGTTTTTGTTTGCGATACTCTAATTTATCATTCTATTTTCAGATTTGACCAAAAAGTGTAAATTAGCGACCATCTAATTATTATTTTTTTATGGACTTTAATTTATCAGAAGAACAGCTGATGATTCAGCAGGCAGCAAGGGATTTTGCTCAGAACGAACTATTACCGGAGGTGATCGAGAGAGACCGCGACCAAAAGTTTCCTGCAGAACAGGTAAAGAAAATGGGAGAAATGGGTCTTTTGGGAATGATGGTGGATCCTAAATACGGAGGTGCCGGGATGGACAGTGTTTCCTACGTTTTGGCCATGGAAGAGATTGCCAAGATCGATGCTTCTGCTGCTGTGGTAATGTCTGTAAATAATTCATTGGTTTGTGCGGGTCTTGAAAAATTCGCTTCCGAAGAGCAGAAAGTAAAATATCTTACGCCGCTTGCAAGCGGGCAGGTCATCGGTGCATTTGCTTTGTCTGAGCCGGAAGCAGGTTCCGATGCCACTTCCCAGAAAACGACTGCCGAAGATAAAGGAGACTATTATTTGCTAAACGGGATCAAAAACTGGATTACCAATGGGGGAACGGCAACTTATTATATCGTGATCGCCCAGACGGATCCGGAGAAAAAACATAAAGGAATCAACGCTTTTATTGTAGAAAGAGGCTGGGAAGGTTTTGAGATCGGTCTGAAAGAAGACAAACTGGGAATTCGAGGAAGCGATACGCATTCTCTGATCTTCAATAACGTAAAAGTGCCGAAAGAGAACAGAATCGGGGAAGACGGATTCGGATTCAACTTTGCGATGGCAGTGTTGAACGGCGGTAGAATCGGGATCGCTTCACAAGCGTTGGGAATTGCTTCAGGAGCCTATGAACTGGCATTGAAGTATGCAAAAACGAGAAAAGCGTTCAAAACTGAAATTATCAACCACCAGGCGATCGCATTTAAACTGGCGGATATGGCGACGCAGATTACAGCAGCGAGAATGCTTTGCTACAAAGCCGCTGTAGAGAAAGATGCCGGAAAAGATATTTCAGAAAGCGGGGCGATGGCCAAACTTTACGCTTCTCAGGTGGCTATGGATACAACTATCGAAGCAGTACAGATCCACGGAGGGTACGGATATGTGAAAGAATACCACGTAGAAAGAATGATGAGGGATGCGAAAATTACCCAGATCTACGAAGGAACTTCCGAAATTCAAAAGATCGTTATTTCAAGAAGCATTGCAAAATAATTGCTTAATTATACATAAATAGTAAAAGGCTCTCAGTTTTGAGAGCCTTTTTACTTCACACGAACCACAAAATATTAATAATATATATATCTTTTATCTTAAAATTAAAATTGATCAGCTTTATCTATTGGATAGTCATTTTGATCAAAGGTTAAATTTTTTGTATGAAATTATTTTCCTTTAATCCTGATGTAAATTTAAACATAAGAATTTTTCAGAAAACGGATTTTTGATTAAAATATTATTAAAATAAAAATCCTGAAAGTAATTTAGCGTGAATTCGATAATATGTAATTTGTCTTTATTAATATAACATAAAGAAATAACTTAGGCAGTTTGGAATTTTAAATTGAGCCTCAACCGGATAATGAATACTACTATATGACATTAAAAACTTTTGGTTGTCGTTCCGGTAAGAAATACTTCCAGCCTCCAGCTTCCGTCCTTCCAGCCTAAAAAAATCCATCACAAAGATGGACTTTCGAAATCAATGAGGATCATGGTGATTTGTGTTTTTACCCCTCTTTTTATAAAAATAGTAGCCGATTCCTCCTAGTACGAACAAAGGCCAGAGCGGGAGGATGAACAGGAAGATCGAAGTAATGACATTCCAGCCGGAAGAGACGGCAGCGAAAGATCTTTCCCCAAAAGTTTCCGGTTTTGCTTTTTCTGTATTGCTTCCTTCCGTTTCGTAGAGTGTAATATCAATTTCGCATAAGGTACCTTTCACGATTTCCTCTCCCGTAACATTGATGCTTTTGTTTTCCACATCTCCCAAGTTATAGCTCAGGTCACTCATCAGGTAATCAAATTTCTGAAGCGGAACCTTTATTTTCAGGTAGGCGGTTTTCCGGTCGTCATTACCTACCGAAATGTTTTCGCTTCTAATAAATCCGTCGTATTTGGATACTTCATCTTTTACAATTTCCTTCGCGGTTTCGGCATCGTTTACATTCAGTTCTAATGTACCGGTCTTCATCAGCTGATTTTTAGCAATATTCAATTCAAAGTTCTCCTTTTGGGGCTTTTCTTTATAGATTACTTTGGTTTCCCGGATTATTTTCGGAGCCGGAACATTCACTACGATCTTCCGGTCTTTTTTAGCTGAATCTTTCTTTTCCGTTTTTGATTCCAGGGTTACATTTGAAATCTTGTCCGATAAAGAATCGACGATTTTTGAAGTGTTTTCAATGTTGTCCTTTACCTCATTCTTTGCATTTTCAAAATCTTTGATCCTTACACTGGCAGAATCCAAAACTGCGTTTGCCTGATCACTTACTTTGCTCAATTGTTCAGAGGCTGCTGAGACCGTACTGTCTGCCGAATGAAAGGTATCTTCCAGATGGGCAGCTGTCGTTTCTCCTTTTTTACACATAATGAACGTGCCTGATACTGCCACGAGTAAAATGAATTTTTTCATAACATTAATTTTTTCGATGAGGTAAAATTAGGAGCAGAACTATTGTAAAGATTGTAAATGGAATGTATGAGTATGGTAAAGTAATATTCGATTATAAATCATTCTATTAAAATTATTTTACAAAAAGTTTTACAAGGATTTTAGATGAAAATAAGATTTGCCTAAGGCTGATTTGCTGAAATTTGTGTTTTGTAAACTGATGCACTGTTGGAAAACGCAACATCGCGAAGTTTATGAAAAAGGCAGTGTTTTAAGACGCAAAGAATTTAACGGTGTCAAATTTTTATTTTGTTAATAATAATCTATGTAGTGCATATTCTTCAAATCAGCGGTGTCAAATTTTTTCGGAGATAAAATCCTTGCGCCTTTTGCAGTGTAATTGGAAATTTTTTTTGCGCCTTCGCGTATTCCCAACAACAAAAAAATCCGCAGAAACATTTAGACTGCACCCAAAAGTTTGGACAAAATTAAACAATATTATTAAAGAAAAGAGTTCGGTACTGTACCGGGCTCTTTCCATTTAGATTTAACCGTATTCTGTCATTATTGTAATAAGTGATGTATTGTTTTATCTCTTTTTTCAGCTCATCAATTGTTTTAAACTTTTTGGTATAAAACATCTCAGATTTCAGTGTTCCGAAAAAGTTTTCAATCACGGCATTGTCCAGACAGTTTCCTTTTCTGGACATACTCTGGATGATTCCTTTTTCTTTCAAGATATTTTGATATGCCTTCATCTGGTATTGCCAACCTTGATCTGAATGTAAGATGATATTTTCTGTATTTTTAATTTTCTTTAAGCTCTTTTTCAGCATATCTGTAATCTGCGCGAAGACAGGTCTTTCTGAGAGATTATAGCTGATGATTTCACCGTTGAATAAATCGATGATCGGAGACAGATAAAGCTTGTTTCCCGAGACATTAAACTCAGTTACATCAGTTGCCCATTTTTTGTTCGGCTGCTCTGCTTTAAAGTTTCTTTTTAAAATATTGGGTGCTATTTTCCCTTGTTCACCCCGGTAAGATTTGTATCTTTTGACCCGTATAATACTTTTCAGTCCTAACGTTTTCATTAATCTCAAAACTGTTTTATGATTGATGATGACACCTTTTTCTTTCATTGTTAAAGTAATACGTCGGTATCCGAACCTTCCTTTGTGCCTGTGATAAATTTGTTTTATCATTGCTTTTACATCAGAATATTTGTCGCTCTGAGCTCTGTTCTGATGATAATAAAAACTGCTTCTGCCCATCCCTGCACAATCCAGCAACACAGAGAGATTGTATTGATGCCTTAACTCTTCGATGGCTTCTGCTTGTTGTTTTTGAGAGCTAAGGCGTCTAACTTTTTTAGAAAATCGATTTCGGCCCGAAGTCTTTCATTTTCCAATAACAGTTCTTCTTCTCTAGTCAGTGGTTTGCCGGACTTTTTCTTTTTTTGTTTGTAATTGCTCATTATTGATGCTCTTCCTATGGGTTTATTCTTTAACCCTAAAATACCATATTTTTCGTAAGCAACACGCCAGGTACTAATACTGGATTCTGCAGCGATATTGAATCTGGCAGCAGCTTGCTTTAGAGAAAGGTTTTGCGACTCCATCGTTTCCAAAACCCTGAGCTTAAATTTTACATCATAACAGCGGTTGCTCCTGCGTTGTAAACCCTGAATTCCGTATAAATCATAAAACCTTTTCCATTTGCGAATAATAGACTCATCCAAACCTATTTCCCGAGCTAAAGAGCGGACCGAAAGATTTTGTTTCCCAATTCTTTCTATGCAACTCAACTTAAATGATAAACTATATTTTGATATTCCCATAAATAAAAAATGCCCCTAAAAAGTGTCTAACTTTTTGGGGGCAGTCCACACTCCGCGGATTATATAATCAAATAAGCTTTTAATTAAGCATTTTTAAATTCACTGATAAAATGCAGCTTCACATTCGGGAATTTTTCCTGCGTCATGTGAATCGTGAAGGAAGAATCTGCTAAGAAAACCAGCTGATTGTATTTATCCCTGGCTAAGAATCTCTGCTTCAATCTTGCAAATTCCCTGAATTCTTCAGACTTTTCGTCTGCTTCCACCCAGCAGGCTTTATGCATCGAAAGCGGCTCATAGGTACATTTTGCTCCATATTCATGTTCCAGACGATACTGGATCACTTCGTACTGAAGCGCGCCCACCGTTCCGATGATCTTCCGGCCGTTCATTTCCAGGGTAAACAACTGGGCAACCCCTTCATCCATCAGCTGATCAATCCCTTTTGCCAGTTGCTTGGCTTTAAGAGGATCATTATTATTGATATATCTGAAATGCTCAGGAGAGAAGCTTGGAATTCCTTTGAAGCTCAGTTTTTCACCACCCGTTAAGGTATCACCGATCCTAAAGCTTCCGGTATCGTGAAGACCTACGATATCTCCCGGGAAACTTTCGTCCACCACCTCTTTCTTATCGGCAAAGAAAGCATTCGGCGAAGAAAATTTCATCTTTTTGCCTTCTCTTACCAGCAGGTAATTTTCATTTCTTTTAAAAGTTCCGGAAACAATCTTTACGAAAGCCAGTCGGTCCCTGTGTTTCGGATCCATATTTGCGTGGATTTTGAAAACAAATCCGGTGAAAGTGCTTTCCTCAGGCTTTACCACCCGGGTATCACTTTCTTTCGGCTGCGGCATGGGGGCAATGTCGATGAAGGCATCCAGCAATTCGCGTACTCCGAAATTATTTAAAGCCGAACCAAAGAAAACCGGCTGCAGATCACCTTTCATATAATCTTCACGGTTGAATTCCGGATAAACCGACTGTACCAGATCCAGTTCTTCTCTTAAAGTATTGGCTGCTTTTTCGCCGATCACCTCGTCTATTGAAGAATCATTGATGTCGTCAAACTTAATCGCTTCTCCAACTTTCTGCTTCTTCTCCTCCAAAAACAACTGGATGTTGTTTTCCCAGATGTTGTAAATTCCCTGGAAATCGCTTCCCATCCCGATCGGAAGTGAAAGCGGACAAACCGTTAATCCCAATTTCTGCTCCACCTCATCCAAAAGATCGAAAGCATCCTTACCCTCACGGTCCAGCTTATTGATGAAAACCAGCATCGGAATATTCCGCATCCGGCATACCTGAACCAGTTTTTCAGTCTGTTCCTCAACCCCTTTTGCCACGTCGATCACCACGATTACGGAATCAACGGCAGTTAGTGTTCGATAAGTATCTTCCGCGAAGTCTTTGTGACCCGGTGTATCCAGGATATTGATTTTATGATCTCTATACTCAAAAGCCAATACGGAAGTCGCTACCGAGATCCCTCTCTGCCTTTCGATTTCCATAAAGTCGGAAGTGGCTCCTTTTTTTATTTTGTTGGATTTTACCGCACCGGCTTCCTGAATCGCGCCCCCGAAAAGCAGCAGCTTCTCCGTAAGGGTCGTTTTCCCGGCATCGGGGTGGGAGATAATCCCGAAGGTTTTTCTCTTCTCTATTTCTTTGATTAAGTCTGACATATCGTATTTTGAAGTTGCAAAAATCGTGAATTTTGTCGAATCCTGAAAATCGATTTCCAACTTTAGTTTTTTTAACTAAACACGAATGGCACGAATTCTTTTACGATTTTCACAATAAATAATCGTGTACATCCGTGAAACCATTCGTGGTTAGCTCTGACAGAAAAAACTTCCAGCCTCCCTCTTCCAGCCCATTAACCTGATTTCTGCTTAAATTTTCAAATTCGATCTCTTTTTCAGTAGAAAAGCTAACCCCAAACCAATAAACACCATTCCGGCACTAAATGGGAAAATATAAACCATCCCGTAAATATCCGCTACTCCGCCGATCAGCGGACCGGCAACTCCTAACGACAGATCAATGAAAAGCCCGTATCCTGCCAATGCAGATCCCTGGTTAGAGGCCGGAACGCTGTTAATCGCTACTACACCCAATGCCGGGAAAATCAGTGAAAATCCCAGGCCTGTAATTCCTGCCCCGACGAGAGCCATCTCAGGATCTGTTCCGAAAGCGATGATCAGCAGGCCGATAGTTTCCACCAGGAGACAAACAATGGCTACGTTGATCCCGCCGTAATTTTTAATAACATTACTGAATACCAGTCTGCCGATAACGAACAGTCCGCCGAAAACACTTAGGCACAGTGCGCCATTGTTCCAGTGAAAATAATTATAATACAGTGTAATGAATGTCGATATACTGGCAAAACCGAGACCGCCCAACGCAAGACAAGCACCGAAAGGAGCGACCTTCCTTAGTACTTTCCAGAAAGACTGGGCTTCCTGAACGTGAATATTTGTTTTATTTTCTTTTGTCCGAGCATATAAAAATCCTGCAATTCCTAAAATAATCGAGAGAATCCCGATACCGTACAGGCTAAAATCTTGTTCAATGGTAATTCCCAGAGATGCGCCGATAGCCAGAGCGCCATAAGAGGCCACGCCGTTATAAGAGATAACTTTGGCCGTATGTTCTTCACCGACCGCCATAATCGCCCAGTTGATGGGGCTTGCCCCGACCAATCCTTCTGCACAGCCGGTAAGCAGCCGTGTAATGATCAGGAATATCAGGCTCAGGTAAGGCGAAGCTTTAAAATAATAAGCCGCGATCAGGAAAATTCCGGTAAGGGAAAAACCAAGCATGCTGTAAAGGACGGCCGGTTTTGGACCTTTACCGTCAATAATCTTCCCGGAATACGCCCTCAGGAAGAAAGTGGAAACATACTGTAGGCTGATCACCAGTCCTGCAACTACAAGGCTGAATCCTAAACTCTTATTGATAAAAATAGGAAGGACAGACAGTGATAATCCTATAACAAAATACCCTAAGAACGTAAAACAGACATAGGTAAGTAAGGATAAGTTAACCCTTTCGGGCCGGTTGACTAATCTATCCATGGTAAAAAATTAAACAGCAAAGTTACTTTATACAAAACAGATTCCATGATATGGTGGTGTAAAAAATGCATGAGGTTTTACAGGCAATTCTTTTGCCGGAATTCTCTTTTCCCATAATTTGATTTATCTTTGTTTGAAATTAAAATCATCGATTCTCTATGGAAAATAAATATCCGAAGTATACCTTTACATGGATCGGAGGCCTGGTGCTGCTGGCTGGATTATTCGCCGGAACCATGGTTACTTCTTTCTTCAATGTCTTCTGGATGTTTACTTTTAAAGAAAACCTTCAATACAGGGATTGGTTCTTTATGCTGACCAATGCGGCAGGATTTGTTTCGGCTATTGCTTTCTTTGATTTTTTTATCGTACGCAGGACAACGGGGAAAAAGCTTAATTTCAATTTTTCGCCGACGAACTTTTATACTTATCTTCTCATTTTTCCGATGATGCTCGGGATGATGTTCATTTCGGAATTCATCACCTCACAGATTCCCACAACAGGACCTTTTTTCGGGAAATATTACGAGTTTTTCACCCAGCTGATGGATAAACTCACCGATGATCCGGTGGTTATGATTATTACAGCGGTGATCTGTGCCCCGATTTTCGAAGAAATTATTTTCAGGGGGATTATCCAGAAAGGATTGATGAATAAGGGCATGGAGCCCTGGAAAGCCATCATTTCAGCTTCCGTTATTTTTGGGGTGATCCACGGGAATCCGTGGCAGTTTGTCGGAGCTGTACTGTTGGGCTGTATCTTGGGCGTAGTTTATTACAAAACAAAATCACTGTTGCTGCCGATGCTGCTTCATGGCTTCAACAATTTATGTTCTACCTTACTTATTACCTATACTAAAAATGAAAGCTTCGCGGATGCTTTTAAAATATCCGAATGGATGATATTGGGAATGGGAATTATCCTTTTTTGCTTATTCTTTTACCTGTTTATGAGAAGGTATAAAATTCACTATTCTGAAATGTAAAATCTGATTACTAATAAATTTTTGCTGCATCTTTCACTTCTAATATTCGAGTTCTTTGTGAAAATTATTGGTGCATTTTGTGTTTAAATAAAATATAAATTAAATGAAAACGGAGATGGAATTACTGGTTGCTACACACAACATACATAAAAAAGAGGAGATCCAACAGATTTTAGGCGATGATTTTGTTGTTAAAAGTCTTACGGATTACAATATTCACGAGGAGATTGTTGAAGATGGCGATTCCTTTAATGCCAATGCGCTGATTAAAGCGAAATATTGCTTCGAAAAAACAGGTATTCCAAGCTTGGGAGACGACAGCGGCCTGGTGGTAGAATATTTGGATGGAAGACCTGGGATTTTCTCTGCACGGTATGCGGGAGACCACGATTTTGCCAAAAACATTGAAAAAGTGCTCGGCGAAATGGAAGGCATTAAAAACAGGAAAGCTTATTTCATTACCGTTTTATGTTATTATGATGAAAACGGAGCCAAATATTTCGACGGAAGGGTTCACGGCAATCTGCTGGAAGAAAACAAAGGTTTCAAGGGCTTTGGTTACGACCCGATTTTTGTTCCGGAAGGATATGACATGACGTTTGCAGAAATGGAACCTCAGGATAAAAATAAGATCAGCCACAGAAAACAGGCACTGGATTTGTTTCTAGAGTTTCTGAAGAATAAAGGCTAAGGCAAAGCTTGAGGTAATGTATATTCGGCTTCTAATCTGAGTTTCAGCTTTTGCCTCAACCTTAATCTGAACCTTAATCCGTACATTTGTGTATATAATAAACTATCGATTTGAGTACTTATTTAACCATATTAGGCTTTAATTCGGCGATTCCTACCGTTAATTCTTCTCCGACCGCCCAGTTCCTGGAAATGGAAGAACGGTCTTTCCTGATCGATTGCGGGGAAGGAACGCAGGTGCAGCTGAGAAAAGCAAAGGCAAAATTTTCGAAGATCAATCATATTTTTATTTCCCATCTTCATGGCGACCATTGTTTTGGCTTACCGGGGCTTATTGCCTCTTTCAGGCTGCTGGGAAGGGAAACACCGCTGCATGTTTACGGCCCGAAAGGCATTAAAAAAATGCTGGAAACCATTTTCACCATTACGGAAACCCACCGCGGTTTTGAAGTGGTGTATCACGAGTTGGATAAAAACTATTCGGAAAAAATTTATGAAGACAACCGGGTAGAGGTCTATACCATTCCTTTGGACCACAGGATTTACTGCAACGGTTATCTGTTTAAGGAAAAGACCAAAGATCGCCATCTGAACATGAAGGAAATCGCCAAATACAATGAAATTGAGACCTGTGACTATCATAATTTGAAAGCAGGGAAGGATTTTGTTCTGAGCGACGGTTATGTCCTTAAAAATGAAATCCTGACGGTGGATCCTGCCCCGCCTGTCTCTTATGCCTTCTGCAGCGATACACGGTACCTGGAAAGCGTAATCCCGATTATAAAAAATGCGACGGTATTGTATCATGAAGCTACCTTTCTGCACGATCTTAAAGAAATGGCCGATTACACAGGCCATACAACCGCCCGTGAAGCTGCTGTCATCGCACAGAAAGCTGAGGTCGGTAAACTTATACTGGGACATTTTTCCAACAGGTATGGAGATTTAACGGTGTTTACGGACGAAGCGAGGACCATTTTTCCGAATACTTTTTTACCGAAAGCGTTGGAACCCGTAAAAATTTAAAAAAATGATGTTGAAGTTTGAAGAATTAAAAATCTTCTTAGATGAAAAGGCGGATCAGTACAACCATCCGGAATTTATAGCGAATGATCCGATCCAGATCCCGCACCGTTTTTCCTTACAGCAGGATATTGAAATTGCAGGATTTCTGGCAGCGACCATCTCATGGGGAAACCGTAAAGCCATTATTAAATCAGCGGATAAGATGCTGGATATTATGGGAAACTCACCGTATGATTTTATACTGAACCATTCGGAAAAAGATTTAAAAGGAATAGAGGATAAAAGCATTCACAGGACGTTCAACGGAGAAGACTTTGTTTATTTCATCAGGCAGTTTAATAAGATCTATACTAAAAATGAAAGTCTGGAAGATCTATTTGCCGTCCAGGATGCGGAGACCAATTTCGGACATGCTATCGAGCGGTTCAGAGCGCGTTTTCTGGGAATTGAAAAACATCGGAGCCATAAGCACGTAAGTTCGCCTTATAAAAATTCTTCCACGAAAAGAATCATTATGTTTCTTCGCTGGATGGTCCGTAAAGACAAGCGCGGCGTGGATTTTGGGATCTGGGAAAAAATTGATCCGAAGTATTTGTCGATTCCGCTTGATGTGCATACGGGGAATATTTCCCGTAAATTAGGACTGATCTCCAGAAAACAGAACGACTGGAAAACCGTCGAAGAACTGGATCTAGTGATCAGAACGTTTGACGATAAAGATCCCGCAAAATATGATTTTGCCCTTTTCGGTTTGGGAGTGACCAAAGAATTGTTATAAAAAAACAGAACACAATGAAAAAGTACGAGGAAAAAACAGAAGCTTTAGAAAAAATTGCAAACGGCATCACCTGGTGGATAGGCTCTATACCATCACTCATCGCTCATACTTTATTCTTTATTATTTCTTTCCTTTTACCGGTGCTGCACCTGGTGGAATTTGATAAAATGCTGCTGATCCTGACGACGGTGGTTTCGCTGGAAGCTATTTATCTGGCTATCTTCATTCAGATGTCGGTAAACAAGAGCCACGAAAAGATTGAAGACATCCAGGAGGATATCGAGGACATCCAGGAAGATATTGAGGAGATCAGCGAGGACATTGAAGAAATCAGTGAAGATATTGAAGAGATTAACGAAGATATCGAAGATATCCAGGAAGATATTGAGGAAATTAATGAGGAGGAGGATGACGAAGATCACAGCGAAAGGGCTAAAAATGTGATGCTCAAAAGCAATGTAAGCTCTAATAAGAACGAAATAAAAGCTTTGAAAGATAAAATCGAAGAACTGCAGAATAAAATCGACGAGCTTAAAAAGGAATAAATACTTTATAACGACTCAAAATATATGAAAAGGCTGATAATTTTTATCAGTCTTTTTCGTTTATACAGATATATTATCTTTACAAATATATTTTTTAAGGTGATTTAAATTTTTAATAAAATGAGCGCCATTTTGGTAATATTTTAATAAAAAAATCATTAATTTTGAACAAACAACAATAAAATGTTAAATTATAGACTGAAAAACTACTATTTTATCTTAGTGTTTCTAACCCTCTCAGCGTCATTACTTGGCCAGAGAAAACCACCTAAAAATATTGTAACCTCGGTAAACAATAAAGCCGGTGTTTTCATCGATGTAAATGCTGCCGGTTATACACCGTCAACCTATACAGCGGAGCAGCTTGTAAAAAATGTACTGATCAACGGCGGATCTACCTGTTCGGTTCCAAACGTAACAAACGTGACGGTAACGCCAAACCAGCCGACTTCCAATAACGACAGGTTTTGGGGATATTTTCATAAAGGAACTACCAATTTCCCTTTTACGGATGGGATTGTTTTAACAACCGGTTATGCAAGGCAGGCAGGGAACGTAGCTTCCAGTGTAAGCACATTGGTAACTGGGGCAGGGCAGGACGATCCTGATCTTTTGGCAGCAGTCCCTAATACCAGCACCAATCCTGATGATCACTATAAAGATAATGTTATGTTGGAATTTGATTTTGTGCCGAATTCCAGCCAAGTTAAATTCAACTATATTTTCGCTTCTGAAGAATATACAGGTTCTTTTCCTTGCCAGTATTCGGATGCTTTCGCATTGCTGATCAAGCCTACTGCAGGAGGACCTTATGTGAATGTAGCGGTTTTGCCGGGAGGAGCAGGTCCTGTATCAATGACCAATATTCATCCGGCCATTTCAGGAGTATGTCCTGCGATTAATGAAACTTATTTTGCGGGATATAATTCTGCATCTAATATTGTAACGAATTATGAAGGAAGAACGGTTCCTTTAACGGCTATTGCCAGTGTAACCCCAGGCGTTTCATATCATTTCAAAATGGTTCTTTCCGATTTTAGGGATACCGCATATGATTCTGCTGTATTTATCGAAGGAGGCTCTTTCGATATAGGAATCCAGCTTGTGGATGGAACCGGAGCAGTTTTGCCGAGTTCGCTTAATATGTGCGACAATACCCCTCAAACTTTGGTAGCGCAGGTTTCAAATGTTACTGGGCTTACTTACCAATGGTATAAAGACGGAGTTGCTATTGCCGGTGCGACCAGCGGTACTTATGTTGCGACCACACCGGGAGTTTATGAAGTAAAAGTAATGGTTCCCGGAAGTACATGTCCGGCTTCCGCGACGGTCACCATTATCGGCGGAACATCGCCCACTGTACAGAATGCGACACTCACGGCCTGTTATGCTGCAGGAAACGCTACTTTTAATCTTACCCAGGCAGAACCGTATTTAACAACCACAACCGGCGTAACATTTAAATATTACTTAACCCAGGCAGATGCCGTAGCAGGAAATAATTCCAACATTGCAACCCCTACCACTTTTTCAAGCGCAGGCGGACAGACGATTTATGTGAATGTAGCAAAAGGATTCTGTTCAAAAGTAGCCCAGCTGCAGCTGGTAAAAGCTCCGCAAATGACAGCTACTATTGCGACTCCTCAAAAACTTACCTGTGCTGCTCCACAGACTACACTGGATGCCGGAGCATCAGTATATCCTACAGGTTCTACCTTTAATTGGGTAGCTTCTGCAGGTGGAAATATTGTTTCAGGGGCTACCACATCAAATCCGGTAATTAATAAAGGAGGTACTTATACCTTGACGATTACAAAAGTGTATCAGCCTGGTGCTACCTGTACAGTTACTGCTTCTGTAAATGTGTTAGAAGATCTTGTAAAGCCCGTGGTAACACTTACTGCACCAAGATATAAAATCTGTCAGGGCGAATCGGTAGTGCTTACTGCTGCAGGCGCACTTACCTATGTATGGTCCGGCCTTTCAGGGAACGGAGCAGTAAAAACAGTTACTCCGAATGTAACAACAACTTACACTGTAAATGGAATTGCTGCCAATGGCTGCCAGTCTGCTACTCCAGCAACAGTTACCATAGAAGTAGTACCTGCTATTGTTTCTAATGTGAAGGGTGGTTATATCTGTCAGGGAGACAAAATTACATTGGACGCCGGATCGGGACCGAATTACACTTATCTTTGGAATACAGGAGCGTCTACACAGACCATTTCTGTAGGAACGCCGGGAACATATACCGTAGTTATTGATAATGGAGTATGTTCAAAAACATTTACAGTACAGGTTATTCAGGCGATTATTCCTGAAATCATTAACGTAAATTATAACGAGAACGGAACCATGATCCTTACCGCGAGTAATCCGAGTAACGGTTCGCTTGAATATTCAATAGATAACGGATTAACGTGGCAGAATTCAAATACCTTTACCAATGTACCGAGAAATACGGTAGTTTCCATTAGGGTTAGGGTAAAAAATACAAGTTGTGTAGGTTTTCTGGAATATTTCACCTTTGTAATTAAAAACGTTATCACGCCGAACGGAGATAATGTAAATGACATCATCGACTTCAGAGGAGTAAATGATAATAAAGATTTCAAAGCTTCCATCTTCGACCGTTATGGAAAAGAAGTGTACCGGGAAAGCAAACTGCAGCCTTATTGGGATGGATATTTTCAGGGGAAACGTCTTAATACCGCTTCTTATTGGTATCAGGTAAGTTTTGAGGATCCAGCCAGCAAAAAGCCGGTCGTAAAAACCGGATGGATCTTGCTGAAAAATTTTGAATAATATTTTTTAATATATCTAAAAAAGGCCGACAATTTGTTGGTCTTTTTTTCGTTTTAAAAGAATGAAAATTAATCTTTTTACGATAAATTTAATTGTATTAGTGACAACGCAATTTGCTTGGAATTGAAATACAATTAAAAAAAATAGTATTTTTGTTTAAAATAATATAAAATGTTAAATAGGAGGACAGAAAATTTATTTTTGGCTTTGTTTTTAGTTTTTGCAGCAGGCTTCCTTTCAGCCCAAAACAGGGACAGCAAAGGAGTAGCCAGTAAAAAAACTGCGGAAAATATGAAAGCCGGAGCTTTTATAGATGTAAATACCGCCGCATATCCGGAATCCGGCTTCAGCATCACCCAGCTGGTAAAAGACGTGCTGATCAGTGGCGGATCTACCTGCTCAGCAGCCAATGTAACCAATGTTACTGTCTCTCCGAATTTAGCAGTTTCCAACCAAAACAGAAGCTGGGGATATTTTAATAAAGCATCTACTAACTTTCCTTTTGCTAAAGGAATCGTTCTTACCACAGGATACGCTAGAAAAGCCGGAAATGATTTTCAGGGAACCTTGAGTGATCCTCTTGGTTCGGGCGGGGACGCAGATTTGGCAGCAGCATTAGGAGTTCCGAATAACCAGCTGAACGATGCCACCTTTATTGAATTTGATTTCGTTCCGGCATCTACCAAAGTAAGTTTCCGATACCTTTTCGCTTCAAAAGAATATCAGACTAACTTTCCCTGCACCATCAGTGACGGTTTTGCCCTGTTGCTGAAAAGAGTAGGGGATCCTTATACCAACCTTGCTGTTCTTCCCGGAGGAGCTGGGCCTGTGAGTGTAACGAATATACATCCTGCCACGCAATATCAAACCGGTGCGCCGTTGTCGTGTGGGGCAGCTAATGTATCTTATTTCGGAGGGTATAACCTTCCGCAGGTAGAAACCAACTTTAACGGCCGTACCGTTCCTTTAACAGCAACGGCGACCGTAATTCCCGGACAGACCTATCATTTCAAGATGGTTTTGGCGGATTACCAGGATTCAAACTTCGATTCTGCCGTTTTTCTTGAAGCAGGATCCTTTGATATAGGGGTTCAGTTGTTGGACCCTGCAGGCGTAGCGCTTCCTTCATCAGTTAATGTCTGTGATAATGCGCCGCAAACCTTTACAGCTTCGGTGCAGGGCGGAGGTGCGACCTATCAGTGGTATCTGGGATCAAATCCGATTCCCGGAGCCAACCAGCCTTCTTATACCGCTACGCAGCCCGGTGTATACAGTGTTCAGGTATTTTTACCTGGAAATACATGTCCGGGAACCGCTTCTATAACGGTAGTCGGCGGAACATCACCTACTGTACAGAATGCGACACTCACCGCGTGTTATACCCAGGGAAATGCGGTATTTAATTTAACCTCAGCGCAGAGCTCAATCAGTACAACGCCGGGGGCAACATTTTCCTATTATATTAATCAATCGGACGCTTTAGCCGGAAACGGAAATACGATTACCACACCGACCGCTTTTTCAAGTGCGGGGCAGACAGTGTATGTATTGGTTAAAAACGGGTTCTGCTCAAAAGTAGCCGAGTTGCAATTAGTAAAAGCCGCTCAGATAACAGCAACCATCGCAACGCCGGGTGTTCTTACCTGTGCAAACCCACAGGTTACACTGAATGCTTCCGGCTCGGTTTATCCTACCGGTGCAACCTTCAGTTGGACAACCACCAACGGAAATATCGTTTCAGGGGCCAATACTTTAAACCCGGTAGTAAATGCGGCAGGAACTTATACACTTACTATTTCAAATACCTATCAGCCTGGAAATTTAACCTGTACGAATTCGGCAAGTGTTACGGTTACTGGAGACAGTGCACCACCGACGACGGGAGTTATAGCTTCCAAAACGCTAATTTGTTCCGGTGAATCCATTACTTTAACAGCTTCCGGCGGAGTAACCTATAACTGGACAGGACTTACCGGAAACGGAGCCACCCAGACGGTTTCCCTGACAGCAACGACAACATATACCGTAACAGCAGTGGGAGCGAACGGGTGCGTTTCACAGACTCCGGCAACGATTACCATCCAGGTTTCACAGCCGATTACCGTGAATAATGCAACGTTACTGAAATGCTATCAGCAAGGAGGAATCAATTATAATTTAACCGAAGCCCAACCGCAGATTACGACGGCTTCCGGGGTGACCTTCTCTTATTATCTTACTGCAGCAGATGCCAATGCCGGAAATGCCAACACCATTACGAATCCTGCATCATTTAACAGTGCGGGAGGACAGACGATCTATGTTCTAGTGGTTAATGGCGGATGCCGTAATGTAGTAACTTTACAATTGCTGTCGACACCACAGACGACTTTAACGATCAATTCGCCTCAGCAGATAACCTGTACAACGCCACAGATTACTTTAAATGCTTCTACTTCGGTTATTCCTTCGGGATCTACAATAACCTGGACGGCTGCCGGTGGAGGAAACATTGTTTCAGGAGGAAATACATTAACGCCTGTCGTAAATGCAGGAGGAACCTATACTTTAACAGTAACGAACGTTAACCAACCAGGTAACCTGAATTGCAGCTATACGGCTAATGGAACGGTAACACAAAATACAACCGCTCCGGTAGCGGCTTTAACCTCTACCGCTGCACAGATCTGTCCGGGAGAATCGGTTACTTTAACAGCTTCAGGAGGGGTAACTTATAACTGGGGTGGTGGTCTTTCCGGAAATGGAAATACGCAGGTTGTTTCTCCAACGAATACAACGACTTATTCTGTATTTGCTGTAGGAGCTAACGGTTGCGTTTCGACAAACCCAGCAACGGTTACAGTAACTGTAGGTCCTCCAGTAGCTGTGCTTGCTGCTTCAAAATCCAAAATTTGTGCAGGCGAATCGGTTACCTTAACGGCGACCGGCGGCGTAACTTATGAATGGGTAGGATTGCCGGGTAACGGAAGTACGCAGATTGTTTCCCCGACAGCTACAACAACATATTCTGTTTATGCTTTAGGAGGAAACGGCTGTAAAGTGGCTACACCAACGTCCATCACCATAGAAGTTGTACCGGCTATCGTTTCCGGCTTACAGGACGTTTATGCATGTGCAGGAGACAGCGCGGTCTTAGACGCAGGTTCTGGACCGAATTATACCTATTTATGGAATACGGGAGCAACTACACAGACGATTTCCGTAACTGCCCCGGGAACATATTCGGTAACCATCAGCAACGGAACTTGTTCCAAAGTATTCTCGGCTCAGCTGATCAATCCGTCATTGCCGCAGTTTACCAATGTTACCTATGAAAAGAATGTACTTACCTTAACAGCAACAAATCCTACCAACGGAACGCTGGAATACTCCATTAATGGAGGAGTCAACTGGCAGGCGTCCAATGTTTTTTATAATGTACTGGACAATACGAATTATACCTTGCTCGTAAGGGTAAAAGACGCTAAATGTTACACCTCTCTTTCATTCTTTACTTTTATAGTAACGAATGCTGTGACTCCGAATTCGGATGGTAAAAACGATACCGTAGACTTTACCGGAATAAGCAATTATAATAATTTTGCCGCTTCTATTTTCGACAGGTACGGACAGGAAGTGTTTAAGGCCGGTAAAAGCAATACCGTCTGGAATGGAATGCTGCGAGGAAACCTTGTCCTTCCTACAGCAACGTATTGGTATCGCGTACAGTGGGAAAACCCGGCAAGTAAAAAACTGGAGCTTCGCAGTGGATGGATTTTGCTGAAAAACAGAAATTAAAAGATATATAAATTACAACCTCTCATTTTGAGAGGTTTTTTTATTACTTCTTCATAAAAAATGATATTATATATATGATTTTTGTAAAAAAAAATTAAATTTGTTAAAACAAAAATATTATGAAGAGATATCTCCTACTGTTTTCCTTTTTAGCTTCCTCATCGGGTTTACTATATTCGCAAAAAACTTTAAACAGAAAGCCTCAGCAAGAAAAGGCTTCTGCTTTGACGATGAAGGCAGGTGCTTTTATTGATGTAAATGTCCCAACCTATCCTGCGTCAGCATATACGCCACTGCAGCTGGTAAAGGATGTCTTGATTTCTTCAGGAACAAATTCATGTGTTACCCCTAATGTATCTAATGTCCAGGTAAGTCCAAACCTGCCTGCAACCAATACGAATAGATCCTGGGGATATTTTAACAGGGGAACAACCAGTTTTCCTTTTAAAGACGGAATCGTATTATCCACCGGATATGCCCAAAAAGCAGGTAATGCTTATATAAGCTCTACTTTAGGGGATGATTTGCCTACAGGTAGCGATCCTGATCTTGTAGCGGCTACAAACCCGTCTGTAACCCTTAATGACGCGGTTGTTTTAGAATTTGACTTTGTTCCGACTTCAAGCCAGGTAAAATTCAATTATCTTTTTGCATCTGAAGAATATACAGGAAGTTTTCCTTGTAGTTTCTCAGATGCGTTTGCTTTATTATTAAAACCTGTAGCTGGCGGACCGTATGTCAACATGGCTGTATTGCCTGCTCCGGGAACCGGACCGGTAAGCGTAACCAATATTCACCCGCAAAACAGTTTTACGGGAACAAATATGGGATGTGGCGCGCCAAATGTTACATTTTTTGGAGGTTATAATACGACCAATATCGAAACGAATTTTAACGGAAGAACAGTTCCTTTGCAGGCAACGGCAACGGTAGTTCCAGGACAGGCCTATCATTTCAAAATGGTTTTGGCAGATGCTATTGACAGCAGTTACGATTCTTCAGTATTTTTAGACGGTGGATCTTTTAACATCGGTGTGGAGTTACTTGATCCTTCTGGGGATACACTGCCGGAAGAAATTAATGTCTGTGACAATACTCCACAGGTAATTACGGCTTCTGTAAGTGATCCGAATATGAATTACCAATGGTACTTTAATGGAGTAGCGATCCCGGGAGCAACCTCACCTACCATTACGGCAACACAGCCGGGGAACTACGAAATCCAGGTAACTTTCCCTGGGAGTCCTTGTCCGGGAAAAGCAAACATTAAGATCAACGGAGGCACAACTCCGGCAGCAGCTAATGCTACTTTATTGCTATGTGCGACACCGGATGTAACCTGGTTCGATTTAACGGATGCCATGCCATCCATAAGCACAACTCCCGGAGCAGTATTCCGTTTTTACGTGAACCAGGCTGACGCGCTCGTTCCGAATAATAATTATATTACCGATATTCTGCACTATAATGGAACTGATGGTCAAACCCTGTATGTAGTGGTTTCAAACGGAGGATTCTGTAGTAAAATGGTGGAATTAAAACTGCTAAAAGAAACTACCCCTACGGCAAGCCTTGTGGCATCAGCTATTAAGGTGTGTCCGGGGACAACGGTAAACCTTACAGCGACCGGCGGAGTAACATATCAATGGGCGAACTTTTCAGGAACAGGAAACACCCAGTCGGCAACCGTCTATAACACGACTACCTTCCAGGTATACGCGATCGGAGCGAAAGGCTGTAAATCTTTGCTTCCTGCTAAAATTACCGTTGAGGTAGTACCGGAAATTGTTTCTTCTTTACGTGATGTAGAAATATGTGCAGGAGACCGGGTAACCCTTGATGCCGGAGCTGGTCCGAATTATACTTATCTGTGGAGTACAGGTGCCGTTACCAGAACCATCGATGTAGACCAATGGGGAATTTACTCGGTGAAGATCAATAACGGATTCTGCGAAAGAACTTTCACAGCTAAGGTAATGGCTGCAGCCTCTCCTTACGTAACAAATCTTCAGTACAGCAACAATACCCTGACGATTACGGCAGAAGTGCCGATGATAAACAATATCCCTCAGACAGCAGAATATTCAGTTGATGGCGGGATTACCTGGCAGGCATCGAATGTGTTTACTGGTCTTATCAATAATGCCAACTATAATATTCAGGTAAGAACCGTAGGAACGCATTGTGTAGGAGCGTTGGAATTCTTTACATTCAACATTGCCAATATCATCACGCCGAATCAGGATGGGGTTAACGATACACTGGATCTTTCGGCTCTTGGATCATTCAATAATTTTACAGGATCTGTTTACGACCGTTATGGTTCTGAAATATTCAGGTTCTCGAAACAGGCACCGGTTTGGGACGGAACGCTAGGTGGAAAAAGATTGCCTACGGCAACGTACTGGTATAAATTTAATTTCCAGTATCCGAAATCTAAGGCGAATATGGACCATTCGGGATGGATCCTTCTGAAAAACAGAGAATAAATAATCAAATCAATCGATAATGCAATGCAAAAGCCCTTCAGGAAACTGAAGGGCTTTGTTTTTTTATTGATTATCAAATTCTTATTGGTTTTCTTTCCACAGCTGGGTAAAGGCAATAAAGTCCGTTACACTGAGCTCCTCGGCCCTTTTATCCATAAATTCATGCGTTTTCAGGGCTTCAGGAATGCTAAGAATTTTCAGGGCGTTGGAAAGTTTTTTTCTTCTTTGGTTAAAACCGGCCTTTACGATCTTTTTGAAAAGGACCTCATTTCCGGCAAGCCCTTCCTTCGGATTTCTCGTGATCCGGATCACTCCCGATTTTACTTTTGGAGGCGGATTGAAGACGTTTTCGTGAACCGTAAACAGATAGGCGGTGTCATAATACGCCTGTATTAAAACAGAAAGAATCCCGTAATCTTTGGTTCTCGGAACAGCAGCCGTTCTTTCAGCAACTTCTTTCTGGAACATCCCTACCATTTCAGGGATCAATTCATAATGATCGATGATCTGGAACAGAATTTGTGAAGAAATATTGTATGGGAAATTCCCGATAATTGCGATCTGCTCGCCATCCGTAAACTGAAAATCCTGTTTCAGAAAATCCCCGACAAAAGTCTCTTCCGTTACTTTAGGGTAATTGTCTTTCAGGTATTCTATGGATTCTTTATCGATTTCTGCAAGATAAATATGCTGGTCTTTTTCCAGCAGGTATTTCGTAAGGACACCCATCCCCGGACCTACTTCCATTACGCTCCGGTAGCCTTCAAAACTGAGACCGTCCACGATTTTCCTTGCGATGTTTTCATCCGTCAGAAAGTGCTGACCAAGATGCTTTTTTGCTTTTACACTCAATGTTTTTTATGATTTTATTAACAGTGATTTTCTCTTTTCGTTCCCAAATTTCGGAAGATTTTTTCTATTTTAGCCAAAAATTTTAATATTAATGGCTAAATCTGTAGATGAGTTTAATAAGAAAAGGCTTAGGTCTAGCAATATTACAGTAGTAATAAGTATTGCCTTAGTGTTATTTTTGTTGGGATTAATGGGACTTATTCTGATCAATGCCCAGAAATATTCCGATTACATCAAAGAACAGCTGGTGGTAAATGCTTACTTTGATGAAAACTATGAGGCAAAGGATTCTGCTAAGATTGCGAAAATGGAAGCCGAAGTTTTCAAAGAAATTCAGACACTGGCACCCGTGAAAAAAGCCACTTATATTACAAGGGAAATGGCTTCCCAGGAAGCGAAAAAAGCAATGGGAATCGATGCGGATGCACTTTTTGAAGAAAACATTTTTCCCTCATCTGTAGAAATTGCCTTAAAACCGGAATATGTAGATCCTACAAAGATTGATCAGGCAATTAAGGCGATTAAAGCCGTTCCGGGAATTATCGATGTGAAGAACGACAGTACGCTGATGGTGGATGTTTACAACAACCTCAGCCGGATTCTTAAATGGATATTGGGATTTTCCATTCTGTTTTTAATTCTTGCGGTGGTATTAATTAACAATTCCATCCGTCTGAAAATATTCTCTAAAAGATTTATCATTAAAACTATGCAGCTGGTAGGGGCAAAAAGAAGATTTATTCTGAAGCCTTTCATTATCGAAGCGGTTGTATTGGGAGCTATCGGCTCCGTAATTGGGCTTCTGGCACTTTTTGGAGTGTGGTATTACTTTACGAGCCAGATCGGATCTGCTTTCGTACAGGACAACAACCAATATTTCTGGCTGGTACTGCTGGTATTGGGCGTGGGGATTTTCATCACGGTTTTAAGTACGGTGGTGGCTACCTGGAGATTCTTAAGATCAAACGTTGACGACTTATATTACTCTTAACAATGAGCAAAAAAACAAATAAATTTTCCGCCGACAGCTTCGGTAAAGAAACAGCCGAAGCCCCACAGGAAAACACGTTCTATTTCGGGAAGCAGAACTTTAAATGGATGCTGATCGGCTTCGCATTTATCGTAGTGGGTTTCCTTCTGATGATGGGACCTGATGCCAACACCGTAGACGGAAAGTATAACCCTGATTCCTGGAATGAAGGGATTTTTTCCATCCGCAGGATCCGTATTGCCCCGTTGTTTGTGGTAATCGGTTTTGTGATCGAAGTCTACGCGATTCTGAAAAGAAAATAGAAATAAACTTTTATTGCAGAGATTAAGGAATTGAGAAATTTAGAACGTAGGGTCTGGATCTCTTAATTTCTTAATCTTTTAATTTTAAATATATTATGGATTTAATCAAAGCAATCATCATTGCTATTGTAGAAGGCCTAACGGAATATCTTCCGATCTCTTCAACGGCCCATATGGGTTTTACCGCCAATTTAATGGGTCTGGAAGAAACCGAATTCTTAAAAATGTTTCAGGTTTCCATTCAGTTTGGAGCGATCCTATCGGTAGTGGTTGCTTACTGGAAGAAATTTTTTGATCTGAACAACCTGCAGTTTTATTTTAAACTCGCTTTTGCAGTTATTCCGGCGTTGGTGCTGGGATATTTGTTTGACGACAAAATTGAAGCGGTTTTAGGAAATCAGATCGCCATTTCTTCGGTACTGGTGCTGGGCGGAGTTGTTTTGCTGTTCGCCGACCAATGGTTTAAAAATCCAAAAATAGATGACGAAAAAGGAATTACCATAAAAAAGGCAGTCACCATCGGGTTCTGGCAGTGTCTTGCGATGATGCCGGGAACCAGCCGGAGTGCGGCCTCCATTATCGGCGGAATGACGCAGGGCCTGACAAGAAAAGCAGCGGCGGAGTTTTCATTCTTCCTGGCTGTGCCTACGATGCTTGCTGTAACAGTGTATTCCGTATTTGTAAAAACATGGGGTAAAGAAACCCCGAATCCGCAGAAAGGTTACGAAATGATCATGGAATCTCAGGAACATATTACCGTTTTCATTGTCGGAAATATAGCTGCGTTTATTGTAGCACTTATTGCAATCAAAGCCTTTATCGGTTTTTTAAATAAATACGGGTTTAAACCCTGGGGATGGTACCGAATTTTTGTAGGGGTAGCTTTGCTGATTTATTTTTATTTCTTTAAATAAATTTCGATTACTCATTACCTATCACTCATTACTCATATATAAATGATAGCTGAAGACTTACAATCAGGACATATTTTCCTACTCGACAAACCTTTGGACTGGACGTCTTTTCAGGCGGTCAATAAAATGAAATACAAGCTCAAAAGAGAGTTTAACCTTCCTAAAAAATTCAAGATCGGCCATGCCGGAACCTTGGATCCCCGGGCAACCGGTCTTCTGATCGTATGCTGCGGGAAATTCACCAAAAAAATTCCTGAGATTCAGGATGCTCCGAAAGAGTATTGGACGGAGATAAAAATCGGTGTACAGACTGAATCTTACGATACGGAAAAGCCGGAAATTCTTCATCAGGATATTTCCCATATTACCGAAGAGCATATTAAAGCCGCTTTAGAAAAATTTATTGGTGAAATCGATCAGACCCCACCTGTATTTTCGGCGATCAAAATCGATGGGAAAAGAGCGTATGACTTGGCAAGAGCAGGTACGGAGGTGGAAATGAAATCCCGGAAAACAACCATTCTCTATATTGAGGATGTTAAGATTAATTTTCCATTGGTAAGCTTTACAGTAGGCTGTTCCAAAGGGACGTATATCCGGAGTTTGGCGCATGATATCGGACAGGAGTTAGGAGTTGGTGCTTATCTTACCCAATTGAGGAGAACAAAAATTGGCGAGTACACCATTGAAAATGCTACATCTGATTTCTTAGACAATGATTTCAAATTTAATATACCATGAAAAAAAATCTGCTTTTATTATGTGCTTTAGCATCATTCTCCTCTGCTTTTTCCCAAGAAATTGCTGCTTCAAAACCCACAATGGGATTTTATTTTAATCCGTCTCTACACATAGGCCTTAAGGTGGCTAAGGAGAGACAAATTCCCAATAATACACAGTATATCCAGCCGGAGGCTACCCGTAAACTAACCTACGGAATTACCGCAATCGGAGGTTACCATTTTTTACCTAACTTTGCCCTCGGAAGCGGGTTCCGATATAGTTTTATAGAAAACAACTACCACCTTGTCTATCTGATGATTCAGCCGAAGTTTATTTTCAGTCCCGGCGACCATCCGTTTTTTATTGAACTGAATTACGGAAAGCAGCTTAATCACAGCGTAGTTTCTGATTCCGAACTTTGGGGTGGCAGGATCGGGATGCAGGTATCGTATTCAAAAAGACTGAGCCAGGAAGGAGGGATTGTTCTTGAATCTCATAAGACGGGATATTCCAATCCTTTCTTTATCGGCTTAAGCTATGGAATTACTGTTTTCAGCAATAAAAATTATACCGGTTACGGAGAAGATTAATGGAAAAAACAAGGATTAATAAATATTTATCGGAAGTCGGCTATTGTTCCAGAAGAGCGGCAGACAAGCTGTTGGAAGAGGGGAGAATAACGATCAACGGTACGATTCCGGAAATGGGAACCAAGGTTTCCGATGAGGATGTAATTGAAGTCGACGGAAAGCCGATCCGCGAGCCGGAAGAAGATCATGTGTATATTGCTTTTAATAAACCGGTGGGAATCGTCTGTACAACGGATACGAAACGTGAACAGAATAACATCATCGATTACATCAACCACCCTAAAAGAATTTTCCCGATCGGAAGGCTGGATAAGCCAAGCGAGGGACTGATTCTCCTAACCAGTGACGGTGATATTGTGAATAAAATCCTTAGATCACGGAATAACCATGGAAAAGAATATATCGTAAGGGTAGACAAGCCCATTACACCGAAATTCCTGGACAAAATGCGGAACGGAGTGCCGATATTAGATACCGTCACCAAAAAATGTGAAGTAGAGAAAATCGATGAAATGAACTTCAGAATCGTATTGACGCAAGGTTTAAACCGCCAGATCCGCAGAATGTGCGAATACCTCGGCTATGAAGTAAAAAAACTGAAAAGAATAAGGGTGCTGAATGTAAAACTCGATCTTCCTATTGGAAAATGGAGGAACCTCACAGAGGAAGAGCTTTCCACCTTACAGAAACTTGTAGAAGGCTCCAGCAAGACCTTCGATTAAAATAAAATTGAGATGCTCCGCTATCGGGGCATCTCCATATATTTATGTTGTATCATTTTAGATACCATCTCATCCGGGCTTCATACTCCGGCTTTACCTTCAATAATTTCCAGATTTTCCGTTCATCCTTTTCACTCAGTCGGTAAAAGATAATCTTGTCGGCAGAATATTTAAAATAAGGATGGCTCTTCAACCATTCTTCAGGAGCATCGAGCAGTGTATATTTCTGTACGTTTGACGTATTCAGAGGCGCGGTGGAAAGCAATTTTTGTGTAAGTTCTTTGTCAATATTATAAGTGGTCAGGATTTGTTCTTTGTTCACAAAACCACCTAATTTTTTCCGGAAACCGATCATTGATCCGGCCGCCCTTTCATCAAACCCGAATTCGATAAGCTGTCTGAAAGTAATTGAATTAAGATCTACGTTTGAAAAGTCCGTTTTTTCCTGCTGATTCAGTTCCTGGTTCTGGTTTGAAGTTTTGGCAAACGTTGTATTTAGTCGAATGAACGGTTTCATTTCCACAAACTTTTCCGGGGAAATAACAAAACACCGCTGTATCTCTTCCAGACTTTTAAAACTACCTTTTAAATTCCGGTCGCGGTAATTGATAATGGTTTGTGCCTGCCTGTCGGAAAAGCCCAAAGATTTCCAGCCTTCCAGGTCCATTGTATTCGGATCGAAAGCATAATATTTAATTCTGCTTTTTTCCGGTTTTGTATTTTTAGCATACTGATTAAAGTTAGCCGGTGTTTTTTCCGGCAGAAGCAGGTAAGGACTGATCTTTTTAAAATTTTCTTCGCTGATGATGAAACATTCCCTGAACTTTTCTTTGCTGGTAAAGCTTCCGCCCAGGTAACTTTTGTATTTCAAAATGGCTTGTGCCTGTTTTTCAGAGAAGCCCATCTTTTGCCAGTCTTCAGCAGTATAAGCATCGGGATTGAAACTTCCGGAAATGGTAATCGCCTTCTTTTCAATCTGGTTGAAATTCCCGGATTTTGCTTCTCTGCTGGTTTCAGGTAAAAGAATGTAATTCTTAATCGTTGAAAACCGATCTTCGGAAATGGCGAAGCATTTTTTCAGCTGTTCTTTCGAGACGAACTTTCCGCCGACGACTTTTTTGTAATTGAGGATGGTGGCAACCTGCTTTTCGGTAAATCCTAAATGCTGCCATTGCTTCTGATCAAGATCATTCGGATCAAATTCAGTAAGGTGCAGGGGAACGGCAGATTTTGTTATGAATTTAACATCAGAAAAATCTTCTTTTTCCTTACTGGTATACTCCTGAAAGGTAAATAAAATAGCCAGCAATATTCCCATGCCAGCCAACTTTTGGTAATAGCTTTTTTTCATCATTGTAAACTTAATTATTTTATTAAGCATTCGCAATGAGGAAGTTGCAATTGGATTATTTTATGATAGAAGTTTTTATTTCAGCTTTAAAAAATAAATTTAAATTCGAATAGAAGTGAATTATTTTAACTATTCTTCATCTTTCTCCGTCAGTGATTCCTTCAGTTTCAGCAATTCAGCCTTTACAAATTCCAGCCTATCGATCAGGGTAATGGTCTCGGAGATTTTGCTGTTGGTCGTTAACGCAATCTTGGCACCATCGAGGGTGTAGCCTTTTTCTTTTACGAGATGGTAGATGATTTGGAGATTTTTGATGTCTTCAGGAGTGAAGTACCGGTTGCCTTTTTTATTCTTTTTTGGCTTGATGATCGGAAATTCCTGTTCCCAATACCGTATCAGTGAAGTGTTTACATCAAAAGCTTTTGCGACTTCTCCTATGGAATAATACAGTTTATCGGGTAAGTTTATCTTCATTTCTGGAATCGTAATTTTCAAAGATAAATATTTTTTAAATTTCATCAAAAATACAAAGGCTAAAAGTCGGTTTTACTTTGTTCGTCCCAGATGAAAGTCATTTTTAATTCCTGTAGAAATAGTTTTGTTTTCATTAATTTTGATTTAAAATAAAGGCTGATGAATTCTATTTCTGTCCTTCATATCGATCTTTTTCAGCAGGATAAAAATACTTCGGATTTTTATTTCAATACGATGCAGAATCATCTGGCCACAAGCCATCGGCATATCGAAAAAGCGCACCGCCACGACTTTTATGCCACCATTCTTTTTACCGGGGGAAGCGGAGTGCATGAGATCGATTTTCATACCTATGAAGTTTCGGCAGGAAGCCTGTTTTTCATGTCTCCTGGGCAGGTTCACAGCTGGGAACTTTCGGATGATATTGAAGGCTATATTTTCTTTTGTTCGCAGGACTTTTATGAAATGCATTATGTCAATCAGAAATTAAGGAATTTCCCGTTTTTCGGATCCGTTAATTTTCCCAGAAAATTACAGTTGGATATTTCTGAACTAAACAATTCCGTTGCCTTGATGACCGCCCTGCAAAAGGAATATCAATCTCAGGAGATCATGAAAGATGGAATGATGCTTTCTCTGATGTCGCAGATTTTTATTCAGTCGGCAAGGTTATTTTCCAGGGATTCCAATCATTCTGCAGCATCAGCAAGTCTTTCTTATTTTAAACATTACCAGGAATTTGAAAGGCTGGTGGAAGCGCATTTCACAAAAGAGAAGTCGATTGCTTTTTACGCTGCGCTGCTGAATATTTCTCCCAAGCATCTCAACCGGATTACCCAGACCGTCGTTCAGAAAACCGCTACCGAAATTATTACGGAAAGGGTAGTTCTGGAAGCCAAAAGAATGCTGATGTATCTGGATGAAAGCCTGGTGGACATTGCTTTCAGGTTAGGCTACGAAGAATATTCCTATTTTGTAAGGGTATTCCGGAAAACTTCCGGAATGACGCCGACGCAATTTATTAAAATGTATAAATCCTAACTTTAAAAGGATAGCTGGAAAGGCCCTTCAAAAATAGTATCGAATGAATCCGTCATATTTCCTTTTTCATCAAAAACCCTGATCGTCATATTCTGTTTTGAAAACTTGATTTCTTTTTCAGGAAACGTAATATTGATGTTGCCTCTCAGGATCTGATTGCCTTTCAGAATAATTTTGTCTGGGCCGAAGAAATCAATTTCTGCATTTTGGGGCGCAATTACTTTTATAGTCAATGTTTTCTGTTCGTTGGATTTGTTTAAAAGGGTGTATATGAAAGTATTCGTTATTTTTCCGTCTTTTATGAAAAATGTCGATCCTGCAGGTTTAATAAATTTAGCTTCCATTGAACCCCGGTCATACATCAGAAACCCCAAAAATCCGATCAGCAGAGTTAAAATAACGGTTGTCGCCTTCATTCTTGGAGTAAATCTGAAGGGTTCCCGGTTTTCAATCTCAGCTTCTGTGGCATAGCGGATCAATCCTTTCGGAAGACCGACTTTTTCCATCACCTCATCGCAGGCGTCGATACAGGCCGTGCAGTTGACACATTCCAGCTGCTGGCCGTTCCTGATGTCGATTCCTGTAGGACAAACCACCACACATTGCTGGCAATCGATGCAATCGCCTTTACTCAGCGCCTTACGGTCTTCATTATTTCTCCATTTCGAACGTCCTTCGCCTCTTTTGAAATCATAATAGACATTGATGGTCTGCTTGTCGATCAAAACCCCCTGAAGCCTTCCATAGGGACATACCAGTGTGCAAACCTGTTCACGGAGCCAGGCAAACACAAAGTAAAACGTCGCTGCAAAACCGATCATTCCTAAAAATTTCAAAGAATGGTCGGCCAGTCCTTCCATAATTATTGTAAAAACCTCTTCATAGCCGACGATGTACATGAACATGAAATTGGTAATGATCACTGACATAAGGGCGAATACTGACCATTTGATGACTCTCTTTCGGATTTTTTCTGAGTTCCATTCCTGACGGTCCAGCTTCATCTGCTTATTGCGGTCACCTTCGATCAGGTATTCTATTTTTCTGAAGACACTTTCCATAAAGATGGTTTGCGGACACAGCCAACCGCAGAAAATTCTTCCAAAAACCACGGTAAAAAGCATGACAAAAATAACTGAAGTAACAGCTCCCAAAGCCAAAATGAAAAAGTCCTGCAGATAAAAAGGCTGTCCGAAAATGAAAAATTTCCGGTCAATAACATTAAACAGTAAAAAAGGATTGCCGTTGATCTTCACAAAAGGAAGTCCGAAAAATAAGGCAAGCAGGAAGTAGCTGACGTAATTTCTGTAATTGGTGTATTTTCCTTTAGGCTTTCGGGGATAGACCCATTTTCGTTCCCCCGTTTTTTCCATGGTTCCTACCGAATTTCTGAAATCTTCATATGGAGTTTCCGGAGCCTGAAAATTGCTGGATGGTATATTCATCGTCTTAGAATGTATTTGGAAATTTTTATGAGAGCTTACATGGAGATAAATAAATTCTCATTTTACTATTTTAAAGCTGAAAATATTTCTATAATTTTTTTCTCTGCAAAGCTCTGAATTAAATAAACCTGGTACTAATAGGATCTACTTCTGAAATAGGACAATTCGGACATTGATGCTTGGCTATTTTAATTGATCAAACAGAGAAAATAAACTTTGAATCTCTTCCGGCATGTCGTAAATTGTACCCTTTAAAAATAACGTGGTATGAAAAATGTCTTGAAAGCCGGCTCTATTGGTTTGGTTTTAGTATTACTGAACTGCAAATCAGTAAATACAAGTAATATGTTTTATGAGGATAAAAAGCCGGAAAAAATTTCGGACCAGTTTAAGTTTACGGAAGGGCCTGCTTCGGATAAAGAAGGGAATGTCTATTTTACCGATCAGCCGAATGATAAAATTTATTATTGGGACTGGAAAATCAATAAGGTTATTGAGTTCATGGATAAGACGGGAAGGGCCAACGGAACACACTTCGATAAGGATGGCAACCTGATTACCTGCTCCGATCATAAAGGAGAAATCTGGAAAATTTCCAAAGATAAAAAAGTGGAAGTGATGCTTACCCATTTCGAAGGCAAAAGGCTGAACGGCCCGAATGATGTTTGGAATGATAAATTCGGGGGAATGTATTTTACCGATCCTTTGTATGAAAGGGATTACTGGGTAGATTTCAAACACGAAACCCCTCATAAGAGCCTTTATTACAGAAGCAAAGAAGGAAATGTAACCAAAATCGAAACTTTTACCCAACCCAACGGAATTATCGGAAGCCATAAATTCAACAAGCTGTATGTTTCCGATATCGATGCCGGGAAAACCTATGTTTATGAAATTTTAGGAGAAGGAAAACTGTCGGAAAAAAAGCTGTTCTGCGAAATGGGATCGGACGGTATGACGATAGACAAGCACGGAAACGTATATCTTACGGGTGAAGGTGTTCACGTTTTCAATAAGGAAGGGAAGAAGATCCATCATATTCCTATTGACGAGGATTGGACGGGTAATGTAACTTTCGGAGGAAAAGACAATGATGTATTGTTTATTACGGCAAGTAAATCTGTCTATATCTTACCGACAAAAGTGAAAGGTACCCACTAAGAAAATGGAATTTACCTTGTCCGTAAAAATAAACAAAGAAGCAGGCTCACGAGCCTGCTTCTTTGTTTATTTTATAGATGTATCTCTTTCGGAATACATGCACAGTATCTGTATATGAAGTTATTAGTAAGCTACTTCCATTTTCACTTTTTTGCCTTTCAGCTTTTCGTTGGCAAGCTTTTTCAACAGGGCATTGACTTTAATCCTGGAAACAGCAACATAGGAAGTGGTATCTTTTACTTCGATCAAACCAAGTTCTTCTTTTTGAAGTTCACCTTTTTTCATTAAATAGCCTACAATATCCACCTTATTCACCTTGTCTTTTTTCCCGGCACTGATGTAAACGGTCTGGAAATACGGTTTTTCCGGAACTTTCGTAAATCCTGCAACAGTTTCCTCCGGCGTATCATTTTTAATGAAAGGGAAATTTTCTTCCGCAGTCATGATCAGATAGGCAAAACCTTTGGCATTCATCCTCGCAGTACGGCCGTTCCGATGAATAAAAGCATCTTCCTTATACGGCAATTGATAATGTACAATCGATTCAACCTCAGGAACGTCCAGTCCTCTTGAGGCCAGATCGGTGGTAATTAAAATCCTTGACGAATCATTTTTAAATTTCAGCAAAGCACGTTCTCTTTCGTCCTGCTCCATTCCGCCGTGGAAAGTTTCTCTGTCGATTCCTTTTTCACGCAGAAGTTCAGAAATACGGTCAACCGCTTCTCTGTGATTACAAAAAATCAATGTTCTTTTGTTGCCGATCTTACAGATCAGATTAAACAGCGTATCTAATTTTTCTTCGGAAATCGTCATTACTTTTTTTAACTGAATATCAGGTCTTGCTTCGGCCAACTTTAAAAAATCAACCACTTTTTCATTTTTCAGACCTGTAAACTCAGGAATTTCATCCATTGCTGTTGCGGAAGTCAGGATTCTCTGTGAAACATTTTTTAAAGAATGGGAAATAAATTCCATATCTTTATGAAAACCCAGTTCGAGCGCCTTGTCGAATTCATCCAATACCAATGTCTTAATCGTTGAAGGATCGAAATTATTATTTCTTATATGGTAGACAATTCTTCCGGGAGTTCCGATTAAAACTGCCGGAGCCTGAATCAAATTATTCACTTCAATCTTTTTATTGTGACCGCCGTAGCAGACCGAAACTTTAAAATCGGTTCCCATCGATTTGAAAACCTGCTCGATCTGTAATCCCAATTCTCTTGAAGGAATTAAGATCAAAGTCTGAATTCCGGGCGTATTCTTCTTCAGATTTCTGAGAACAGGAAATAGAAATGCCAGCGTTTTCCCTGAACCTGTGGGAGAAAGCAGCACGACATCCTGATTATTTTCCGTCGTTTTATAAGTAGATTTCTGCATCTGATTCATGTCCTGAATCTGCAGTTTTTGATAAATTGATTCTAATTCCATGGGGCAAAGGTATAAGAATTCAATTTTAGTTGCTATATTTGGGTTATAAAAATTTATTTAATAAAAATTAATAATCAGTAACCAAATAAAATATTAGTATTTCACTTTGTAATTCCCACATCAGAAATCTTGCAATTTTTTCTAAATAGAACAGGGAAATAAAGTAGAAATGCCTACGGTATAGCGTAGGCGTTCTCTTTTCTTTGTTCTATAGGTTTTGCAAGGACCTCTGATGAAAGTACTGGGAGATTCGCCTTCGCTGTTTTTACAAAGAACAGCTATGAAAACACAATTCCAATATGAAATACAATCGTACCAGGAAGATTGTATTGCCAATATAATCAGCATTTTTGAAGATTTGAATCAAAACCAATCTTTAGAAAATGTAATGAAATCTCATCATAAAAAACAAAATTATCCCTTTCCTATACGGGATAACAGAAATATAGATGTGATGATGGAAACCGGTACCGGTAAAACCTTCACTTTCATCAAAACTATATTTGAACTTAACAGGAACTTCGGTTATAAGAAGTTTATTATTCTGATTCCCACTGTTCCTATCAGGGAAGGAACTAAAACCAATCTGGAAGACACCAGAGAATACTTCAAAGCCCATTATGCCAATGAACGTGAGAAAGAGATCGAAACTTTCGTGTATGAAGGAGGAAATATTTCTGCAGTAAAACGCTTTATCGGGACTTCTCATTTGTCTGCTCTGATCATGACTCCCAGTTCATTCAACAGTAGGGAAAATATTCTCAATCGCCCTTTGGAAAGTGAAATATATGCCCCCAGCCTTTTCGAAGAAAATCAGGAGCCTCCAACATCTTATCTGGAATGCCTGAAACGATTACATCCTATTGTAATTATGGATGAACCGCACCGTTTTGAGGGGGATGCTTTTAAAAAATACTTTGAAGGTTTCGGTAATTATTGCTTGCGTTTTGGCGCCACATTTCCTAAAAAGAAAGAAAGCCTTCCTCTTTCCAACGTGGCTTATGTTTTAGACAGTATTTCCTCTTTCCGTCAGAATCTGGTAAAGAAAATCGTAGTGTATACGCAGGACGTGGTAGAAAATACGGATACTTTATTGGGGATCGAAAACAGGAAAGCAATCGTGAATACGCTGATAAACGGAATTTTTGCGAAGAGAACTTTGGGAATCGGCGGAATTTTCAACGGAAAAATCATTAGGAGAATAAATAAAGACAGCATTGTTTTAGCGAATGATACGGTAGAAAAAGTGGATTATTCGCTATCGGATGAATCTTTGAGAGCCATGATTGGGGAAACTATCAAAATCCATTTCGAGAAGGAGGAGATATTATTTAAAAAAGGTATCAAATCTTTAACACTGTTTTTTATAAAAAGCGATGTCTCTTTATTCCGTGGAAATCATCCAAAAATCAAAACCATGTTTGAGGAAGAATACTTGAGCCGATACAAGCAAATTTATAAGAGATTGACAGATGGTGATCCATACAAGGATTTTTTATCCAGGGATTTTGACGAAGATGGAAATTTACAGGTTCATAAAGGTTATTTTTCAGGTGATAAAGGAAATTCGGATGCCAAGATAAAATCGGGTGTTGACGAAATTCTAAGAGACAAAAAGAAACTGCTTTCGTTTGATAGCCCGACCCGTTTTATTTTTTCCATCTGGGCACTGCAGGAAGGCTGGGATAATCCGAATGTTTTTACGATTTGCAAGCTTTCCAATCAGGGAAGTGAGATTTCCAGGCTGCAGCAGATCGGACGTGGTTTAAGGATATGTGTAGATCAGGATTTGAAAAGAAATACCATTAAGAAACTGGAAGACAACCAGGAAGAATTTTGGCAGGTCAATAACCTTGATGTTGTAGTCTCCAATAAAGAGCAGGGATTTGTAGAAGCAATTCAGAATGAGATTCTGAGCAATTCGTTTTTCATTTCCGAGCAGCAGTTTACAGAAGTGGAATTGATTAAGATCATCAAAGAAAAATCAGGATTGGATGATGATAGGGTTGTTGCTTTGGTAGATGATGTTTTGAAGGAACAGAAAATGATTGTTCGGAAAGCAATTGTAGACGGACAAAAAATATACGAAAAGTCACCCGAATATTCGTCCATTCTGAAGTCTCAAGAGTTACCCAAAGAACAGATACGTATTCTGGAAAATCTTTTTGCCTTTGATGCAAAAGAGTTCGTCAGTAAAGGAGAATATAAAAAAGAAAAGAAGAAAGTTTTCATTAAAGCCAGATATTTGCAGGATTTTAAGAATCTTTGGAATAGCATCAGTAAAAATGCAGATTATGTTCTTGATGCTTTGAGTGAAGAAGCCGAAAACCAATTGGTTGAGAATATTAAAAACGAAATTGAAAGATTAACCATTTACGGGATAGTCCTTGAAACAAGACGTACTGAATTAAGTATTGAAAAGCTTAATCAGACAGATGCTATAAGCGAAACCGTTACCGATACTGTTTCTTACCAAAGCAAAATCAACTATCTCGAATTGGTCCGCACTTTATCCAACAATACCAAAACACCAATTTCTTTTGTAGTAAAAATATTCAATGCTTTAAGCCCGGATTTTAAACGGAAAATGCTTCATAATAATCCTGCGCAGGCTCAGAAAGAAATGAATGAAATCATCCGTAAAAATTTGATATCCATGCTGAAAGCCAATATTAAATATGAAGGAATCAGTGGGAAGATCTTGCCAAATGTTTTTAAAACCGAAAATGGAAGGACGTATTTTGATAAAGGAAGTATTGGGAAGTTTCAAAAACAGATTGAAAAAGACTTTTTCCTGAGGGAGAAGTGGGTTTTTGAGGAGGTTATTGAATTTGACAGCGAATTCGAAATTAATATCATAGAACAGGATCCCAATATCGAAAGTATTGAGATTTTCGGAAAATTACCTAAGCTTGAAATTAATACGCCGCTCGGAAAATATAATCCGGATTTTTGTTATGCGATAAAAAGTACGGAAGGAAATAAGATTTTTCTGGTGGTAGAAAGCAAAGGCTACGATACCATGACAACGGTTTCTGAAAGTGAAAAAGCAAAAATAAGCTTTGCTAAACAGTACTTCCTGGCTCTTAATGATCATTATAAAGATAAAAACATTAAGATCCTTTTTAAGGAACGTCTCAATACCACGCAGCTTTCATCATTAATTAAAAATCAAATATAACGTATGCTTGTCATTCTGAAAAGAATATCAGCAGTTACGTTGGTTCAGGATGACAATTTTGTTACTTAAAATAATAAAAATTAAACTAATGAACCAAAAAGACGATTTTATAAAATCAGGATTTCAGCTACTGGAAACTGAAAATAGTGATAGTAAACTGCTTGCTTTCTTAAAAGAAAATTATCCAGGTGTAATTTCTGACAATGAGTTAAATCTAAACGAATTAAAAGCAATTCTGAATTTACTGGTTGATGAAAAAGTAAATGGCTACGGATTGAATTTTGTCGGGAGAAATGTGGCAAGAGCTAAGTATGCTCAACCTACAGAAAAAGAAGTCAAGATTAATAAAGAACTTTCCAAAAACTTTGAGGCCACAAAAAATATGGTTTTAAAAGGCGATAATCTGGACAGCCTCAAAATTTTAAAGCATTATTATACGGATAAAATAAAATGTATTTATATTGATCCGCCATATAATACCGCCAACGATAATTTTATATATCCTGATAAATTCGACAGAGAAGAAGCCGAAGTGCTAGGTCTGGCAAATATCAGTGAAATTGAGCTTGAGCGGATGGAATTTTCTTTTAAAAACAAAAAGTCACACAACGGCTGGCTGAGTTTTATGTATCCAAGGCTTTTACTGGCAAGAGACTTACTAAGCAAAGACGGCGTTATTTTTATAAGTATTGATGATAATGAACAGGCAAATCTGAAACTGCTTTGTGATGAGGTTTTTGGGGAGGAGAATTTTATAGAATGTTTAAAATGGAAAAGAAAAAAGCAGCCTTCATTTTTAGCTAAACATACAGCAAAAGTTATGGAATATATTTTAGTTTATTCTAAAAACTTTAATAATTTAGAAAAGTTGTCTATCGAAAGAATTTCCGACTCAACTAAAAAAATTATAAATCTTACAAATCCGTATTCTGAAAGAATATTTTCAAAAGGCGTTATTGTTAAATTGGGTGATAATGGAGTTATTTCAAAAGGAGTTTATATAATCAAGACAATGAAAATTGAATATATGGATGATATTGAATTTAAAGATGGTAAAACTATAAAAGATATCAAAGTTAAGGCCCAATTTTCTGTTTCACAAGAAAAAATTGATGAATATATAAAAGAGGGATTACTCTTTATAACTGTAAATAAAGGATTAAGACGAGATATAAATAATAATGAAAAGAAAAAAAAGAAATCAATAACAGATTTATTACTTGATTGGGGAGATAACCAAGATAGTGATAATGAAATGAAAAGATTGTTTAACGAGAATTATTTTGAATATAGCAAACCTGTAAAGTTAATTTCAAACATAATAAAATCAGTTAATGATAAATATTTTACAATCCTCGACTTCTTCGCCGGTTCCGGAACTACAGGCCATGCCGTCATGCAACTCAATGCTGAAGATGGTGGAAACAGAAAGTTTATCCTTTGTCAGATCGATGAACCGATAAGCAAAGAAAAACCGGCTTATCAGTTTTGTGTGGAAAATAATCTACCCCCTGTTATTTCCTCAATTACTGTAGAGCGTCTAAAAAGGGGCGGTGACAAAATTGCAACACAGATTGCAGAAGAGAACTCTAAGGACGGATTGTTTCAAGGCGTTGAAAAACAAATTCCTGATGTCGGTTTTAAAACCTTTGATAGTATTGATGCTCCAAAACTGATTCTGGAAAATGAGCAGGTTTCCATTAAATTTGAACAGGATGATGATTCACTCTCCCGTATCTACAACATGATTTTTTCGGTAGGAATAGATGACCCGACTTATCAGGTAGAGTGTATAAAGAAAGATTGTATTTATAAAACCGGAGATAATCACTATATAATTAATTCGGAAAAAGTAAATAAAGATGAGTTCTCTGCTATTTTGAGAAAAGGTAAAATTTTTATTGATGGCTGGTCAGCAAATATCAATACCACATTGCAGAATTATAAAGAAGATGTAAAAATTGTTTTTTAAAAGAATTCTCGATGAAACATTGGCAGAGTAATTTTTGTAATGATCTGATGGTTAATAATTTTTAGGTATTCTCATTAAAATTTCATATCTTTGCACCCACTTTTGTGGCGAAAAGGTTTGAAAAGTAAATAACTCACAATTAATTACTTCCGTATTTTTCAATTCACATTTATTCAAACCGTTGAAAGAGAAGGAATACAAATTTTATTAGAATTATGTCAAAAGAGACAAATTCAGCAGAATTATTATTAAATCAAAACGTAGCACCTGAACAATTTGACTGGGATTCTTTCGAGTCCGGTCTTGATGCTGATGCTAGAAAAGAGAAAAGCGATCTTGAGGAAATCTACAACGGATCTTTAAACAACTTAGACGATAACGACGTTCTAATTGGTAAAGTAGTAAGATTAACTGATAAAGAAGCTATCGTAGACATCAACTTCAAATCTGAAGGTGTTATTTCTCTTAACGAATTCCGTTACAACCAAGGTCTTAAAGTAGGAGACGAGGTAGAAGTAATGGTAGACAGAAGAGAAGACAAAACCGGTCAGTTACAGTTATCTCACAGAAAGGCAAGAACGCTTAAAGCTTGGGATAAAGTAAACGAACTTCACGAAACAGGTGAAATCGTTAACGGTTTTGTGAAGTCTAGAACGAAAGGAGGTATGATCGTAGACGTACACGGAATCGAAGCATTCTTACCTGGTTCTCAGATCGACGTTAAGCCTATTAAAGATTACGATCAGTTCGTAGGAAAAACTATGGAGTTCAAAGTTGTGAAAATCAACCCTGAGTTCAAAAACGTAGTAGTATCTCACAAAGCATTGATCGAAGCAGATATCGAAGGTCAGAAAAAAGAAATCATCGCTCAGTTGGAGAAAGGACAAGTTCTTGAAGGTACTGTTAAGAATATTACTTCTTACGGGGTATTCATCGACTTAGGAGGTGTAGACGGATTGATCCACATCACCGACCTTTCTTGGTCTAGAGTGAACCACCCATCTGAAATCCTTGAGGACGGACAGACTGTAAAAGTTGTTATCCTTGATTTTGATGATGAGAAAACAAGAATCCAATTAGGTATGAAGCAATTGGAAGCTCACCCTTGGGATGCGCTTTCTGCTGACATGAAAGTTGGAGATAAAGTAAAAGGAAAAGTAGTAGTTCTTGCTGACTATGGTGCATTCGTAGAAATTGCTCCAGGAGTAGAAGGATTGATCCACGTTTCTGAAATGTCTTGGTCTACACACTTAAGATCTGCAGGTGATTTCGTAAAAGTTGGTGATGAAGTGGAAGCTGAAGTATTAACTTTAGACAGAGAAGAAAGAAAAATTTCTTTAGGAATCAAGCAATTATCTAAAGATCCATGGGAAAATATCGAAGCGAAGTATCCGGTAGGATCTAAGCATGTTGGAACTGTAAGAAACTTCACCAACTTTGGTGTATTCGTAGAACTTGAAGAAGGTATCGACGGATTAATCTACATTTCTGATCTTTCTTGGACTAAGAAAATCAAGCACCCGTCTGAGTTCTGTGCAGTTGGTGATAAACTAGATGTTATCGTTCTTGAGCTTGATATCCAGGCTAGAAGATTATCTCTAGGTCACAAGCAATTGACTGACAACCCTTGGGATGCATTCGAAGCGAAATATGCTGAAGGAACAATCCACGCTGGTAAAGCGGTAGAAGTACACGATAAAGGTGCTTCCGTACAGTTCGAAGATGCTGAGGTTGAAGCTTTCTGCCCTTCAAGATTATTAGAGAAGGAAGACGGATCTAAAATCAAAAAAGGAGAAGAAGCTGATTTCAAAGTAATTGAATTCAACAAAGAATTCAAGAGAGTAGTAGTTTCTCACACAGGAATCTTCAGAGATGAAGAGAAGAAAAACTCTAGAGAATCTTCTCACAACAGATCTAACAATGTTTCTTCATCTTCAAACGAAGAGAGATCAACTCTTGGAGATATCGACGCATTAGCAGAATTAAAAAGAAAAATGGAAGAAGGTAAATAATCCCTGACTTCATTTTACCATATGAGCCACTCTGAAAAGAGTGGCTTTTTTCATTGTTGTTAGGTACCATAACCAATAAAATAGGGAAAAATAAAACAGTAAGTTCATCAAAATAGACAGTAGTATGTTAAAGTAGAATTATCTTTAAATAATTTTAAATAAATTGTTATTTTGTTGTTAATTATTTGTAGATTAGCGGCTTTATTAGTGTATATGAAAAAAGTAGCTTTACCCCTTTTATTTGCAGTATCTGCAATCTTTCCTTCCGTTCTTTTTGGACAAGATAACGAGAGATTAATTAAAGATTATATTTCTCAAAACAAGATTAAAGAATATAAGAAGTCTGATCTTGCTAACTTTATCATTGATAATGTAGATGAATCACAATCATTAAATGGAAATGTTGTAAAATTTCAACAGACATTTAATGGGCTTCCTGTATACAATGCAGGAGGGACAATACTTGTAAGAGATAATAAAATTATCTATTATACAGATACTTTTTTAAAAGATTATAAATCGGCTGCACCTTCTGTTGTTTCTATAACTAAAACTGTTGCTTTAAAGAAAATTGCACAAAATCTTCAGAAATCGCAGATTGAAAATTATCCTGTTCTTGGTTTTAGCGACGCTGATCCTGCAGACGGGAAATTTGCGAAGCAAAGACTGGTATATGTTGAAGATGCTGAAAATTTGAAACTGGCTTATGAGTTTTCCGTTCCTGAACCAGGCTCAGCAAGTTATTGGAATATTCTTGTTGATGCTTCTAATGGAGAAATCTTACGCAAGCAGGATTTAAATTTATCTTGTAATTTCCATGATGATGCATATTCACATGACCATGCTCATGCACATAATGAATTCGTAGGACCTCTTAATAAAACTTCGCAGACGGCGTTTTATTTCTTAGCTCCTGATAATGCTTCGTATAATGTTTTTCCTTTACCTATTGAAGCGCCTACTTTCGGATCGAGATCTGTAGTAAGTAATCCGTGGATTCTTCAATCATCTCCTGAAGGATGGCATTATGACGGTACTACAAGATATACTACAACCAGAGGGAATAATGTTTATGCGTATGAAGATACAGTAGCGGGAAATACTCCTGGATATTCTCCTGACGCTGGAGCTTCCAGAAATTTTAATTACCCTTTCAGTATTAATGCAGATCAGTTCAGTAATCAGGATGCATCGATTACGAACTTATTTTACATAAATAATAAGGTACACGATATTTTCTATAAGTTCGGCTTTACTCCAGCTGCCAAAAATTTTCAGAACACTAATTTTGGATTAGGCGGTGTAGGAAATGATTATGTACAGGCTGAAGCACAGGATGGTGGCGGAACAAATAATGCAAACTTCTCTACACCATCAGATGGATCTAAACCAAGAATGCAAATGTTTATGTGGAGTACAGTAAATAGAGTATTCTTCTATAATGCACCAAGCTCAGCTGTACCACGTCAGCCGGCGGCAGGAACGGCTCAATTTGGGAATCCTTTAAATGCTACGGGAGTAACCGGAAATGTTCAATTGTCATCTGTATTAGATGGTTGTACTGCTATTCCTGCAGGTTCACTGACCGGGAAAATCGGATTAGTTGAAAGGGGTACGTGCAATTTTACTGTGAAAGTTAAAAATGCACAAAATGCAGGTGCCAATGCTGTAATTATTTATAACAATGCGGCTAATGGTGATACTATTGGCGGAATGTCTGGGACTGATTCTACAATTACAATTCCTTCCGTTCTAATTACAAATACCGAAGGAGAATATATTAAAAATCAATTGGCCAGCACTACAGTAAATGTAACTTTAAAGAATGATCCTGCTGCTAGCATTACTCCAGACGGTAGCTTTGATAATGGTATTGTAACTCATGAATATGGCCATGGAATTTCTACCCGTCTTACTGGAACTAATGTTGGATGTCTTAGTTCTTCAGCAGATAAGGAGCAAATGGGAGAAGGATGGTCAGACTTTTTTGCCCTAATGCTGACAAATAAACCAGGAGACAATGCTTCCGTTCCAAGAGGTATCGGTACATATGCGGTAGGACAATCAACTAGTGGAGGCGGGATTAGACCAGCAAAATATTCTCCTGACTTTACAATCAATGATTATACCTACACAGATACCAACGGCATGGAATACACAAATTCCAACGGGCAGATTGTTCCGGATGTTCACTCCATTGGATTTGTATGGGCAACGATGCTATGGGATATTCACTGGCAGTATGTTGCTAAATATGGATATGCTTCTGATGTAACTGTAAATACTACGAACGGAAGCTCAAGAGTACTTCAATTGGTAACAGATGCTTTGAAACTTCAGCCATGTTATCCAACTTTTGTTGAAGGTAGAGATGCTATTTTGGCAGCGGATCAGGCTACAACACAAGGAGCAGACCGATGTATGATCTGGAGAGCTTTTGCTAAAAGAGGGTTGGGAGTAAATGCAAGTGCAGGTTCTAAAACAAATATCAATGACCAGACTGAAGACTTCTCAGTTCCGTCGGATTGTATATTGGCTACGGACGAAGTGAAAACGGTTAAAAATAACATTTCAATTTATCCGAATCCTGCTAAGAATGAATTCTTCATTAATTTCCCTAGCAATACTTTAGGAAAAGTAAGCGTGGAGATTTATGACATGTCAGGAAAATTAGTGTCTTCGGAAGATAAAATTTCTCCTGATGCGAAGAAGTCCATCTCAACTGACCGATTGATCAACGGAACATATATGGTAAAAGTAAAAGGAATCGGTATCGATGCCGCTTCAAAAGTTATCGTTAGAAAATAATTCTATTATTATAAATCTCAGGAACGGCGCGAGCAGAGCTCGCGCCGTTCCTTTTTTATTAATATTCCGGATTTCAGAATAAATTGTACCTTTGCAGGCTGTTAAAAAATGAATTATGCAGAAGAAAAATATACTGAAAGGGGTTTTGTTTGTAGGAATAGGGGCAAGTATCTACGGAATGCTGGCAACTTTTGTAAAGCTCGCTTATCAGGAAGGGTATACCACCTCGGAAGTAACGACATCTCAGTTTATATTGGGTCTGATAGGACTTTTAATTTTAAATTTTATCCAGACCATTACCTCTAAAAAAGTGTTACCGTCGCCAACCCCTAAAGAGATCATAAACTTAATGTTGGCAGGAACTTCGTTGGGATGTACCAGTTTGTTTTATTACATCGCCGTGCAGTACATCAATGTTTCGATTGCGATTGTATTGTTGATGCAATCGGTTTGGTTCAGTGTAGTCGTGGAGAGTATTCTTACTAAAAAACTACCAAATACCCGGAAAATCGTATCGGTGCTAATTGTTTTATTGGGAACGGTTTTAGCAACAAACTTACTTCATGAAAATCTGGATCTTGACTGGAAAGGGATTTTCTGGGGATTGATGGCGGCCGCTTCTTACACCCTCACAATGTTTACATCCAATACCTTAGCAACCCATCTGCCGGTTTTCAGAAAAAGCATCATTATGCTTTGCGGTGGTTCCGTTATTGTGTTCGGATTTCTGTTTTTTGCCCAGATCGGTCCTTTGCATTTTGAAAGTTTAAAATCTTTCTATCTTAATTTTACTGAAAATACAGCACATATCCATCCTTTTAAATATTCTATTCTCTGGACATATGGACTTGTTTTATCATTGTTCGGCACGATTATTCCGCCTATTCTATTTAACATCGGATTTCCGAATGCGGGTCTTGGATTAGGAAGCATTGTTTCCTCTCTCGAACTTCCGGTTTCAGTAACCATGGCTTTTGTTCTTTTGGGAGAAAAAGTAATTTTTATTCAATGGGTAGGCATAGCCCTGATTCTTTTTGCGATTGTTCTTATGAACCTTCCAAGAAAGGGGAGCCGGCTGAGTGAAAGGTCATAACAGGCAATTAATACAAGTAAACCGTTTCTTTGGAACGGTTTTTTAATTTTAACTGATAAAATAAATTATGAAATATTGTAAGAATACCTTTGTCGCTATCATGTTATCGATAAGTTTTAATCCTGTGTTTGCACAGATAAAGCCTTTAGATGCAGAGCTAACGAACTATCCATATCCGTTTGAAGTACACTTTCTGAAATTTACCTCTCAAAAAAATGACCTGAAAATGGCCTACATGGATGTAAAGCCGAAGGTCGCTAACGGTAAAACGATTATGTTGCTTCACGGCAAGAATTTTAACGGGGCCTATTGGGAAAGAACGGCCAGAGACCTTTCTGAAAAAGGTTTTAGGGTTATAATTCCCGACCAGATCGGATTCGGAAAATCTTCAAAGCCTCAAAGCTATCAGTTCTCATTCTCCCAGCTGGCGGCTAATACGAAAGCGATCCTGGACGATCTGAAAATTGATAAAACCATTGTTTTGGGACATTCCATGGGAGGAATGGTAGCAACGAGATTTGTCTTACTGTATCCTGAAAAAGTAGAAAAATTGATTTTGGAAAATCCGATTGGATTGGAAGATTATAAAGCCTTTGCATCATACCAGACGATTGACCAGGCTTATCAGTCGGAACTGAAAAATACGGCAGAATCATATAAAAACTATCAGATGAAATTTTATTATGATAACAAATGGAAAGCGGAATATCAGCCGTGGCTGGATCTCATCGCAGGTTGGACCCTTCATCCGGATTATCCTAAAGTCTCCTGGGATGCAGCATTAACGTCAGATATGATCTACAATCAGCCGGTATGTTATGAATTTAAAAATATTAAAGTGCCGACCTTATTAATTATCGGGACAAGAGACAGAACAGCCATTGGAAAGGACCGTGCGCCTAAAGAACTACAGCCAAGAATGGGACAATACCAGGAATTGGGAAAGAAAACCCAACAGCAGATTCCAGGTTCCAAGTTGGTAGAAATTGAAAATGTCGGCCACCTTCCGCATATTGAAGTATATGATCAATTCTGGAAAGCTTTGTATGATTTTATAAAATAGATTCACGCTCACATTTAGCTAAAAAGAAAAAATTCACCATTCACTTATGAAGTAAAATTCACCATTCACTTATGAAGTAAAATTCACCATTCACCATATACATTTACCAAATGAAAAGAGACCGCTTAAAAATAAACGGTCTCTTTTCGTATAATTGTTGTCTGAATTATTTCTTCTTGTAAGCAGCGTCCTTAATTCTCGCTTTTTTACCTCTAAGGTCTCTGAAGTAGTAGATTCTTGATCTTCTAACTCTACCTCTTCTGTCAACTTCAATTTTTTGAAGAGCTGGCATGTTGATCGGGAATACTCTTTCTACACCTACATCACCAGACATTTTTCTGATGGTGAAAGTTTTTGTAGAACCTGTACCTCTTAATTGGATAACGGTTCCTTTGAAGAACTGCGTTCTTGTTTTTTGTCCTTCTTTAATTTCGTAATACACAGTGATGGTATCACCCGCTTTGAATTCAGGGAATTCTTTTTTTGTAATGTACTTGTCTTGTACGTACTTTAATAAATCCATTATTAAATAAATAAAATGTTAATGCTAAGCAACTTACACGGACTTCGTCAGAGGTTGAATAACAGGTTGCAAATGTACAAAACATTTTTTTAATTTCCCAAACAAATTATCACGAAATCTTCAAAAACCAAACAATTGTAAATCAAATTAATGGCTGAATTTTAATAGAAATAAAATAAAACGCAATTTCTAAATAATTAATTGTAAAGACTTGAAATCTAGTGGAGTACAGTGAGTGAAATATCTTCCAATAAAGAGAGGTAATCATAAAATGAAATAACAGAACCCAAACAAAAAGCGGGAAACTTTAATATCTCCCGCTTTATATCTTTATAAATTATTCTTCGTCTGTCGATTTCAGCGCCCATGCAATCAGGGGAGCCTGCATAAACAGCCTGCCGAGCCTTGCATTATCGGTATTCAGTCCGAAGGAATCCCTGCGGTTTTTATATTGGGCAATATTTCCCGGGAAGACGGCGGCAAAAAATCCGGCCACCACGCGTCCCATTGTTTTACGATATTTTTTCGGAGTGGCAATCATCGCTGTTCCTAAAGCAATCTCTGCATAGCCGGAATAAACAACCGTATCATCTTTATCCATCGGCACCCATTCCGGAACCTGTGCCTGGAAGGCCTTTCTTGCAAAAGTAAGGTGCCCGATACCCGCGGTGATCAGAAATGCGCCTAACGCAATTCTTGAAATGTCTTTCGTTTCCATATAATGTAATTTAATTGGTGTAGCATACCACAACCAAAATTCAGACCACGTTTTTTATGGAATCATCACAGCATGGAACGACAATACCGTTGGGTCGGCTGAAAATTCTTTTTATCAGGAGCTTAATCCGGCTCTCCGCTCATACTCCTCGCGCCAACCTTCTCCAACGTACGTCGACGCCAAACCCCTAAAACGCGCCAACCCTCCAACCCCGCTGTGGGGTAACCGCTGCGATCCGGGCTAGGGCATACGGCTTCATTTTTACATAAGACCTTCCAACAAAACGATCACTTCAATATTCCGAAAGCCTAAAAAAGGTTTCATGCATCTGATTTTGTTTTCATGTAGACCAAAAAACTTCCAGCCTCCAGCATCCCTCTTCCAACCTTTAATCAAATTATTTTTCAGCTATAGATTCCACAAAATTGCCCTTCTCCAATGAAATGATTTCCCATTCGTCCGTATATGAGAAAAAGTATTAAATTTAGCCAATAGAAAAATCGGATAGTTCATGATAGACAAAAGAGTAAAAAATGCAAAGGAAGCCATTGAAGGGATTAAAGACGGGATGACATTAATGCTGGGCGGTTTCGGCCTTTGCGGAATTCCTGAAAATTCAATTAATGCTTTGGTAGAAAGTGATGTAAAAGATCTTACCTGCATTTCAAACAACGCCGGAGTGGATGATTTCGGACTGGGGCTGCTGCTTCATAAAAGACAAATCAAGAAAATGATTTCATCTTATGTAGGAGAAAATGCCGAGTTTGAAAGACAGATGCTTTCCGGTGAACTGGAAGTGGAACTGACGCCTCAGGGAACACTGGCGGAAAAATGCAGGGCGGCACAGGCGGGAATTCCTGCTTTTTACACACCGGCAGGTTTCGGGACTGAAGTGGCGGAAGGAAAGGAAGTAAAAGATTTCAAAGGAAAACCGCACATCCTGGAATTTGCTTATGAAGCCGATTTCGCTATTGTAAAAGCCTGGAAAGGCGACCATGCCGGAAACCTTGTTTTCAAAGGATCCGCAAGAAACTTCAACCATCCGATGGCCGGAGCCGGAAAGATCACCATTGTCGAAGTAGAGGAGTTGGTAGAGCCGGGCGAACTGGACCCGAATCAGATTCATATTCCGGGCATTATGATCCAGCGGATTTTCCAGGGTGAAAAATTTGAAAAAAGAATCGAACAGAGAACAGTAAGAAAAAGAGATTAAAATATAAAACCGTGAGCCTTCACGGTTTTTGTTTTTTAGAACATAAATGTAAGCAATATGGTAATGTGTTGTGAAAAACGCAAAGCCGAAAAGTCTCGGGAAAAGGGAATTAGTAAAGATACGAGGAATTCAACTCAGCCGAATTTTCGTACCGTTTAAAACTTCTGCTCAAATAAAGATCTACAAAGATTAACAGGTGGACAATTTTTATCAAAGATAAAATCGTTGCGCCTTTTACTGCCAGATCGTAAAAATCTTATTGCGTCTTTGCGTATTTCCAACCTTGTAGAGCAGCAGGTGGTTTGAAAATAGATATGAATTTTTAGAAATAAAAATGCTTCAGAATGCAAAAAATTACATTCACCCTCCACTTTATTGTTTTCAATCATGTAAACATCCCGCATCCATCACCCATCACCCATCTTCCATCACCTAAACTCCCATCGTCTTCCTTTCCCCAATCTGCTGCCTCCACATCGCATAATACAGCCCTTTCTCTTCGATGAGGCCGAGGTGCGAACCGGTTTCCACAATCTGCCCGCGTTCCAGCACATAAATCCGGTCGGCATGCATGATGGTGCTTAAACGGTGGGCAATAAGCACCGTAATTTGTTCTTTTTCTTTCGAAATCTCTTTAATGGTTGTCGTAATTTCTTCTTCGGTAATGCTGTCCAGCGCAGAAGTGGCTTCATCAAAGATCAGCAGGTGCGGTTTCCTTAATAAAGCACGGGCAATGGCAATCCGTTGTTTTTCCCCGCCGCTCAGCTTCAGTCCGCCTTCTCCAATTACCGTTTCAATACCGTTTTCGGCACGCTCCAGAAGAGTCGTACAACTGGATTTCTTTAAAGCCATCTTTAAATCTTCTTCGGTAGCCGACGGATTCACAAACAAAAGGTTTTCTTTGATGGTTCCGGCAAAAAGCTGGGTATCCTGTGTTACAAATCCGATCTGGTTTCTCAGTTCATCAAAATCGAACTCTTTACCATCCACCTGGTTGTAAAAAATAGCGCCTTCCTGTGGCCGGTACAAACCTACAAGCAGCTTTACCAGTGTACTTTTTCCGGAACCGCTCGGTCCCACAAAAGCAATGGTTTCTCCGTTCTTCACATCAAATGAGATCGAATTGAGTGCTTTATACTGAGCCGTCTGATGCTGAAATGAAACCTTCCGGAATTCCAGTTCTTCGATGGCACCGATTTTTTTTGGAGTCAAAGGTTTGGGCTCCACTTCTTTTTTCATCACGCGGTCGAAATTATTCAGCGAAGCCTGCGCTTCACGGTAGGAAATAATGATATTCCCGATCTCCTGCATCGGCCCGAAAATAAAGAACCCGTAAAACATTAGCGACAGATATTGGCCGGGAGTAACCACGTTTTTAAAAATCAGCAGCAAAAGGGTAAAGGTGATCATCTGCTGTAAAAAGTTCACCAAAGTACCCTGAACAAAACTCAAAGACCGGATGCTTTTTACTTTTCTCAGCTCCAGACTCAGGATTTTATAGGTATTGTTGTTCAGCCGCTCCACTTCCTGGTTCGTAAGCCCTAAACTTTTGACAATCTCAATATTCCTGAGGCTTTCCGTGGTGCTTCCTGCCAGATCGGTTGTTTCCTTTACAATGCTTTTCTGGATGGTTTTAATCCTCCTGCTTAACAGATTGGTAACAACGGCAATAAAAATAATGCCCACGACATACACCGGCATAATCGACCAGTGCAGGCGGATCGCATACACCGAAACGAAAATAATGCTCACCAAAATCCCGAAAAAGATATTGATGAAATTATTGATGAATTTCACGGTATCTTCACGGACCTTCGTTAAAATCGAAAGTGTTTCTCCGCTCCGCTGGTCCTCAAACTCCTGATAGGGCAGCCGCATGGAGTGTCTTAATCCGTCGGTGAAAATTTTAGCGCCGAACTTCTGGATAATTACATTCACTACATAATCCTGGAAGGCTTTAGCAATACGGCTTATCATCGCAGTGCCCACCAAGAGGCCCAAAAAATAAAATACTCCGTGGTAAATATCATTTCCATACAGGTATTCATTCAGGTTTCTGGGAATGGTTTTTTCCTTATCAAAAAAATTGGGATGGGTAACCAGTTTATCCAGGATGTTTCCCGTAATAGCAGGAGCAAACAGCGAAAAAACCTGGTTTACAGCGGCTAAGAAAAGGGATATGATGATCAGGAAACGATAAGGTTTCAGGTAATGTAAGAGAACTTTCATGAGCTTATTAAAAGGTTTACAAATTTACAACAAATTGAGCACTAAAATTTACCATAGGATAAGAAAGAAAATATTTCGTAATTCTGAAAAAATGGCTAATTTGGCGGGATAAGATTAAGCTATGCTGACTAAAGAACAAATTGCACAGAGAATTTCCAGAGAAGTAAAAGACGGATATTATGTAAACCTGGGAATCGGAATCCCTACATTGGTGGCGAACTACGTACCGGACAACCTCTCCGTGGAATTCCAGAGTGAAAACGGGGTTTTGGGAATGGGGCCGTTTCCTTTTGAAGGGGAAGAAGATGCGGACATCATCAACGCCGGAAAGCAGACGATCACAATTCTCGACGGAGGTTCCTTCTTCGATTCCGCCTTTAGTTTTGGGATGATCCGTGCCCAGAAGGTGGATCTGACGATTCTCGGAGCGATGGAAGTGGCGGAAAACGGAGATATTGCCAACTGGAAGATCCCGGGCAAAATGGTAAAAGGAATGGGTGGTGCGATGGATCTTGTTGCTTCTGCCGAAAATATTATCGTCGCCATGATGCACGTTAACAAAGCAGGAGAAAGCAAAATCCTTAAAAAATGTACACTCCCTCTAACCGGTGTAAACTGTGTAAAAAGGGTAGTCACCGAATTAGCCGTATTGGATGTTACGCCGGCAGGTTTCAAACTTGTTGAAAGAGCACCGGGCGTTTCTGTAGAACACATCGTAAAATCTACGGAAGCCGACCTAATTATCGACGGTGAAGTTCCTGAAATGCAGTTTTAGAGGGCTTCTGGCTATTGGCTTTCAGCTTTTGTAACTACGAACAATAACTATATAATTAAAGGCTGTTTCTCTTGAGACAGCCTTTGTTCTGTCCACCCAGTTCATAACGAAATTCTGGAATAAGCGTAGGTCAAGAACAGCTTGGGCAAATACTGAAGAAATTAAAAAAACCTTGAATAAATTGATTTCTCAGAAAATTTTTAAAATATTTTCTTGAACATTAAAAAAAATTAATTTCATCCTCATATCATCTTAATAAAGTCATGATACATTTGTTTCAGAAAATCAATCAAAATGTATAATTTAAAATTTAATAAGATGAACAACAATGTTTTAGACCAAGGAAAAAAAATAGCGGCCGCTGTATTTTTAATGACTGCTGTAGTGGTAAACGCTCAGACTCCGGTTCCCCCGAAAGATCCTCGTCCGGGAATGGAAAAACCGGGACCCCAAGCACTCAAAGAAATCACCACGATCTCCGGCACCGTTTCCAAACTGAAAACCAATGATGATTTTGTGTATGACGGATTTTATCTCAACAGCAACGGAGGATCAGTTCTCGTAAAATTTCCGCCGCATCTGGGAAGTCAGATTACGGCACTTGCCAAGCAGGGAAGCCAGATCAGCATCAAAGGTTTTGAGGACGTGGCGCCCAATGGCGAAAAGTCGTTTCATATAAACAGCATTACAGCCAATGGAAAAACAGTTGAAGATACACCACCGGCTGCTCCTCAGGCGCCGCCTCAGGAAGTTTCTGTAAGCGAAAGCGGAACCATTACAGACCTGCAGAAAAATAAGGAGGGCGACGCCGTAGTTGGTATCTTTGTTGATAATACCCTACTCAAAATGCCGCCTCACATCTATCAGCAGTTGGGACAGTCATTGGTAAAAGGGACGAAAATCTCTTTCACAGGCTTCAAAAAGCCGGACAATTCCGGTGAAGTGGCAGAGAGAAAATTCGACATCGTACGCGCTAAAACCATCAGCGTAAACGGTAAAGAATATTCACTTTAACAGGTAATTGAAACACCAGTAAAACTTGGGCAGATTTTTGTAATTTGCTCAGGTTTTTGATTATAACACAATGGTTTTTAAACATACAACATATTATCTATCGAAAATAACTTTTATTTTTTCAGCCGTTTTCTGCCTTTCCGGTTGTGGGAAGAAACCGCCATTACCACCGCCCGTTCCGCCTTCGGAAATTGAAAAACCCATGCTGTTGAATGGCAGAGTGGCAGGCTATGAAACCAATCCTGAAAGCAATATCGATAAGATCATCCTGAATCAGGGAAAACAGAAATCTGAAATTCATTTTCCGCCTCATCTGGCCAAACCTATTCTGGAAATTGCAAAAATTAATGCTTATGTTCACCTCAAAACCTCCTGGAGAAAACGTGGCAATGAGCTGATCTCCATTTCTTCAGAAGATGGGAAAAAGATTTTCGATACACAGGGTATTCTGCCTCCAAAACCCAATCCCGGAAGAGAAATACGGATTACAGGAGAAATTTCCGGATGGGTCAGAAACAGTAAAAATGACACAGCCGGATTTGTAATCGGCAACAAGACAGTCATGCTGAATCCTGAAGAAAGCCGGACATTAGCACCATTATTGATGAAGACTAAGCAGGTAGAAGTCACCGCTTTGGAACGTGATAAAAAGGACGGTACGATCAATACCTTCCGGTTTCCGCCGGTGAAGATGAAGGACATTAAAATTGACAGTATTGTCTATAAAATACACTGATTATGAAGGTACTAATTGCTGAAGACGAAAAGAAACTGGCTGGCTTTATACAGCAGGGACTTTCGCAGGCAGGCCATCAGACAGAAGTCTGTAATGATGGGGCGGAAGCACTGGAAATGGCGATCAAAAATGATTTTGACCTGATTCTTCTGGATCTGATGCTGCCGGGAATTAATGGTTTTGACTTTCTTAAGAATCTGAAGACTTTCGGTGCGGAAACACCGGTAATCATTATCAGTGCGATTGCAGATTCCAAACAGGTGGTGCAGGGGCTGGATCTCGGGGCCGTGGATTACATCAGAAAACCTTTTGAATGGGAAGAACTGCTCGCCAGAATCCGTACTGTAAGCCGTTTTTCAGGCTCCAATGGCCAGCAGAAAATCAATATTGAGGATCTTGAGATCGATATTCCTTCCCGGAAAGTGAAGAGGGGAAATACCGAAATAGAACTGACGTCCAAAGAGTTTGTACTGCTGGAATATCTTGTAAGAAATGCCAATCTTGTCCTCACAAAAAACCAGATTCTGGAAAATGCCTGGAATATCAGCTTCGATCCTGAAAGCAATATCGTTGAAGTCTACATGCACCAGCTCAGGAAAAAAATTGACAAAGGATTTGAAAAACAGCTTATCAAAACAGTGATAGGAGCGGGCTATATTATATGCTGAAAGGTGAAAAACAATAACGTATGAAAAGCCAGCCGACCTCTTTTTTTTATCAGGGCTTGCGGTTTCGTTTCGGGCTGCTGTTCAATTCGCTGCTTTTTCTCTGCGTCAGCTTCATCGTCTATTCACTGTATAAAAATGCCAAGACAGAACTCGACCGGAGTTTCTCACTACAGCTATCGTCTGCGGCCAATACTGTTCTTCAGAAAACCGACATCGATCCGATCTCTGTTCCGTTACCCAAAAGTGGAGAATTTTACAGGATTATGTACGACAATAACGTGAAGCAAACCCAGCTGATCAGTAATCTTCCGAAAGATGTCAATAATAAAGAAAAATGGCGGATGATTTCCGTAAAAAAATATCCCGAAAACGGCGGCCGTATTTCGGTGGATTTTGCACTGTCGGCAGAGAGCTACCATTCCGGGATTCAGAAATTGCGGAGATTGCTGTACATCTATCTTCCGGTTGCATTTTTAGTCTCTTTTCTGGGTGGTTATCTGCTTTCCGGTTTTTTTCTCAGACCGCTCCGCCGGATCATCCATAATGCCAACAAGGTAGATTTGGAACACATCACCCTGCTTTCTCAACCGCAGACCAGAGACGAATTTTACCATCTTACTGATGCACTGAACCGGATGCTGATGCGGATTGATGAGCAGGTAAAACAGCAGACAACTTTCTTTACGATGGCTTCCCACGAATTGCGGACGCCCCTCAGCAATATGCTTACCGAGTTACAGGTTTTCAACGGAGGATCGCCTGATACAGATACCCGAAAACTGTTGGATAACCAGGAGCAGGAAGTAAAACGCATGCAGGCATTGGTAGATAATTTCCTGTGGATGAGCCAGATCGAATCCGGAAACCTGCGGACCAACAAATCTGAAATAGAGCTGGCCGAAATGGTTCTGGAACTTTCGGAAGGCTTTATGAAACAGGTGACTCTTAACCAACAGCGGTTCAGAATTGAATTTTCACCGGTAGACGGCGATTTTACAGTAACTGCCGACAGAAACCAGGTGGAAGTTATCATTAAAAATCTGCTGTCGAATGCCGTGAAATATACCAAACCCGATACGGTAATTGACATCAAAATTTTCCAGCATGAGAAAAAAGGCCTTGTGATTTCCAATGCCATCAGCCAGACCATCGAAAATCCCGAAAAGCTGAAAGGCCAGTTCCTGCGTGATACCTTCCATAAAGACGGCTTCGGCCTAGGACTTTGGATCTCGGCTATTTTAAGTGAAAAAAACAACGCCCGACTTTCGCTTGATTCTTTTGAAAGAAGATTCTCAGTGAGTTTGGAATTTGATAAAACGTAAAAATTTAAACGGATATAAATCTGTATACACAACTTTTTAACTAATCTAAAATTTCACCATTCAGGACATAAAATCAACGTCCGTCCTGTGCTCCGAAAACCTTTTTCAGGATGCTGGTCGTTCTCATCGCAGGCGTATTCCGGATACCGCTTTCTTTTTCCGCAACCATTTTGAAGACCCCATTGATGGTTTCGGTCGTTACATAGGCATTCAGGTCGGTGGTTACCGATTGTCCGGTGAAAGTATTGTACTTCGAAATCAGGTTAGACCACACTTTATCGGCGCCTACTTTCCCTAAAGAAGCTTTTACTTTCGGCTGAAAGGCTGCGAAAAGCTGGCTCTGGGTTTTCCCTTGAAGGTAATTGGTTGCCGCATTATCGCTTCCCAAAAGAATGTTTTTGGCATCGGTAATCGTCATTGAAGTAATGGCATTGGTAAAAATCGGGGCGGCTTCCGTTACGGCATCTTCCGCAGCACGGTTAAGCAGCTTAACGCCCTGGTCGGCTAAACTTCCCAGCCCGACGGAACGCAGGGTCGCATCAATTTTTCTCAGCTTTTCAGGCATCAGGATTTTTACAGCTTCGTTTCGAAAGAATCCATCGGTCACGCCCAGTTTTTTTACGCCTTCATTCACACCCAGGCTTAACGCTTCTTTCAGCCCGGATGAAATCTGTAAGGAGCTGAGGCTTCCCAGATTCACCGAAGCATTGGCAGATCCCGAAGCAGCAGGATAGGGGTTAGTCGTGGTCGTTTTAGGCTGGTTCAGGTCAATGCCTGTTTTGTCTTTCACCGCCGTTTTAATGGCGTCGAAGATCTGTGCCTGTGAAGAAACTGAAAGTAAAAGGGTGCCGGCAAGTAAAAATGTTTTTCTCATCATCTTAATTTTCTATAAAATTAGATATTTTGATTTATAATAGGTTAAATGGATCCGTAAATTTTCAGAAAATAAGTATATTCGCCTAATTTTAAACCCATCAGATGCAGCGTTTATTACTCGTATTTTCGGTCTTGCTTTCGAGCCTGTTTTTCACCCAGAACCGATTGAATTTGATTCCTTATCCTCAGAAAGTGGAACTGCTGAAAGGCGAATTTACCATCCCTGAAAATTTTAAGCTTGATCCCGGTCTTCCGCAGCAGGAAACCGGATATTTTAAAAAGCAGACTGAAGACCTGCTGAAATTCGGGAAGGGCAGCAAAGATACTGCTCATCTGGTCCATGTTCTTTTTTCCGGTCAGTCCGGAGAAGATCGTAAGAAGAAAGAAAAATACGCCATCGAAATTTCTCCCCGGCAGATTGTCATTGCATCGAATACGAAACAAGGGTATTTTCTGGCGTTGCAGACCTTAATCCAGTTGTTCAGACAGTATAAGGATTCAGGGAAAATTCCGGCAATGAAAATTGAAGATGAACCGAAGTTTGCCTGGCGGGGAATGCACCTGGATGTCTGCCGGCATTTTTTCACCGTTGACGAAGTGAAACAGTACATCGATTATCTGGCCATGTATAAGCTGAATACCTTTCACTGGCATTTAACCGATGACCAGGGATGGAGAATTGAAATCAAAAAATATCCGAAACTTACCCAGGTCGGCTCAAAACGCAAAGAATCCATGATCGGAGCTTATGTCGACAATACATTTGACGGAAAACCGTACGGACCTTATTTTTATACTCAGGAGCAGATCAGGGACGTTGTAAAATATGCGCAGGAAAGACACATTACCGTAGTTCCCGAAATTGAAATGCCGGGTCATGCTTTGGCAGCCTTATCCGCTTATCCGGAACTCGCCTGCACAAAAGGGCCTTTTGAGCCGGCGACCAAATGGGGCGTTTTCGATGATGTATTCTGTCCGAAGGAAGAGACTTTTACCTTTCTGGAAAATGTTCTGAATGAGGTGATGCAGCTTTTCCCTTCGCAGTACATCCACATCGGAGGCGACGAATGCCCGAAAACGAGATGGAAAGAATGTGCCCATTGCCAGGAACTGATCAAAAAAAATAATCTGAAGGATGAACATGGCTTGCAAAGCTATTTTATCCAGAGGATCGAAAAATACGTCAACTCAAAAGGCCGGAAAATTATCGGCTGGGATGAAATCCTGGAAGGCGGACTGGCTCCGAATGCAGCCGTAATGAGCTGGACCGGCATTAAAGGCGGTGTGGAAGCGGCCAGGACCGGGCATTTTGCCGTTATGACTCCCGGGGCTTATTGCTATTTCGACCATTATCAGGGCGATCCGGCTACCGAACCCAATGCTTTCGGAGGATTTACCCCGCTGGATAAAGTCTATTCTTATCAACCGGTTCCTGAAGAGCTGAATGCAGCGCAGTCAAAATACATTTTAGGTGTTCAGGCCAACCTCTGGACCGAATATATCTTGGATTTCAGACAGGTACAGTACATGATTTTTCCAAGATTGCTGGCTCTTTCCGAAGTGGCCTGGGGAACTTCAGATCCTAAAAATTACAAAGAATTTGAAGGCCGCGTAATCAATGAGTTCAAAACATTGGATAAAATGGGCGTAAACTACGCAAAAAGCATTTACAATATCAATGGAAAGGTGATACCAGCCAACACTGGGGTTGCTTATGAACTTTCAACTTCACAAAACCCGTCAGGAATCCGCTATACAACAGACGGGACAGCGCCTCAGGCAAATTCACAGACTTACACCAACCCGGTTCCCGTTCAGAAATCTCAGACTATAAAATCGGCCTACTTTGAAAGCGGACAGCTGAAAAGCGCGGTTTCCTCACAGGATTTTACCGTTTCAAAAACCACGGGCAAAAAAATTACGCTGGAGCAGCAGCCGAGCGAAAATTATTCTTTCGGAGGTGCTTTTACGCTGGTGGACGGAATTATCGGGAACCAGAGGCAATTGGGCAAAACCTGGCTGGGCTTCCAGGGAAAAGATGTAGTGGCTACGATTGATTTCGGGCAGAAAACGCCGTTTTCAGAAGTTTATTTCAACACATTAGACAACAAAGGCAGCTGGATCCACCTGGCAAAATCAGCCCGGGTATTCGTCTCTGATAACGGAACCGATTTCAAGATGATCAAAGAAATTGGGAAAGAAGAAATCCTTTCCGCCAAAGGGAAAATCAGCATGCCGGTCGGAAATCAAAATGCAAAATACTTAAAAATTAAAATAGAGAATGCAGGAATCATTCCTGCCGGAAATCCCGGTGCCGATTCCAAAGCCTGGCTATTCGTAGACGAAATCGGAGCGAACTGATAAATTCAAAGTTCAATGTTCAAAATGATTATCTCACCAAAAACCTTAAACCTCGAACTTAAAACTTTAAACCTTAAACCCAAAACTTTAAACCCTCATGTCTTCACGCAGAAAATTTATAAAAAATACCGCTATCGCATCATCCGCTTTGTTATTGAATCCTTTGGATCTGATCGCTAAAGATGTGCCTGTAAGTAACAGCAGAACCATAAACAAACCGATTGTGCTTTCTACCTGGGATTTCGGTCTTCGGGCCAATGAGGAAGCCTGGAAAATCTTAGGCAAAGGAGGAAGAGCATTGGATTCCGTCGAAAAAGGAGTCCGCCTTGTGGAAGATGACCCTACGGAAAGAAGCGTAGGCTACGGTGGGCGGCCAGACAGAGACGGAAGGGTAACATTGGATGCCTGTATTATGGACGAAAACTACAACATCGGCTCGGTTGCCTGCCTGGAAAATATCAAAAATCCGATTTCCGTGGCCCGGGCGGTGATGGAAAAGACCCCACACGTCATGCTCGTCGGCAACGGGGCTTTACAGTTTGCCGTTTCTCAGGGATTTAAGAAAGAAAATCTTTTAACTCCCGAATCTGAAAAAGAATGGAAAGAATGGCTGAAGGACAGTAAATATAGGCCTATCGTTAACATCGAAAACCATGATACCATCGGGATGATCGCCCTGGATGCGCAGGGAAATCTTTCCGGAGCCTGTACCACGAGCGGAATGGCTTTTAAGATGCACGGCAGGGTAGGTGATTCCCCGATTATCGGAGCTGGTCTGTTTGTCGATAATGAAGTGGGTGCCGCTACGGCAACCGGCCACGGCGAAGAAGTCATCAGGATGGTGGGAACCCATTTGGTAGTAGAGCTGATGCGGCAGGGTAAAACGCCGGAACAGGCCTGCAGAGAAGCGGTGGAACGGATTGTACAGATTACCAAAAGAAGAAATAAAAACCTGAAGGACATCCAGGTAGGCTTTATTGCCCTTAACAAAAAAGGGGAATACGGCTCCTACTGCATCCAGGACGGATTCAGCTTCGCCGTGCACGACCAGAAAGGAAACCGTCTGGAAAAACCCGGCTTCGCTTTGAAATAAACTTTGAATTTTGAACCTTAAATTGTAAACCATTCCATGTCAAAAATAGAAATAGCCTGCTTCAACCCTGAATCCGCAATTACCGCCTTTGAAAACGGAGCCGACCGCATCGAGTTGTGCGACGGACTGAGCGAAGGCGGAACGACGCCGGATTTTGAAACGGTAAAACAGCTGCATGAAAGAATCACGATTCCAATGTTTGTAATGATCCGTCCGCGCGGTGGAGATTTTACGTATTCGAACGAAGAATTTGAAAAGATGAAATCGGATTTAATTCAATTAAAATCTTTAAATGTCGACGGCTTTGTTTTCGGAATTTTAGATGAGAACGATGAGGTAAATGTTGAGCAGAATAGAGAGTTGGTAAAACTGGCAGAACCTTATCCGTGTACCTTTCACCGCGCATTTGACAGAGCGAAGGACCTCGAAACTTCATTGGAAAAAGTAATCGACTGTGGATTCAAAACCATTCTCACGTCCGGCCAGGAAGCCAACGTCTCGGAAGGAAAAGAAAACCTGAAAAAGCTGGTGGAATTATCAGCCAGCAGAATCGAAATCCTCGTGGGCGGCGGCCTTCGCTCAAGCAATATAGAAGAAATCAGGCAATATACAAAAGCCCAATATTTCCATTCATCTGCTATTACAGACGGCGGTGCTTATGCCAGTGCAGAAGAGGTAATGGCTTTAAAAAGTAAATAAACTTTTATGGATTAATGATTCTCTGATTTTATTTTTTCAAAAGAATAAATGCCTTAACCATCGACAGAAGTTGAACATAATATTAATGAAAATCTTTGATTTTCTTCTTATGTGCTCTAAAATGTGCGTAAAAATTTATCTTTACATCTCATGTTTCTCATGTGTCTAAAAAAGCTTTTGTGACTTTTGTGGTTTAAGAAGCCACACACGTTTCTGTAACTGATAATAGTGCCATTCAAACAATTTATAATGAAGAAAACTTTACTTTTTTCCTTTCTCTTTATCCAGCTGCTGATCCATGGGCAGGTTTCAGAACGTTCTTTATCCGCTGAAAAATGGCAGTTTAAGAATACCAAAGAAAACACCTGGTTGGCAGCCAAAGTCCCAGGGACGGTTCATCTGGATCTGATGAACAATAACGTCATTCCTGATCCTTACAAAGACGAAAACGAAAAGAAAGTGCAGTGGGTGGAAAACGAGGACTGGGAATATCAGACGAAGTTCAATCTGTCTAATGCAGAACTTCAGCATCAGAATATAGATTTAATATTCCTGGGGCTGGATACTTTTTCGGAGGTATATCTGAATGGTAAATTGCTGAAAAATACGGATAATATGTTCAGGACATGGACAATCCCGGCAAAAGATTACATGAAAAGCGGTGAGAACATCTTACAGGTCAGATTTAAATCGGCCGTAACGGCTGGAAAAGAATTAGCCCAGAAAATTCCTTTCGCAATGCCGGAATCACCGAGAAGCTTTGTAAGAAAAGCACAATACCAGTTCGGATGGGACTGGGGACCAAGATTGGTGACCGCAGGAATCTGGAAAGACGTGAAACTTAACTTCTGGGACCAGGCAAAAGTTGAAAATATAAAAGTAGAACAGAAATCCATAACCGGAAAACAGGCGGATCTGCAGGTGAACGCTGAAATTTTTGCTGAAAAACCAGGGAAATACAGCCTTCTGATTAACGGGAAAAACCAGGAAGTTACCCTGAAACCGGGAAGCAATGCTGTTTCCGTTCCGTATCAGATCCCGAATCCTAAACTCTGGCAGCCGAACGGGTGGGGGAATCCAAATCTATACGATCTTAAAATTACCTTACAGAAAGAATCACAGCTCATCGCTGAAAAAACGGAACGGATCGGATTGAGAACGGTTGAGTTGATTCAGGAAAAAGATGCGAAAGGAAAATCATTCTATTTTAAAGTCAACGGGCAGCCGATGTATGCTAAAGGAACCAACTGGATTCCCGGCGACAGCTTTTCACCTCGGATGACTAAAGAGAAATATCAAAAACTGATAAAAGACTGTAAAGAGGCGAATATGAATATGATCCGCGTCTGGGGCGGCGGGATTTACGAAGACGATGAATTCTACAGAGCCTGCGACGAAAACGGGATTCTGGTATGGCAGGATTTCATGTTTGCAGGAAGTTTCTATCCGGCGGATGATGCTTTTCAGAAAAATATAGAATCGGAAGTCAAAGATCAGATTGAAAGATTGCAGAACCATGCATCTCTGGCTTTATGGTGCGGAAACAATGAAATCGATGAAGCCATCGTCAATTGGGGTTACCAGAAGCAGTTCAAATATTCTAAAAACGATTCTTTGCAGGTCTGGAAAGATTATAAAACTATTTTTCATCAGGTGATTCCGGACGCCATCAGGAAATATGCAACGGCCGATAAACAGATCTATTGGCCGAGTTCCCCGTCGATCGGCTGGGGACATAAAGAAAGCCTGACCGAAGGCGATTCCCATTACTGGGGCGTTTGGTGGGGAGAACAGCCGTTCGAAATCTATAACGAAAAAGTACCGCGTTTTGCTTCGGAATACGGCTTCCAGGGAATGCCGACGCTGGAAACAACAAAATCAATGTTCTCAGTAAAACCGGAGCTCAGTTTACAGAACGGAATTATCAAAGCCCATGAAAAGCATTCGAGAGGTTGGGAAATTATAGACAATTACATGAAACGCGATTATGTTGTGCTCAAAGACTTTGTGAAATACAACTATATTTCCCAGCTGCTTCAGGCAAGAGGAATGCAGATTGCCATTGAAGCACACCGCCGTGCCAGACCGTACAATATGGGAACGCTGTATTGGCAGCTGAACGATTGCTGGCCGGTCGTTTCATGGTCATCCATCGATTATCTTGGAAACTGGAAAGCCTTACATTATCAAGTGAAAAGAAGTTTTGAAAATCAGGCGATTTTAGTAGAAGAAAAAGATGGAATGCTGAATTTTTACGGAATTAATGACGGGTTGGGTAAAAGTAAAGAGGTAAGCTTAGAGCTTGAAGTGAATAATTTTAAAGGTGAAAATATTCGCACGATAGTTCCAAATCAGAAAAAGAATTTGGAAGAAGTTGTGAAGTTCGATCCGATGTCTATCGCCGAACTGGTGGGTAATGCTGATAAAAATGAACTGTTTTTACACGTAATTTTAAGAGGCAAAGATGAAAAGGTAATTGCCGAAAGCAACCATTTCTTTGCAAAACCAAAAGATTTAAAATTAACAAAACCCAATATCAGAATCAAAAAAATTTCACCTACTGAAATCGAAATCTCCACAGATGTCCTGGCAAAAGACGTTTACCTGCTCGGAGATACTCATTTTAGCGATAGCTTCTTTGATCTTCTTCCCGGTGCCTCTAAAAAGATTACCCTTTCAAAGCATTTGGAAAAACTAGAGGTAATGAGTCTTTGGGATACGATGAATGAATAATATGGATTCGTATATGAAAATAATAAAGAAGATTTCCGATTTCCTGTTTGCCTTATTCTTCCTTGTTTTCATATTAGGAATGATTGTCGCTAGGAGCAACTCCAAAATAAACGTTGAATTACCGATCAATGCCTTGACTGGATTTGTTGTTGATACGAAGGAGAATGTTTACATCGCAGACAGTTTCTTTGCAATCATTCAGAAATATGACAAAACAGGAAACTTTATAGAATCTTTCAGGGTAAATGATACATCGGGAAAACCTTTTCACCTGGGCATCGATACCCGCGATAACATCATCGTAACAAGGCATACAGATAGGAAGGTTACGGTATATCCTTTTTCCGAACGAAAAGAAAGTTTTAGTTTCTACGCTGACGGGACAGGGAAAATAAAGAACGTCAATACATTTTTTATTACCCGCAACCACGAAAAATATGGAAATCTGGGAGCCCGCTTTCCGTCGATCTGGAAATTGTCAGGCACAAAAGAGAAAATTGTGCAGCAAAGTTTTTTTCTTCGGCTGCTTAGTTTTTTCCGTCTATGTTAGTGGTTATTTTAATAGCGGTTATTCTGAAACTCATGGTATTTATCGCTGAAGAACGGAGGAAACTTTGATCCAAAACTTAAAAAAATAAAATTTCAGCCGTACCTTTGCTGTAGATTTCTGAAGTATGGTCAATTTTGTTCTCATTGCAGTATGCATTATCGCGGGAATGGTGTTCAAGGCAACAAAATCCATCCACCCCGATGCACATAAGGGTATCAATACCTGGATCCTGTATCTTGCGCTTCCGGCCGTTTCATTCAAATATCTGCCAAAGGTGCAATGGACAACTGAAATGCTTTTTCCGATAGCAGCCACCTTTCTGATCTCAGTATTCTGCTTTTTCTTTATGATGTTGTACAGCAGGCGCAAAGGTTACTCCAGGCGGTCGAGAAGCACGATGGAACTCGTAAGCGGCTACAGCAATACTTCTTTCATCGGTTTTCCGCTCGTTGCCGCATTTTATGGCGAAAGCCTTTTAAGCATAGCCATTATTTGTGATCAAACGATGTTTCTGGCACTTTCCACCCTCGGCATCATTGCCGCGGTAAAAGGAGGCAGCAGGTCCGGAAAAGTGAGCGCTGCGTTTATTCTGAAAAGGCTGGTTACCTTCCCGCCGCTCATCGGTTGTATTACGGCCCTCGTTCTTTCAAGATTCATCGATTTTTCATCTGCGGAACCTTTTTTCGATAAGCTGGCTGCTACAGTCAGTCCATTAGCTTTATTTTCGGTAGGCCTTCAGCTGAAATTCAACGGCTGGAAAAAACTCATTCCCCAGATGTCCGTTTCCATGCTTTATAAACTGATTCTGGCCCCGGCACTGGTGTTAGGGCTTGCGTTATTGGCCGGCATCAAAGGCGACGTGGCAAAAATTACCGTCTTTGAAGCGGCGATGCCCACCGTTGTAACTTCAAGCATTATCGCCGAGCAGTTCCGCCTCAACACCAAACTCACCAATTTAACGATCGGTTTCAGCATCATCGTCGGACTCTTTACCTCGGCGATCTGGTATCAATTAACGGAATTTTTCTTTTAACCTTACTTTGTCAAAGTTTTTGTCAAAGTTCAAAATCTTTGAAAAAGTTTTAAAGCTTATATTATAAAACCGGCTTTATTTCAGGTCTTATTTTTTAGGAGCTAATCCGGCTATCCACTCTTACTCCTCGCGCCGACCTTATCCCAAGCCTCCCTCACCAAACCCTTACACACTCCAACCCCGCTGTGGGGTAACCGTTCCTATCCGGGCTAGGGCAGTCTGCTTCTGTATTAAATTTCGTAAAAAGATGAATAAGGGTCTGAAAGTGAAGTAAGGTTTGATAGGCTGGAAGAAGGAAGCTGGATGCTGGAAGTTTGTAATCAGTGAGATATTAAAAAGTGTTGATTATCATATAATTAATCATAAAAGTCTAACTTATACTCATTTCTTAGTTAAAAGTTTATGCTAAGCTTGCCGAAATACCTTTGCACCCTAAATAGGAACATTGATATCCAATAAACCCTTTGCCGCTTTTACGGTTAAAATAATCAAATCGCCTCCATTTACCTTCCTTAAAAATTGCACTTCTCTCCGGAAAATTTTAATTTTACACTTTAAATATTTCCCTTGAATTACGCCCAGATAGTTTTGCCGTTGAATGTAAAAGGATCTTTTACCTACAAAGTTCCCCAAGAAATGCAGTCTGAAATCCAGGTCGGAATGCGGGCATTGGTATCCTTCCGGGGCAAGAAGATCTATACCGGAATCGTATTTGAGCTTCACGACGAGGTGCCGGAAACTTTTCTGCCGAAGGAGGTCATCAGCCTGCTGGATGATCAGCCGATTGTTCCCAGGGAGCAGATCCAATTCTGGAACTGGCTTTCCGACTATTACCTTTGCGGGTTGGGCGAAATCTACCGTTTTGCCTTCCCATCTTCTTTGAAGCTCGAAAGCGAAACTTACCTGAAGCTGAAACCGAATACGACCGTTGATTTTGAAAACCTCGACGTCAACGAAATGTATCTGATCCAGGCACTGGAAGTCCGCCAGCTTATCAACCTTACCGATATTGAAGCGTTTATTCCGAAGAAGGATATTATTAAAACTGTCAATTCGTTAATCGACCTTCAGTATATCGAAATTGATGAGAAAATTGCGGAAAAATACAAAGCGAAAGAAGTTGCTTACGTAAAGATCAAAGATGAGGTTTTACAGAACCAAAATTTAACCGAAATTCTTTTAAAACTTAATAAAGCCAGAAAGCAGAAAGACCTTTTCCTTCACATTCTGGAGAAGCAGACCGAAAATCCGGACCTTCACCTGAAAAAATCGGATCTCTTTGAGGACGGCTATTTCGGCAGTTCGCATTTTAAATCCCTGGCCGATAAAAATCTGGTGGAGGAATATTATATGCAGAAAGACCGTCTGGAAAGTTATGAAGGTGAGATCGAGGAACTCGAAGAGCTTTCCGAAGCCCAGAAAACGGCAAGAGCGGAAATCGATGAAGCTTTTGAGGAAGGGAAAAATGTTTTGCTTCATGGCGTTACCTCATCCGGAAAAACCCATCTTTATTTAGAAAAAATCGAAGAATGCATCAACAGCGGCAAAAATGTCCTGTTCCTGCTTCCTGAAATATCACTGACCAAGCAGATTACCCAAAGGCTGGAAAAAAAGTACGGCCGGCAACTTGGATTTTACCACCAGAAGCTTACCGATTTCGAACGGGTGGAAGTGTGGCGGAGAATCCGGCAGAATGACATTAAGATCCTCATCGGAACCCGAAATTCCCTGTTTCTGCCTTTTAAGAATTTGGGGCTGATCGTGGTGGATGAAGAACATGATTCCGCTTACAGGCCGAGAGAAGCATCACCGTATTTCAATGCGAAGGATGCTGCCCTGGTGCTCGGGAATTGTTACAAAGCCCATGTTATTTTGGGCTCGGCGACGCCTTCTGTAGAAAGTTATTATAATGCCCGCAAGGACAAGATGAAATACATTTTCTTGGAAGAACGCTTCGGTAACGTAAGCCTTCCGGAATATGAGATCATCAACTTCAAAGAAGCCCAGGATTCCAAAAAGGTATCCGGGAATTTCTCTTTGTACCTGATCGATGAGATGAAAAAAGTGCTGGAAGAGCAAAATCAGGTTATTGTCCTTCACAACCGCCGGGGTTATGCCAATGTGGTGGAATGCGAGACCTGCGGATATGTAAACTATTGTTCCAACTGCGATGTAGTAATGACCTATCACAAGGCGGCTAATGAAATGAAATGCCACTACTGCGGCCAGCGGGCTTCCAAGCCGAAAACCTGCCCGAAATGCCATTCCGAAAACCTCAATGAAAGGGGAGTAGGCGTGGAGCAGATCCATGAAGAGGTCTCCAGCCTGTTTCCGGATAACGAGGTAGACCGGATGGATGTGGATTCGATGCGAAAGAAATTTGCCTACGAAAAGCTGTACGAAAAAATCGAAGACCGGGAAACGGATATTGTGGTTGGAACCCAGATGATTTCCAAAGGACTGGATTTTGATCATATCGAATTAGTAGCCATTCCAAAAGCGGATTCTTTGCTGTACGTTCAGGATTTCCGGGCAGAGGAAAGGGCTTACCAGCTCATCACCCAGGTTTCCGGAAGAGCGGGAAGGGTTTCCGGGAAAGGGAAAATCCTGATCCAGACTTTTAATCCTGAGCATTCTGTCTTTCAGTTAATCAAAATGCACAATCCGGCAAGGATCTACAAATACATCCTTACGGAACGGCAAAAGTTCCATTATCCGCCTTTCACGAAACTGATTATGATCGAGCTGAAGCACCGGCGGGAAGATAAGGCCAATCGCGCTTCCCAGTTTTTAGGTTCCGTTCTCAGAAAATATCTGCCGGAAGACTGTATTTTAGGTCCGGAAAAAGCGCAGATCGCAAGGCTGAATAACCTGTACCAGTTTCAGATCATGCTCAAGCTTCCCCGTGGGAAAAAGTATGAAGAATACAAAAAACTGGTGCTGGCCAGTATTAAGGAATTTGAGGAAATCCCTGCTTATCAAAGTATTAAAAAAGACATTTTTGTGGATTTTTAACACTTTTTAACAAAATTTATAGAGTTTTTATAATAGTCTACTGATCTGCCATACAACAATATTTTCTACATTTGGCCGTTGATTATATGTTTGGCGTTTAACTTCCGATTTAACCCATTGGCTGTTATCTCATCCAAAATATAGCAAAAACGAAAGAATAGATGGTAAATTTCAGAAAATATATTTCAAGTGTCGCGGTGTTGGCCTCAGGTTTTTTCCTGGCACAGTCTACCGTTTCTACCGTTCTGTATTCTCAGGCTTACGACAATCAGAAGAGCAGTTTAAACTTACCTTCTCCCATCACTTCCATGGTGGAGAAAACTATTTTGTCGCCTAAAGAACTCGTAGACATTAATGTAAACACGATGATGGCCGATCCGGTGCTGAAAAATGCAACATGGGGATTTGTCGTGTACGACCCGAAAACGAAGAAGGTTATTTCTTCGTATAATGAAAATACCCCATTGGTTCCGGCTTCCACGACCAAGCTGCTTACAACGGAAACAGCGATGAGCATGCTGGGTGAAAACTACCGCTGGAACACCCAACTGGAATACTCCGGAAACGTAGACGAAAACGGGGTACTGAACGGAAACCTGTATATCGTAGGCAGCGGCGACCCTTCCCTGGGAACCAACAAAGGCGGAGCATGGGCTTACCGGGATATCGTAACGGATTTCAAAGAAGGGCTTTCCCGCGAAGGAATCAAAAAAGTAAATGGTGATATTATTATCCAGACAGCGCTTTTCAAAGGCAATATTTCAAGGCTTCCGGAAAATGTTGTTTGGTTGGAAAATAACAATTACTATTTACCGGCAGGAACCACGCGTGAAATTAACCCTGCGAATGAAAAACTGATCGTAAAAAAATCAGCCGGCCTTACCGCAGAGAAAAAATTCTTTTATGTTTCTCCATACAACAACCAGATGGTGTATGCCGATAAATATGAAGGGGACGGAATTTTAACGACAAAATTACCGGATGCGCCTGCTTACCTGGCCAATACTTTCAGAACTACTCTGGTAAAAAGCGGTATTCCCGTAACCGGAAAAGTGATTCCTAAAATGACGGATGCCAATCCTGAAGGCAGAAAAATGGTTTCGCTATACAAATCTCCTACGTTAGCCGATATTATTTATTATACCAATCAGCACAGTGACAACGGATTGGCCGAAGCCCTGTTAAAAACAGTAGGTTTTCAGAGTTTAGGGGATCAAACCACTGAATCCGGCAGAAAAGTAGTGACGGAGCATCTGAAAAACCACGGGTTCGATATGATGGGCCTTAATTACATTGACGGAAGCGGACTTTCCAGAAGCAACAACGTTACGCCGATTGCACAGGCTAAATTCCTTACCTCTTTAATGGATGAAAAGTTTTATAAAACGTATCTGAATTCATTACCGATTGGAGGACAATCCGGAACACTGAAAAGAATGTTTAACGGCTTAGGGAACGGACAGGTTTTCGCCAAAACAGGAACCCTGAATAAAGTAAAAACCTTGGCAGGATATATGAAGACCAATACTGGGAAAACACTTGTTTTCTCCCTGATGGTGAACAATTACACGGGATCGGTAGACATGGTGAAAAAAAGAATGGAAAAAATTCTGGAACCTGCGCTGGATTTATAGAAAAATTAAAATTTAATTAATATAAGAGCCTTTTAATCAATGATTGAAAGGTTTTTTTATATCTTTGATACAATTAATTTAAGAATGAGAAAAATTTACTTTTTGATGCTGAGCGTCTTTGTTTTCCAGCAGTTTAGCGCTCAGAATGAAAATATTGAACGAAAAGCAATGATGGCGAAAGAAATGAAGTCTTTTGCACAAAAAATGGCGGTAGGAAATACCAATCCGAATACATTAAATTATGACCTGCAGTATCAAAGACTTGATCTGGCTATAAATCCCGCAGTCTACAATGTCTCAGGTTCGGTGACCTCTCATTTCAAGCCGAATCAGAGCATGAGCAATATCTATTTTGATCTGGATAACCAGATGACGGTTTCCCAGGTTCAGTATCATGGGAACACGCTGGCGTTTCAGCAGCTTTCCACGAAAGAAGTAAAAATCAATTTTCAGTCGGCGCTGCCTGCCAATGTACTGGATTCTCTTACGATAACCTATTCGGGTGCTCCAACTACGGCAAATAATGCATTCTTCAACGGAACGCAGGGCGGGACGGCCGTACTTTCCACTTTAAGCGAACCTTACGGAGCACAGGACTGGTTCCCGACCAAGCAGAGCCTCAATGATAAAATCGAAAGGGTGGACGTGAAAATTACCACGCCTTCCCAATACAGCGTGGCTTCAAACGGAAAGCTGATGGCTGAAACGACCTTAGGAAACGGGCAGAAACTTACCTTTTGGCGTACCCAGTATCCTACGGCAGCTTATCTGATCGCATTTTCGGTAACCAACTTTGTAAAATTAACGGACACAATGGGGAATCCTCCTTTTCCGTTTATCAATTATATCTTCCCTTCCACTTCCACGAATACGACCAATATGAGTAACATCGACTGGACCAAAACCGTGATGAATACTTTTGAAACGTATTTCGGACCTTATCCTTTCAGAAATGAAAAATATGGGCACATGGAATTCCAAGCCGGGGGCGGAATGGAGCATCAGACCATGTCATCCATGGGAGGATGGAGCAGAGGGCTGATTGCTCATGAGCTGGCCCACCAATGGTTTGGGGATAAAGTTACCTGCGGAGCATGGAACGACATCTGGCTGAATGAAGGTTTCGCCACGTATGGTGAACATCTGGCCAATGAAAAACTGCTGATGTCGAATACAGACTTTTTAAATTACCTTTTAGGTCAGAAAAATTACATCACTAGTGCCACAGGAGGAAGTGTATATGTGGCAGATGCCAATTTAACGAGCGTTGGGACAATCTTCAACGGAAGGCTGTCTTATTCTAAGGGAGGCTATGTTCTGAGAATGATCAAATGGATCTTAGGAGATACAGCATTCTATCAGGCACTTAAGGATTATCACGCGAGACCGGCATTGGCATATAACTACGTAAAGACCCAGGATTTAAATGCTTCATTATTAACCTCTACCGGAAAAGATTTTACCGAATTTTTCAACGACTGGATCTACGGTCAGGGATACCCGACGTATGATATCCGCTGGAAGCAGGTTGGGAGCACGGTTACTTTCAGAGCTGCCCAAACCCAAAGCCACCCTTCAATAAGCTTCTTCGAAATGCCTTTACCGATTAAAGTAAACGGTACCGGAGGGCAGGTAGCCTATTTTGCCCTAAACAATACTTTTAACAATCAGTATTTTACGCAGACCGTAAATTTCCCAGTATCCAGTGTTGAGTTCAACTATGAATACCAGATATTGGAAAAAAACTCTACGGTAGCTCAGGACAATACTCTGTCAATTTCGGATGCGGGTAAAGATCAGTTTGCCCTATATCCTAATCCTGCCAGAAATGAACTGAATCTGAAAGGTATTAATCAGCCGACGGATTTCACCATCTACTTCATCGACGGGAAGCTGATGAGAAAAGGAACTTATCAGCCTGAAAAATCAATCAATATTTCAGAACTTGTTCCAGGAACTTATATCCTGAAGATCAATGATAAGAATGTTAAGTTTTTAAAGAAATAATTGGATCTGCTATAAAAATCAAAACCTTCAGAATTTCTGAAGGTTTTTGTTTTTAGTACCAGTTGAATGAAATCGGATAATAGGCGTGCAGAGATCGTTCTGCAGAAATAATTAAATAAAATAGTTCCATGCTGTAATATGTTAAAGTGAATAAAAAAGATTAAATCAGAAAATTCCGCTGTCGTTTAATGGCCCGGTTTGCTTTTCTCTTGGCCTTTCTTACTTTAAAATCAAACCATCTTTCTTTGAAAAGATTCCGCATGATATTGTCAAAGTGCCTGATCAATACTAAATTTTTGAATCCCCGCCATTTTTCCAGAAGACTGGAAGGCAATGCCCTGATGGAAACCGAATATCCCTCCGTTTCATATTGGATGTAGTGCCACCATCCGGAAGGAATGTACAGGGTTTCACCGGGCCTGATGACGGCTTCATAGCCGCTTACATATCTTAATCCGGGAAATTCTTTAAAATCAGGCTCTTTAATATTGGTGATGGAGTGGAAATTGTAAGGAAGCTTATACATCAGATCCGACTGTTCCCAGGGAAAAAGCCAGATTCTTTTAATTCCCTGAAATTGCGTGATGAATACATGGGACATATCAATATCCACATGGTTTCGGGTAATTGAACCTTCACCGCCGAAAAACATAAAGGGAAGCCATTTTATAATTTTTCCTTTCGTAACGTCATTGTAATGGATGTCATTTTTAAGTTCAGGCTTAATGCTTAATAAGTTAAAGAGAAAAAGGCGGTGCTCGGTAGGAGCGGATGTAATCAGATCAAGGTATTCTGCAAAAGTACTTTGCCCGATCGGTTTGCTGGCGACCCTGTCCAAAGATTCGATTTCGCTGCCGTAAATATTTACTTTTTGTTCTCCGGCGATTTCTTTGAAATAGTCGTAATTCCATTTTTTAAAAGCCGGGCTTTCAGGAGCAACGAAGTCTTGCAGAATAACCGGTTTTGCAGGTTTCAGATAGGTTTTGAGGAAATCTTCGGACGATATATTTCTAATTCTTTGTACTGGTGATAATCTCATTTCCTGATTTTAAAGACAAATATAATAATTAGTCTACTAAAATTATAGACTAATTTGAAATATTATGATTTTTAAACAAACATTTAGAATAAAAAACAGAAAAGCCTGTACTTTACTGCCTTTTTATTAAATTAGCACATCATAAAAATTACTAGAAATGATCTCTGAAAAGTATCTTGAAAATTTACGGAACGAACTACAGAATATTGAGAATGACGGACTTTACAAAAAAGAACGGATCATCACTTCCCAGCAGAGTGCGGAAATCGAAGCCAACGGAAAGAAGCTTTTAAACTTCTGTGCCAACAATTATCTGGGATTATCCAATAACCCGGACGTAATGAAAGCTTCCCAGGATATGATCGAATCCCACGGTTACGGAATGTCTTCGGTACGTTTCATCTGCGGAACTCAGGATATCCACAAGCAGCTGGAGCAGAAGATTGCCGATTTCCTAGGTCTTGAAGATACGATTTTGTATGCCGCCTGCTTCGATGCAAACGGCGGGGTTTTCGAACCTCTGTTTACGGACGAAGATGCAATTATTTCTGATGAGTTGAATCACGCTTCGATCATCGATGGGGTTCGTCTTTGTAAAGCGGCAAGATACCGCTATAAAAACAACAATATGGAAGATTTGGAAGCACAGTTAATAGCTGCTTCCGAAAAAAATCACCGTTTTAAAATCATCGTAACGGATGGGGTTTTCTCCATGGACGGAATTGTAGCCGACCTGAAAGGGGTTTGTGACCTGGCCGATAAATATGATGCTTTGGTGATGGTGGATGATTCCCATGCTACCGGTTTTATCGGGAAAACAGGCCGCGGAACCCATGAAGCCAATGAGGTGATGGGCAGGGTAGATATTATTACTTCAACATTAGGAAAAGCGTTAGGAGGTGCCTTGGGCGGATTTACTTCCGGTAAAAAGGAGATCATCGATATGCTGAGACAGCGTTCCAGACCTTATCTGTTTTCCAATTCCTTAGCTCCCGGGATCGTAGGAGCAGCGCTGAAAGTATTGGATATGATTTCCGAAGATACTTCGCTTCGCGATAAGGTAATGGAAAACGCGGAATATTTCAGGACAGAGATGAAAGCCAAAGGATTTGATATTCCGGATGGTGATGCAGCTATTGTTCCGGTGATGCTTTACGATGCACCTTTAGCACAGAAAATGGCAGAAAAACTGATGGATGAAGGGATTTACGTAATCGGATTCTTCTATCCGGTCGTACCAAAAGGAAAAGCAAGAATCCGTGTTCAGCTATCTGCAGCACACACAAGAGAACATCTGGATAAAGCCATTGCTGCTTTTGAGAAAGTAGGAAAAGAGCTGAATGTGATTTCTTAGAATAAAAAATGCTGCGTTTGCAGAATAAAAGCAGGATTTCCTATATTCGTGGAAATCCTGCTTTTTTATGAATAAATTTTCTATTTATATTTTCATGCTATTGTCTTTTGTTTCCTGCAAAGCAAAACTTAACCAGTATAGTAAAGATGAGCATCAGGTGAACAAACGGAATGGAAAAAGGGTAGAAGAATATTCCGCAGATGAAGGGACGCTGGTGGCTACAGGAAAATATCAGGCAGGAGAGAAAAAAGGAACCTGGAAAACTTCTTTTAATGGCAGAAAATACCAGAAAGACGTTATCAGAAAAGAGGTAACGAAAACCAAAAAATATTTTCCCAATGGAAATATAATGGAAAAAGGGCAGTCCAGGTTGGAGATCTCAGATCATGAAAGGCCTGGTATTATTTCGGCCCATGGAAATATTACGATGAAAAAGGAAAGCTGCTTTATATAAAAAATTACCGGCTCGGACAGAAGAGCGACAGTATCTCAATGGTAAAGCAATAGGGAACCTCAGAATATTTTTCTTACTCATTACGAAATGTTTTTGTGGTAGGCAGAAAATTTATATTTTTGAGCCGTCCTAAATAAAACCATGAGAAAAAAATTACTCCTTTGCATTCCGTTTATTCTGGGAACCGCTGTTTCCGCACAGGAATTGCCGCCACCACAACAAAAACCACAAGAGCTTCAGCAGTCGACAGAATCCCAGCAGTACAAACAGGGAAATTATCATTCAATACTTACCGTCAGCGGATTTGCACCCTTGCGCGACCAACGGTGGAACGTCGGATACATGCACCAACTGAATACAAGATGGTGGATCGGAACAGAGATTGCTTACGGACAGAAAGGAATGACTCCATACAATCTCGGATTTGAAGGGGATTTTAAGATATTTGAAGTAAAACCGGAGCTTTATTACAGCCTGAATCCAAACTCCCGGCTGAAGCATTTTATTTCAGCAGAACTTTCTTACCTGAATCATAGATCGGAGAGGACGGACGCGGGATATTATGACCGCAGCGGACAATATTACGATTTCACTTCTGCTGATTTTAAAAGAATACGGAAAGGGCTGAGCATTAACTACAGCATTCTGCTTCACCGGGAATCCTCATGGTTTGGCTTCATGCCTAAAATAGGAATTGGCATTGCTCACCGCAGCATTACGTACCGTAACGTCGAAGGCCGGGATCCAAGCAATGAACCTTTGGATGTTTTCCCGTTTTTCACACAATTCGACCGTGAACAGAGTGGAATGCGTTTTATGGTAAATGTAGATATGAAATTTATTTTTAAATTTTAAATGGCAGAAAAACATTCTTTTTTAATTTATCAGAAGGCTTCTTTATTATCCGTCATTTTTTCATATTAAACGTTCTTTTTTTGTGAAATAACTTATCTTTGCAAACAAATTTTTAAGATGCTTTATACCATCATCAAAGCGCTTCACATTATCTTTATGGTAAGTTATTTTGCAGGGATTTTTTACCTGGTAAGAATATTCGTGTACTATAAAGATACCGATGAATTTGCGGAAGATAAAAAACGGATCCTGAGAGAACAGTACACCTTCATGGCCCGAAGACTGTGGAACATCATTACAGTTCCGGCAGGAGTTATTATGGCTGTATGCGGGCTCGTTATGATTTTTCTGAATACCGGACTGATGAAAACGCCCTGGTTTCATCTGAAGCTGACCTTTCTTGTCGGATTGGCGGTTTACCATTACTGGTGCTGGAAAAAAGTGCTGAAATTAAAAGAATTAAATGGCCAAACTCTTGAAACGGCCAATATCAAACTTCGGCAGGCCAACGAAATCGCAACATTTATTTTATTTTTGGTCGTTTTTACCGTAATCTTAAAATCGCAGGTTATCGAATACTGGTGGCAATTAATTGCCGGATTTTTCGTTCTGGTATTTTTGATTATGATGACCGTAAAGCTGGTAAATAAGAACAAGAAAAAATAAATAACCGGTTGACCGTTGCCATTTATGATTAAATTAAAAAAACTAAAACAATCAACCATCAACTAACAACCATTAAATGACAACCATTAACAATCAACATCTGACAATAAAACTATGATTGCAATTTTAAAAAAAGAACTTTGGAGCTACTTCGGGAACTGGAGCGCGTGGGTGATTATCGCCGCTTTCAGCCTGATCGCGACACTGTTTCTGTTTTTTTTCGAAAACGACTCCAATATTTTTGAGATCGGGATGGCATCCTTACAGAGTTATTTCGTTTTGGTTCCCTGGCTGCTGATGTTCATCATTCCAGCGCTTTCCATGAAAACCTTTGCGGAAGAACAGCAGACCGGAACCCTGAACTGGCTTTTTTCCCAACCGCTAAAAGTTTCGGATCTCGTGTTCGGAAAGTTCCTTTCGGTATGGATCGTTGGGATTCTTTGTCTGATTCCATCACTGATCTACCTGTATACCGTGTATGTTCTGGGGGTTCCGGAAGGAAACATCGATCTTGGAATGACGTTCGGAAGCTACGTAGGATTAATTATTCTCATTGCTGCTTTTTCCGGAGTGGGAATTCTGGCGTCTTCGCTTTCCCAAAACCAGATCATGGCTTATCTGCTTGGGGTTTTCATGTGCTTTATCCTGTATTTCGGAATTGAACAGCTGGCCAGTTACAAATTATTAGGAGGGGCAGATTTCATTTTGCAGAACATAGGTTTTTATCAGCATTTCTTAGGATTTACCAGAGGGCTTATCGATTTTAAAGATGTTGCCTATTTCGTTTTCATCATTGGGGTTGCTTTAGTATTGTCCAATCATTTTATCAATAAAAAAAAGTAGAATTATGAAGAAGATATCATTTAAGTCTCCGTTAGGAATTTTACTTTTTGTTGTCCTGCCTCTGGCCATTATTCTTGCAGTTTCAGGCATCAGGCTGGATTTAACCAAAGAAAAAAGATATACGCTTTCCGATAATACTATTAAGATGCTGGAATCGGTAAACAAGCCATTGGTGGTAGATGTTTACCTGGAAGGGGATTTCCCGGCAAGCTTCAAGCAGCTGCAGGGCGAAACGAAGTTTATGCTGGAAGAATTCAGGAAAATAAATCCGAAGATCGATTTTAAATTCATTGATCCTATCAAAACCAAGATGTCGAAAGATACCCTGATGGCAATGGGCATGCAGCCTTCCATGCTTCCGGATATCAAGGATGGAAAGGTTTCCCAGATCATGCTTTTCCCATATGCGGTGGTAAAATATGATAAAAAAGGGGTTTCCATTCCATTGGTGGTTCAGCAGACAGGAATTGATGCCGATCAGCAGCTGACGAAATCCATTGAAAATTTGGAATACAACCTCGTTTCCAATATTAAAAACATTGCCGCCAACAAAAGAAAGAAAATCGGGATTCTCGTGAACCAGGACGAACTGAATCCGATGGAATTCCAGGGCTTTATGCAGCTGGCTACCGAAAGTTACGATGCCGGCCCGATTATTCCTAAAAACCAGACCGAGCTTACACTGGCAGACATTCCTACCTTAAAGCAAATGAATGCCCTGGTCATTGCAAAACCGAGAAAAGCTTTTACCGATGGTGAAAAGGTAATCCTTGATCAATACATTATGAATGGCGGAAAAACCCTTTGGATGATCGATGCTGTGAATGCCGAGATGGATACGCTGATGAGATCCCAGAAAGTAATGCCTTTCCCGGTAGACATCAACATGACCGATTTTTTCTTCAATTACGGAGTAAGAATCAATCCGGCTCTGGTAAAGGATGTAAAGAAATTTGCTTTGTTGAGGCTGGTTACCGGAGAAGTAAGCGGAAATCCGCAGTACACAAGCCTTCCGTGGCCGTATTTCCCATTGGGAATCGCAGAAAAAGATAATCCAATCACCAAAAACATTAACCCGGTAAAGTTTGAATTTCCAACTTCCATCGATACCTTGGGCGGAAGAAAGAATATTAAAACCCGCGTCCTTTTTGAATCCAGCGAACGTACCTTGCTGAAACAGGTTCCGAATTATGTAGACCTGAAAGAAATTTCAAGCGTCGACAGTCTTGGGCAGATGGAGAAACCAAGCACTCCAAAAATCTATGCGGTGTCTCTGGAAGGAAAGTTCAACTCGGCCTATGCTTCGAGAATCGAAAGAAAATCATATCCGGGTTTCAAAAGCACAAGCCCTGAAAACAAAATGATCATCATCGCCGACGGAGACGTAGGCCGAAATAAAGTCCTGAAAGGCGAACCGCTTCCGTTGGGCGTCGATCTGCTGACCAACGAACAGTTCGGAAACGAGCAGTTCCTGCGAAATGCCTTAGACTATCTTCTGGACGACAGCAACCTGATGGAACTGAGAAACCGAAACATCGAAGAAAGGCTCCTGGACCGCCAGAGAATCACCGAAGAGAAAACCAACTGGCAATGGTTTAACCTGCTGCTGCCGTTAGTCATCATCGGAATCCTGGGAGGGTTGTTCTTCTGGTTGAGGAAGAGAAAGTTTGAATAAATGATATAAAATAAAAAGAGAAGCCAAAAAGCTTCTCTTTTTATTTTATATTCCGTTTCTCATCGATTATTTTCATCGGATTTTGTCTACGAAAATGATTTTTAAATTTTCAATAGCGAATTCAGTCCAGACTAATTTCATATTCTACCAATTAAAAGATTGACTTTCCAAATCTTCCTGGGTTTTAAATCTTCCGCAGATTGTTCAATGCGGGTTATTAAAGTCTCTACACAAAAAGGAGTCAAGTCGAAACGATCTTTTTCCAATTTTGATAAAATATAGTCTTTAATTTTATCGAAGAAATGCTCATCCTGTAACTGAGCAAGATAAGTGATTAAGTTTAATTTTCGAGTTTGAAGATCCATAACTGATGTATTTAAATCAAAATTAAAATTAAATTTTAAATAATGTAAGCAGTTGTTTTCAATTAAACAACCGCCTAAATTCCCCCGGCGACTGCTTCACCTTCTGCTTGAACAACTTACTGAAAGACTGTGGATGCTCAAAACCCAGTTCATAAGCAATTTCGCTAACGGATAGAGTAGTGGTGCTCAGGCGTTCCTTGGCATAATCGATGAGCTTGTTCTGGATATGCTGCTGGGTATTTTGTTGGGTATGGATACGCAGCAGACTTCCGAGGTAATTGGGCGAAATATTCAGCTGGTCGGCGATGGTGGTTACGGAAGGAATCCCTTTTTCCAAAAGGTTTCCGCTTTCAAAATAACTGGAAAGGACTTCCTCAAACTTATCAAGCAGCTCGTGGCTTGATTTTTTCCGGGTCAGGAACTGGCGTTCATAAAAACGTTCGGAATAAATCAGGAACAGGTCCAGCTGAGCAATGATCAACTCTTGTGTAAATTTATCAATGTTGTTCTGGTATTCTTTTTCGATGTTTTTAAACAGGTCGACAATGATTTTCTCTTCTTTCTCCGACAGGAAAAGCGCTTCGTTGATCCGGTAGCTGAAAAATTCATAGGATTTCATCTTTTTGATCAGGGGAGATCCCCAGAGAAAATCGGGATGGATTAAAAGCAAATATCCGGTCGGTTCCACTTCAACATCGGGTTTCATTTCAATCCGCAGAAACTGGAGCGGAGAAACAAAACACAGCACGCCGGAATCGAAATCATACTGCTGCTGACCATAATTGAACCGTGCATTTACATTTCTCTTCAAGCCAATCGAATAATAGTCCTGGATCCACTTCATTTCATCATCATTTACAGGATACTGCACTTTGCTGTAATCGATCAGGCTGATCAACGGATGTTCCGGCTTAGGCAGACCACAGAAAGCATGAAAATCGGATATGGAATTAAAACGGAAAGTTTCTTTCATAAAAGCTAAGTTATTAAATTAAATAAATTCGATGTACGAAGTTGAAGAATTAAGAAAATGAAAACATAGCTTGTCGAATTTTTATTGTTTGAAGAACGTAAACAACTCTAAACATAATATAAAAAAGACCGGAATTTCTTCCGGCCCTAAGTATTAGTCCTCGTTGTCCTTTTTTGAAGATATTACGCTTATCGCAATAGCCGTTACTGCAGCGGCTGCAGCTATTTTCAACAGGAAGTTCTTTTTATTGTACTTCCATTCGGCTCCCCAGCCACGTTCGGCAAAGATATTGGGCAGATGACCGTTTTTTAAGTCATCAATAATTCCTTCCACTGCGCCTACGCGGTCTGCGAGTACCAGCGGCAACCATCGGCCATAGCTGGATTCACTGTAACGGAAGGCAAATTTTCTGATGGCTCCGTTTACACCTTCGGGCGGTGAGGCAGTCCCAAAAGCAGCGGTTAGATTAGGCCGCTCTACGGATTTTAGAATTTCAACCTTTTCAGGCTGCTGTTCCGGCCGTTCCCATGTATAACCTTTATGTTCCTCATTGGTCCGTTTCTTCATAGGGTAGACAGGATCATTTTCAGGATCTGCATCGATTCCCCAACCTTTTATCTGCGTATAATCTGCCTGTTCGCTTTTTTTAAAGTCGGACGGCTTTGTTTCATCTGTAAGCATGTTGTAATTTTTTTTAGTTAAAAACTTGTTATGCAGTTGGCGGAATAAGCACAGTTTTGATACAGCCGTCCAGCTTGCGTGAAAATATATGATAGGCATCGGCTACCTCTTCTAGCGGAACCCGGTGAGTGATGATCTGTTTCGGATCCAGAATGCCGTTTTTTACGTGCTCAATCAGCTTGGGTAAATGGCGTTTCACGGATGCCTGGTTGGCACGGATCGTAATTCCTTTATTCACTACATTTCCGATCGGTACCAAAGCGTCTGTAGGTCCGTAGACGCCTACAACAGAAACAATCCCGCCCTTCTTCACGGAATTGATGGCCCAGTGAAGCGCGGTGGTAGATCCACCCTGCAAAAGGAGCTTTGTCCCCAGAATCGTATTTGTGAGATTTCCTTTTGCCTCGCAGCCTACGGCATCAATGCAGACATCTGCTCCCAGAGAATCGGTTTGTGTTTTAATAAAGACCACCGGATCACCGATGCTGTTAAAATTATAAGCCTCACATTGTGCATACTTGGCGACAAAGTCGAGTCTGTATTCCAGCTCATCGATCACGATCACTCGTCCTGCGCCAAAAAGCCATGCCGACTTGGCTGCCATAATACCAATGGGTCCGGCGCCGAAAATCACTACCGTATCGCCTGTCTGAATGCCCGCCATTTCTGCGGCCTGATAGCCCGTTGGTACTACATCGGTAAGCAATACCGCATCGTCGGGATCCATCCACTCGGGAATTACGGTTGGACCAACATCTGCATAAGGCACCCGGGCATATTCTGCCTGTCCGCCCTGATAACCCCCGGCCGTGTGGGAGTATCCAAAAATACCTCCGACAGCAGTTGCCATTGGATTAGACTCATGGCAATTGCCGTAAAGTTCCTGTTTACAAAATGCACATTTTCCACAGGCAATATTAAAAGGCACCATGACCTTATCGCCTACTTTCAGTTTTTGTACAGAGGAACCGATTTCAACAACTTCCCCAATAAATTCATGGCCGAAAGTAGTACCGACACGGGTATCGGGAACAAGGCCATGATAAAGATGCAGATCCGAGCCGCAGATGCAGGATCTTAAAACCCGCACGATGGCGTCTTCCGGATGTTCTATCTGCGGTTCCGGCATATTGCGGTCTGCACGCACGCGAAAAGATCCGCGAAAATTCATTGCTAACATATATTTCTATTTTGTTGGTGATGAAATATATGCATCAAAAGCGAGACCGCCAGGGGTCTAATTTTAGTATATATTTTTTAAAAGGAGCTGATTTCTAATAATATATGTAGAGCTTGATATTGGTTTTCTCAGTTCACATCAACTCATGTGCTTTCAATTAAAGGTATTATTTTACAATTAACAAATGATTTCAACATCAATGAGTTGATTTTGTTTCTTAGATTAAAATAATAAATAATATTAGAAGTGTATTAACTATACGTACTTCCAGTATCCCTCTTCCAGCTTCTTATTTAGCATCTAATTCTGGTTTAGGTTATCTTACCAGAATGATTTTACCGGTATGCGTCCCGTTTTCCAGTAATCGGTGTGCTTCGGAAGCTTCTGAAAAAGAAAAAGTCCGAAATATCACAGGCTTGAATTGTTTCGATTCGATCAACGGCCAGACATACTTCTTAACTTCTTTTGCGAGTTGTTTTTTGAATTCGTATCCTCTGCTGCGGAGTGTGCTTCCGGTAATCGTTAAACGTTTTGTCATTACTTTCTTGATGTCGAGGCTGGTCTCGCTTCTATCTATTGCATTGATGTGAACAAGTCTTCCGTCAGGTTTTAAGATATTGATATTTTTGGCTAAATATTCGCCGCCAATCATATCCAGAATTACATCCACTCCTTCATTTTGCAGTTCCTCTTCAAAATTCTGAGTTTTATAATTGATGTATAAATCCGCTCCCAGATCGAGACAGGTTTTACCTTTTTCTTCGGAGCCGACGGTGACAATTACTTTCGAGCCTAAAGCATGAGCAATCTGAATTCCGGTAATGCCGATGCCGCTGTTTCCTCCGTGAAGCAGAAGTGTTTCTCCGGGCTGAAGATTTCCCCTCTGAAAAATATTCGACCAGACGGTAAATACGGTTTCAGGTAAACTTGCCGCTTCTGCAAAACCCAGCCCTTCAGGAACCGGAAGGCACTGACCTTCACGAACGCTGACAAATTCCGCATAACCGCCGCCTTCCAAAAGAGCGCAGACTTGATCACCGGTTTTAAAATCGGTTACATCCGGTCCGCATTGAACTACTGTTCCGGCGATTTCCAACCCTAAAATATCGTCAGGAACACCAGCAGGGGCCGGATAATTTCCTTCACGCTGAAAAACATCCAGACGGTTAAGTCCTGCTGCTTTTACTTCTATCAATACCTGATCTCCTGATATTTCGGGCGTTGGATATTCTTTTAATGCTAACACCTCCGGTCCCCCGGATTTTGTAATTACTATTGCTTCCATTTTTGTACGAAGTTTCATTTTAAACTTTTCCCAGGTCAGTTGGTAAATGACCGATTGGTCAAATTTTTCTGCCGGAAATTATTTCGGTTAAACTTCATAATTTGTGCCGATAACCGTAGAAAATATAAATAATTAACCTGAAGTCAGAGTAGCAATCGCATTAGCAGTCTGAAAGAAGGAAGCTGGATGCCGGAAGTTCTTACGAGCAAAAGTATCAGTCAAATCGTTTTTTACCGATCAGTAGAAATTCTATGTAAAAAATCCTGACTCACCACAACGAATCCAAATATTTTACTTTAATAAACGACTAGAATTAAATTAAATACAGCTGAAATCAAGTTATGTTAGAAGCTGTTTGAATTAATTTAAACAGAGTATTACTTTCTATATTCAAAAATAATTCAAACAGCTTTAACAGGTCCTAAATATTGATTTAAGCTAAAAGAATATTAAATAGCTGTAGAATTGGTCAGATGTTCCCAGGCCTTGGCATCGTTGGTGATGGCATTAATCTTATGATTCAGAAACTCGTGGGTTTCAATCCCCAGCAGGAAATGAACCGGCGGATTTTGTTCTTTGCTTAATGCGATTAATGCATCTGCGGCTTTTACCGGATCGTTCGGCTGATTTCCGTTGATTTCATTAAGGTGAGCCTGTTCCGAATTTCTCGCCGATTCATATGCTTCAATAGATCGGGCAGGGATCTTTGCAGAATCCTGGGTCAGGAAATCCGTACGGAAATATCCCGGATAAACTACCGTAGCATGAATTCCGAATGGCCTGGCTTCTTCTGCCAAAGCTTCGGTAAATCCGGCCACGGCAAATTTGGTAGAACAGTAAATTCCCCAGCCCGGAAAGTTCCCGGCATATCCGCCAATCGAAGAAATATTGAAGATATTTCCTGATTGCTGTTCGCGCAGATACGGCATCGCATTCCGGATTACATTCAGGCTTCCGAAAACATTCACCTCAAAATTGGCTTTTGCTTCCTTATCGGTTAGTTCCTCCAGCGTTCCCAACTGGCCATAACCTGCATTGTTGACAATAACATCAACGTTTCCAAAATGTTCAACGGTTTTGGCAAGGGACAATTTTACGTCTTCGTTGTCGGTAATGTTCATGGCCAGCGGTAAAAAGTTTTCTGAAGTTTCTCCAAAAGAATTGGTTAAAGAAGCGACGGTACGGCTGGTGGCTGCCACCCGGAATCCTTCTGACAATAATTTTTTAACCAATTCGAATCCCAATCCTTTTGAGGCTCCTGTAACGAACCATACTTTTTTTGTTTCCATTTTTTTACTATTTGTTTAATGATGGTACAAAGATGGGAAGATGGGGAACGGAAAAAGTAGCCTGATCCGCGAAGAATGTATCCTTATCGTGAGTGCGTCTTAATTATCAGATAAAATAATTTTTAAAAATAGAATAAGGTATTCAACGGAGCCATATTCACCTAAAGATTCTTTTAAAATAGTCCGGTAATCGTTCCATGACCTATTGGTTTATCACCTTCAAAAAAGTCAAAGTCCATTCCTTCGTACAGGCTTCCCGTCAGCTTTTCCGGCTGAAGCAGGGTGACTTCCGAATTAACGGTATCCCCAGGAAACACCAGGTCTTCTTCACCGCTGAATTTCTGAATGGCAATAAACAGGTTTTCATCGAAAGGAAACTTGATAGTGGGCCTGTGGTCTGACGATACAGGAGCAGTAAGCCCTCCATTTTCCGTAGAAGTATAGGTAAGCAGGGCAGTAAAGTGAGGTGTTGTTTTCATAGAATGGATTATAAATAAACTTTGCACAACATTTGTGCCTGTCGGGGATTATTTGCAGGATACCGAATTCAGGACTTCGCTGTATACGGCTTTTGAAGGATCTTTGTAAACGAGGTTGCCGTTATTTTTAGGATCGGTAAGCTCACCGACTTTGAGGTACAATTTATCCTGATCGATTTTCATGATCTTGGTCTCCGTCTGTTTACTGCCTTCAATGGTATAATCATACAACACTTCCATTTCATTGTCTGAAATAAGTTTTCCTAAAAGAGTGCCGGCAGCACCGTCCTTTTCCCACGGCTGCCAGGTCATCTCGCCTTTAACCTGGTCACCGGAAACCGCAAGGTGTACGGAAGTCGTATCCTTGTTTTCTGCTTTCATAAAACAGTAATCGCCTTTCAGTGCGGAGACAGAAACCCTTTCAGTCCGGATGTTTAACGTATCTTTTGTCATAGCAGTTTGCTGCCCGGCTTTTTTATCCTGTTTGCAGGAAGACATGATGAGAACTAAACCGGAGCTCATCAACAAAGGGACTATTTTTTTCATATCATCAGATTTATTCCAGACCAAATATGCAGAATTGTCTCCAAATAAAAAAGAGAAACCCGAAAGTTTCTCCTGAATTAGGGTTGAGCGAAAAAGTTACCACGGGCTGATCCCTGTTTCATCTTCAATGTCATTGCTGAAATACTGGCCGGTCGGGCCGTCTTCATCGGTCAATGTATGTTTGATGATAAAGGATGCCGCACTTTCTATGGAACCCGGTCCGCTGTGATGATTGAAATCGGTTGCGGTATATCCGGGATCGATTACATTTACTTTAAAAGGAAGTGCTCTCAATTCATAAGCAAGAACGATGGTATAGGCATTTAGTGCAGATTTGGAAGGTCCGTATGCTGCATTTTTTACATGATAATATTTCCATTCCGGGTCGCTGTGCAGGGTGAGGGATCCTAAGCCGGATGTGATATTGCTGATTCTCGGGCTGTCCGATTTTTTAAGCAATTCCAGAAAAGCTTGGGTGACTGTTATAACGCCAAAGAAATTGGTTTCAAAAACTTCCCTGATGTCTGAAACGGCTGTTGCTTCTGCGGTCTGCGGCTGAACGCCCAGAATCCCGGCATTGTTGATCAGGATATCGAGTTTTCCCTGCTCCTTTTCAATCTGTTCTTTCGCTTTTAAAACAGATTCCGGGTTGGTAACATCAATTTCAATAGCTTTGATATTCTGAAATCCCTTTTCATTCAGCTCTTTTACTACTTCTTCACCTTTGGTAAGGTTCCGGCTGCCCAAATAAATGAATAACCCTTTTTCGGAAAGTTGTCTGGCGGTTTCCAGCCCGATGCTTCTGTTGGCTCCTGTAATAAGTACGGTTTGCATTTTGTTTTATTTTTAATTAATTACTGAAGCAAAATTCCGCTAATTTCCCGGACCGGCATTTGCCATTTGACAAAAAGAGAATCTCAATGGAGGATGGGTGCTGGAAGATGGGTGATAGAAGATGAAAGTTAGGGGAGTGCGGGTTTGATCTTCTGGCTTTATCATCTGCTTTCTCCTGATTTATTTTTTGCTAAATATTTTTATGCCAGAATCAGATATCAGACTTCGGCCCTCACCGGACTTCAGACTTCCAGACTTTCACAACTTTACATTCTTCCTGATCCTACTCAACGAAGATTGGGTTACTCCCAGATAAGAGGCGACATAGGAAAGCGGAATCCGGTTTACGGCGGAAGGGTAAATCTCCAGGAATTTCAGGTAGCGGGTAGTGGCATCTTCAGAAACAAGCGGACTTCTTCTTTCGACTTTCTGCATCAGTGCCCTGGAAATAATTTTGTGAACAATAGCATCGAAGCCAACGATCGTCTGTATAAGTTCCAGCCAATCTTTCCTTTCAAAGACAATCATTTTACAGTCGGTAACGGCCTGCACATATGCGCTGGAGCAGATCTGGTTATCAAAGCTTTCCAGATCCACCACCAGATTGTTTTCATCGATAAAATATTTGGTGATTTCCTCGCTTTTGTTGTTGTAGTAGCAGACCCTGAGAATTCCATCCGTTAAAAACCCCACCTGCTTCGCTATTTTTCCGGCTTCTGAGAAGTATTCTTCTTTTGGAATCGCTATTTCTTTAGCTTTCGAACGAATAAAATCCATCTGCTGCGGATTGAGGTTTCCAAATCTCAGGATAAAATCAAATAATGCTTTCATGCAGGCAATTTAGGGAAAGTTTGAGGTTCAGCATTTGTCATTTGACAAATTTTTATTTTCCATATCGATCGATCCTAAAAATAAAAACCGGTAAGGCCATCAGCTGATGACTTTACCGGGTATCAATTAATTCCTGAAAATTAATATTTTTCCGACGGAGAGAAAGAAAATTCCGCGCAGGTAATGTTTTATTTAATTGTAATGCTCATATTGGGAACAACAATATCACCTGTAGATCCTGTATACCGCTGGGCAAATATTTCTATATAGTCATTGGTATTAAGTTCGGTGGTTCCGTTGATTGGCAATACGACAATATCATTGGCGGCAGATCCCCGGCCGTACACTTTATACTGGGTAAGGGCCGTACCGTTTTTGGCAATATAAATGATATATGTCCCCGCTGCCGGTACCTGGAAGGAAACGGAGCCGGATACCTGGAAAATCCTCTTTTTCTTCCCGATATACTTCAGCCGGTTCGGTACGCCATCCGTAGAAAATCTGAATAAGTTGGATGAGGTGGAAACCGAAGTAGAGGTTCCTATTTTTACAATATTACTTGGGTTTGCCGTATTGAAGCTAACTCCAATCCCGGTACCCACCGCATAATCTACTGCAAAATCACCCACCGCATTGGCATCGGTTTCTGTAGGAATTCCGGCGGCTCTTACATTCCAGCTGTTATTAAAATTGTATCCTGCATACGTTCCGGTTGTATACGGTCTTACATAACCTGCTGTGGTCGTTCCTGTAAAAACAACAGATTCCAGCACGGCATCACCGGTGATGGTAAGTCCTGCGGCAGAAACATCAAAGCCCACGGCAGTACCGTTTACCTGGCTGAAGCCTCCCTGTTTTTCCACCAGCATAAAAGTGCCGGTCAGTCTTTCATAGGTTCCGCTGTTGTTTCCAAACCAGCCCATGTTGCTGAGCAGCAGCTGAGAAATATTGCTATAGGTGATCCCGTTGGTATTTCCTGTAAACTGGATAATGCTGGCGAATACAAGTCCGAATCCTGAAATGGTACCTACGCTGTTGGAATTCGCAATAATACAGTCCCGGACAACCAGATTCTGGGTAGCGGTGGCATTAAGATTAAAGACAGTACCTCCGGGAGCCGTCATTGTTAAGCTTCTGATGCTGCCTCCTGTAGCACCGTCGAAAATAGTTCCTGAAGTCCTGACGATGATATCATTTTCAGAGTCCATTCCGGAAATATACGCATTGTTAATATCGATCGGCAGGTCAAAATTGATCTGACCGTTAATTTCATACAGGGTATTCGGATCCAGAACGTATTTGGTGCCGTTTCCGGCTGTACGTTCAGCAGCCAATACTGTTGACAGCACATCGGTTGATTTGATCCGCTTAAAATTCGATCTTCCGGAGACACTGCTGGCGACCGGTGACCATGATGCTGTCGTGCTCGTGTAATAGTAAAAGAGTTTTGCTGTTGTATCGTAGACCAGAAGCCCGTCGGCAGGAGCAACAATGGCATTCCGCTGAGTAGTGGTCATTCTCGGAGCAAGCATCCCCCGTGTAGTGGAATTGATATCCAGGGCTGAGCTGGCGTCAGGTGTTGTTGTACCTATTCCCACTTGGGCTTTACCCGTCAGAAAAACGAGTAAAAAAGCCAGTGATAGAAAGGTCCTGAAACTAGTGGCGGTGTAAAAATTCATCATAAAAAGTAATTAGATCGTTTAGATATTCAGGTCTGCTCATGGAATTAAAAACAAAGCTTTAATTCTAATAATCAGAGCAATACTTGATTTCTGTCAAAACTAATAATTCCCTTTATACTGATTTATGATTGTGGTCACAAAGAAAATGAAAAGGATTATAATGGGTAGATAATGATGAATACATCCAATAAGAAAGACTTTTTTCATCAGATAATGTTCAGTCAAAAATTTTGATCAGACGTCTTTTATAAAGTCCTCATATTCGTAGTAGAATCTTTCAAAGCCATCCATTTTTTCTACAAAAAATTCAAAAATTTCCTGCCAGGTATTTTTATTGAAGATGGAGACCTGGTGTTTTTCGACCCAGATTCTTGCTATCACTTTTCCGTTTTCCAGCGTATGGTATTCGTCTTTGTAAAAATCGCCGATAAAGTCTTTCAGGATATCCTCCAGAGACCAGATTTTTTCATAATAGGCATTCCGGAAAATTTCATCTTTCATCTCGATATCCAGAGAAACTTCTGCCTTTTTATTGTCCGCGTAAAATTTGAACGACATATCCTTGATCTTGGTATCGTAAAAAATCCACTTTCTCGGAAAAGATTTCCCAAAAGCCGTCCAAAACTCTTTCTTTAACTGCTGTGCTTCCTGTTTGCTGAACATAAAGACAAAGGTAAGGAAAATTAAAGACCCGGATAAATGGTAAAAGGATTGGGTTTGGAAGTGCGTCTATGAGTAGTTTTACCCTCAAATTTGTCTCTTTTTACTTTTTACCGGGCTCTTTTAATCACATTTCACTTTTTTTCTTATTTTTGCTACAATGCTGTCTAAAAAATCTCAATATGCTTTTAAGGCACTGTCATACCTGGTCGAGAAAAGGAATGACGGCCCTGTTCTTATTTCCGAAATTGCGGACCGAAAGAGAATTCCTTTGAAATTTTTGGAAAATATTCTGCTTGAGCTTAAAAAAGCGGATATCCTCGATAGTAAAAAAGGGAAAGGAGGCGGATATTTTTTTAAGGAAAACCCTGAAAACGTAAAGCTTGCCAGGATCATCCGTCTGGTGAACGGCCCTATTGCACTTCTTCCCTGTGTAAGCCTGAACTTTTACGAAAAATGCGATGACTGCAGTGAAGACCACTGCGGCCTCCACGACGTACTCATCGAAGTTCGCGATGCCTCATTGAATATTCTGGAGAAAAGAACATTAATGGATTTGGTGGATTAGCCCGATCCCTTTTTTTGAATAATTAGTCTACTTTTTTGGTAGGATAATTATTTTATCAGATATTTGTAATACTTCAAATGAAGAAACTATGATTTCAAAAGAAGATGCAGATATTCTGAAACAGCTTACGGCAGAGGAAGGGTTGAAATTCGTTTCATCAAAATTCCCTGAGGGAGCCGTTTTCTCCACATCGCTTGGCCAGGAAGACCAGGTGATTACCGACCTTATTTTCAGGAACGGATTACCGATAAAAGTTTTTACGTTGGACACCGGAAGGCTTTTTCCGGAGCACTACGAACTGCTGGCCCAGAACAATTCAAGATACAGGAAAAAAACGGAAGTTTATTTTCCCGAAGCCACCGATGTAGAACAATACGTTAACGAAAAGGGGATCAATGCCTTTTACCACTCCGTTGAAAACCGGAAGGAATGCTGTTTCATAAGAAAAGTTAAACCTTTAAACCGTGCTTTGGAACAGGCAAAAGTCTGGATTACGGGCTTACGGGCCGGACAATCGGAAAACCGTGAACATATGCCGGTAGTTGAATGGGACGAAGACAGGCAGCTTTATAAATACAATCCTTTGATTCACTGGAATTACGCGCAGGTCGTAGACTACCTTCAAGAAAATAAAGTTCAGGAATTATCCCTTCACAAAAAAGGTTTCATCAGCGTTGGCTGCCAACCCTGCACCAGAGCAATCGCAGAAGGTGAAGACCCGCGTGCCGGAAGATGGTGGTGGGAAAACTCCCATAAAGAATGCGGACTCCACACGCATTAATTCAAAAAATTTAAACTAGAAATGAATACCTATAGACTAGACTATCTGGAACAGCTGGAAGCCGAAAGCATTTACATCATGCGTGAAGTGGCGGCACAGTTTGAAAAACCTGCTTTGCTCTTCAGCGGCGGAAAAGATTCCATTACCCTTGTACATTTGGCAAAAAAAGCATTTGCCCCGATGAAAATTCCGTTTCCGCTGGTGCATATCGATACCGGTCATAATTTTCCCGAAGCCCTTCAATTCAGGGATGATCTTGCGGAAAATATCGGTGCCGAACTGATCGTGAGAAAGGTGGAAGATACCATAAAAGCTAAAAATTTAACCGAGCCAAAAGGTAAATTTGCCTCCCGAAACTGGCTGCAAACCCATACGCTGCTGGATACGATCGAAGAATTTCACTTTGATGCGTGTATCGGCGGTGCCAGGAGGGATGAAGAAAAAGCCAGGGCCAAAGAGCGTTTTTTCTCTGTCCGTGACGAATTCGGCCAATGGGATCCTAAGCTGCAGCGGCCTGAACTGTGGAATATCTACAACGGCAGAATCAGCAAAGGTGAAAATGTGCGGGTATTTCCCATATCGAACTGGACGGAACTGGATGTCTGGAACTACATCAGAAAAGAAAATATTCAGCTGCCATCGATCTATTTTGCCCACGAGCGCGATGTGATTGAGCATGAAGGGCAGCTTATCGCTGTTTCGGATTTTATCCAGATTGATGAAAATGATACGGTGGTTACGAAGAAAGTCCGTTACCGGACCGTCGGAGATATGACCTGTACCGCTGCCGTAGAAAGCTCAGCCGAAACGCTGGATGAAGTAGTGAATGAAATTACGGCATCACGGATCTCCGAACGCGGGGAAACCCGGATTGACGATAAAGTCACCGAAGCCGCAATGGAAGACCGGAAAAAAGGAGGCTACTTTTGATGAGTAATGAGCAATTAGTAATAGGTAATATCAGATGCATTTTTACATCAGATAAAATTCACTTACAACAATTAAATGTAAACTAAAAATAAATAGGTAACATGGCTAATGAATCAATTACTCATTACCCATTACTTATTACCCATATAAAAACATGGACATACTAAGATTCATCACGGCCGGAAGCGTGGACGACGGGAAAAGTACCCTGATCGGAAGGCTTCTGTATGACAGCAAAAATATACTGATCGATCAGCTTGAGGCGCTGGAAAAGCAATCCAAGAATAAAAATGAAAACGGGATCGACCTTGCGATTTTGACGGACGGCTTAAGAGCTGAAAGAGAGCAGGGGATTACGATTGATGTTGCTTACCGCTACTTTTCGACCCCGAAAAGGAAGTTTATCATTGCCGATGCGCCGGGGCACATTCAGTATACAAGAAATATGATCACGGGCGCATCAAACTCCCAGCTGATTGTTATTCTCATTGATGCCCGACAGGGAGTGATTGAGCAGACGCGAAGACATTCGATCATTGCTTCATTGCTGAAAATGAAAAATGTCGTAGTGGCCATTAATAAAATGGACCTTGTGGAATATTCCGGAGAAGTATTTTACGACATTAAAGCTCAGTACGAACTGGTAGCAAAAAAACTAGGGCTGGAAAACGTAAGTTATTTCCCGATTTCCGCGTTTTACGGAGATAATATTGTCGGCAGATCTGAAAATATGCCCTGGTATGAAGGCCCGGCATTGCTGGATTTTCTCGAAACAGTTGAGGTTAATTCGGATCAGGGCTTCAGCAGTCCCAGATTTCAGGTGCAGTATGTGATCCGCCCGCAGACGGATGAACTTCATGATTACAGAGGCTATGCCGGAGAAGTAATTTCCGGAACATATAAAAAAGGGGATGAGATTACCGTGCTGCCGCAAAACATCCAGACAAGGATTTCGAAGATTGAAAACGGCGGAAAAGAGGTGGAATCCGTTTTCGCCCGTCAGCCTGCCGTCCTGCATACGGAAGATGATATCGACATCAGCCGCGGCGATTTTATCGTAAAAACTGATGAGCTGCCGAAAGTGGAAAATGAAATTGAAGCAGTAGTCTGCTGGCTCGATAAAAAGGTGTTGAATGAAGGAAACAAGTATTTCATTCAGCACAAAAGCAAGGTTTTAAAAGCAATTGTGAAAGAAATCGATTATAAAATTGATGTGAATACCCTGGAAAAAATACCGGTTTCTGATAGCATCACCTTAAATGAAGTGGCAAAAGTCCGTTTAAAAACAGCTTCACCGCTGGTATATGACCGTTTTGAAGAAAGCAATGCCACCGGAAATGCTGTTCTGATTGATGAAACAAGCCACTCAACAGTGGGTGCTTTAATGATCTTATAATTTGAATCGGATGGTAATTTCAAGAAAAATTCAGATTAGGCTTAATGTGTTTTTTGCTACGGTGGCCGTCGTACTGATCTCCGTTTTTTCAATGTATGAGATAGGATATCTCGATGAATTGCTGACGGTTCTGGAAAAAGACAATTATATTTTCTACTGGATGCTTCTTGTCGGCTTTTTGGCAGAGATCGTAGCCGGTTCTATGGGAATGGGGTATGGTGTCATCTGTACGACCACGCTCTTATTTATCGGCATTCCTCCGCACGCGGTAAGTGCCAGTATTCATTCGGCAGAAAGTTTTACCACGGCAGCGGGCAGCATCAGCCATATCAGACTGAAAAATGTAAGTAAAAATTTAGTTAAGAAATTAGCTATTCCGGCGGTTATCGGAGCCGTAATCGGAGCGGTTTCATTGACTTATCTCGGAGAATATTACTCTAAAATCACAAAAACGGTTATCTCATTTTATACTTTGTATTTAGGAATTCAGATCTTATCGAATGCCTTTAAGGAAAAACAGGATAAAAAGCTGAAAAGGAAAACCAATTTAACCAGGCTTGGGGTGATTGGCGGATTTATCGATTCTTTTGCCGGCGGAGGCTGGGGGCCTTTGGTAACGGGAACGCTGATCAGAAATTCTTTTACGCCGAGATTTGCCGTTGGAAGTTCTACCGTCGCAAAATTCGTTCTCACCCTTACGGCAGCGATTACCTTTATATTTACTCTGGGAATTCAACACTGGAATATTATTTTGGGTCTGCTGATCGGCGGCATCGTCACAGCTCCTTTTTCTGCCATGCTCACGGCAAAACTTCCGGTAAAAAGCATGTTTGTGGTCATCGGTACCCTGGTCATCATCATGAGCTCCATTACCATTTACAAATCAGTTTTTTAGCGATAAATACCGGGAATGTTGAAAAATAAAATCAGCGAAATATCTTTTCAGGCTTAAAAATATTCTACATTTACACCGCTAAAAAATTAACAATGAATATACATGTAGTTGCGCTTTTTAAATTTAATGAAAATTACCTGATGGAAGCGGTGGAGCTTTTTCAGACATTGGTGCGGGAAACCCGGAAAGAAGAAGGCTGCCTTCAGTATGATCTTATTGAAGACAAAGACAATAAAGGAACTTTTTTTATGGTAGAATTGTGGGAAAGCGAGGAGCACCTGAACCGACACAATGGCCAGGATCACCTGCTGGATTTCAGAAGAGACGTCTCCAAAATGCTGGAAAGCTCAACGATGGTGCACAAAGGATTTAAAACGCTGTAATTCGGGTAAGGGAAATCAATATATTGGAAAAATGACTTTTTTTGGTTCAGATATTATATCCTGGATAAGAGTATGTTGAAATTTTGGAGTTTTTAAAAATAAGAAACTTCTGGATTTCATTTTCTTAATTAAAATAACGTCAGTAAGATATAATGTACTTCTTTTTAAATTAATCACTAACCTTATCAATAGCGTCGGGCTTTAGCCCGACGTAATTATAGCATGATAAAATCCGGCTTTAGCCAAAACATATTATAATTTGGCTAAAGCCGGATCATCATATCTCATAAAGCAAATGGGCTGAAGCCCATTTCTATTGACCGTATATTTATAGTATTCTATATCATGGTCCGGCTTTACTTTATTTTAGAAACCAGATTTTCAGCCATCCATTCTTTAATGGTGGTCGCTGTTTTGGATGTTTCTGTTCTTATTTCCGTATCATGTAAGCCGTTGCCGATTGCCGTTAACATTTCAGTAAGGGAGATTGCAAATGCTTGGCTGGTATGATGCTTTTCCAAAAGAGTCTTTATATAATCCTGTTCTGAAACCTGCTGAAAAAGGATCGGTTTTCCCGTTAATTCGCTCATTTGTAATGCAATCTCATTATAGCTGAGTTCTTCCGGACCATGAATGCCAAATCCTTCAACGCCCGTCCAGGTTGGATCCGTTAGAAATTCTACGGCTTTAGCAGCAATGTCTTTGATGGCGATTTGTGGAAATGGGTAATTTCCGTCGATGGGCAGAGAGAAAGTTCTCAGCTCTTTTAAAGAATTCTTTTGATATAAAAGGGTTTCAAAAAATACCGGACAACGCAATGCTCTTACGGATGCTCCTGACTGACTGATGATATCTTCGCTTCGGTGGAGTGCGGTTATCAGACCTGCCTGCAGATGACTTCCTTTGCCGCCGCCGGACAGATAAACTACTCTTTTTGTCCCGACATTTTTAATGGCCCTAGAAGCTACTTCTGCAAATTCTTCGTAATAGGCATTTACATCTTCCTGGCTGTTGCTCTGCGGTACACAGAAATAAACCGTGTCACAACCTTGCAGGGCTTTTGTAAACTCATATTCGTCCAGCAAAGAGCCCGTAGCAACTTCCACTTTTTCTAAAACAGCGGCCGGTATTTTTTCAGGATTTCTGACAAAAATTTTAACCTCATGTCCTTGCTCTGCCAACTGCTGAAGAATCAGCGAACCCGTGTTGCCTGTCGGTGTTGTTACTAAAATCATAATTGAACTTTTTTATTGTTTAATGAAGTACAAAGATGATGAGCCTATTTTTTATAAACGTTGTCTTAGATTAACGTTTCAGAGCTTTGATTTTAATCTGCTTAACGTTTGCGGGGTAAAACCCAGATAAGAGGCAACCATTTTGTTAGAAAGTCTTGTCAGCAATTTCGTTTGATTGGTTAACACCCAACGGACTTTTTCGATGGCCTCTAACTTTTGAAAACAATAAATACGTTCCTGTGATTTGATATAGGCCAGCTCTAAAATCTGCCGGTAGATAAAACCGAACTGTGGAACCGTTTCCACCAAATGAAAGTAGTCGTCGCGGCTGATCACCAACAATTCCGAAGGTTCAATGGTCTGCATAAACTCGAAAGCAGGTCTTTGATTGATGAAGCTGGATAGCGCAGTTCCAAAAGCATCTTCAAAATGGAAATATCTTGTACTTTCTTCGCCTTCATCAGTATTGCTGAAAAGCCTTAGGCAGCCTTTATTTACAAAATAATAATACTTGCAGATTTCGCCTTCTTTCAGCAGAAATTCGTTACGTTTGGTTTTTCTTAATTGAAAAAACGAGCAGATAGAAGAAAGCGTTTTATCATCAATTTCTGTTCTGGTTTTGATATATTTTTCTAATTGGCTGTACATTTTAAATTCTGATGCCTTTTGGAAAGGCAGGTAACTTTTAAATGGACACAAAGCGTATCCGTTTTATCATTCTTTAATTAAATTTTTTCACTTTACGGAAACGGATCAAAGGTAATTATTCTAATTGATAACCAATGGGATGATAAAATAAAATCTATAAATTCCACAGTTTCTGCTGCTCCGTCATTTTAGGTGATATCTTCTTTATACAAATAAAAGAAGCTGCCCAAAATTTGGACAGCCTCTTTTTAGAAAAAATAGAAAGTATTATTTTAAAGGTGAATAGTTATTTTAAATTGTAATTAGTAAATTCAATATTCACTATTCACTATTCACTATTCACTATTCACTATTCACTATTCACCATTCCCGTTCACTTATTTCACGATCAGCTTTTTCGTTTCCGTGCTTCCGCCAAAGGTGATTTTCACCAGGTAATTTCCTGAAGAAAGGTGGGAAAGGTTCAGATCCTGCTTGTAGAAACCGGTTTGGTTCGTCAGTTCCGCCGAATAAACTTTTTTCCCGGAAAGGTCATAAACTTCTACCTGTCCTTTGCTGTTTACCTTTTCTTTAACATCAAATAAAACCGTAACCTGCTTGTCTGCGGTCGTCGGGTTCGGGTAAATACCGAACGATGCTTTTTTGGAGGCAATATCGGTTGTTCCTAAAGAGGAAGTAATGTTTTTGTATTTAAAATACATATTTCCGGTAGAGGATCCCTCATTGGAAGTGAAATACATCCTGTAATATTCCGAACCCTGTTTGATGTAATATACCACATTGGTGTAAATTCCCTGCGTAGGTTTCCAGCTGTGACCAATTGCCGTAATATTATTCGAGAATGCTGAAGACGCCGGAAGGGTAGAGGAAGCTGTTGCCTGAGTTTCAGGCTGTACTTTGGCTACCGTAATGTTGGTATTCTGGATCACTCCGGACATTCTATATTTCATGGTTGCAGGCTGTCCTGTGCTGGGATTTGTATACGGATAATCCGTCCAGTATCGGGTAAACATAAAATCCCAGTCTGTTCTTGAAGGCTCAAGGCTGGCCACCTTATCTCCTGTTGCGAAAGAAAAATAATTGAAATATGCATCATCGCTGCCGTTGGCAATAGTTTTGGAGGTGGCGGCATCCCAGGAAGAATTGGCCGCATTCCATTTGGCATATTTAAAAGTATAGCCGCCGAAATAATCGTCGATCATAAACTTGTAATATGTATTGTTGGAAACATATTTTAGGATGAAAATTACTTTTCCTTCAATATGGTGATTTCCGGGGTTGTATTCTCCCCAGCCGTAAGTCGCTGTTCCCTGTTCGAAAGCACCTTTCTGGATAGATGTTGTATTGTCAAGGTTGTACAAAGGTGATCCGTATGAAGCGACACTGTTTGTGGTAATACTGTTCCAGTCATTCGGATTGTTTGAAGCCTGGTATACTTCGATATTCTGCGCATCATTCATTCGGGTTCCGAAACTCATGCTTGAATTCCTGTAAAAAGCAATATCCCAGGTATTGGCAGGCTGGGAAACCATATTGTTGGTACTCAGATCAAAAAATACACGGTTCTGGTAACTTGCGCCCATCGACATATTAACGGTGGTATATCCGTTGGCATCGGTCTGGGAAAATACGGTCTGCTGTACCCCCAACGCCAGCATGGCTGTAAAAAGTAATTTTGTTTTCATAATATAATGGTCTCTATTTATTATTTAGAATGATTCCACAAAACTATATAATTATTTTTAATTATTCTAAATAGAAACATGATTTTTGTCGTGTTTTTAAATTAATTTGATCTGAATCCTTTTCATTAGGCTGTTTTAAAGCGGATTAAATTTTGTTCATTAGACCTTTTTGGTATTAAATTATTATCTGGATTTAAATATCGTTGGGTTTACACATTTAATAGAATAAAAAAAACTGATCTATGAAATCATAAATCAGTTTACATGTAAAAACGGTTTAATAAATCTATTTCTTAATGAATTTTGATTTTACTGTTGTACTTTCTGCGGTTTCGATTAGGATATAATATACACCGGTCTGTAGGCTGGTGATATCGAAAGACCTTCCGGATAATTTACCGGCAGCAACCTTCCGGCCTCCTGCGGAATATACCTGGATGTTCTTAAGATCTTTTTTGGTGATAAATTCCAACGCTGTATTTTCTGAATTCACGGCAAACTTTACTTCTTCCTTTGATTTTACCTGATCGGAAACCGCCAGGCTGGTTGAGGTATTGTACACCACATTGTCGATCTGTACGGCTACATGGCTTGTGGAAGGGGTAAATCTGAATACAATATATTGTAAAGTTGAAGCCGGAATATTTACGCTGATGTTTTGTACAGTGCCTACTGCCGATAATGTGATCGGGTTTCCTACAGCAACAAAAGTACTCATATCCGTTGTACTTGAAGCCATACCGATCTGGATGGTTCCGGGACCGGGAGAGGGAGATACCAGCATGGTCTGAAAGGATAAGGTCTTGTCTCCCGCAGGAGCTACGATCTGTGGAGTGATCAGATAAGATGGAGCCGTACCGTTATTTCCTGCATATGATTGCACCATTTTATTGTTCGAATCGTTAGCATCAACTGCTACGATCATTCTGGGAGAGACAGGCGGCGGAGTAGAAGTTGCCGAAGCTACTACAGCAGACCAGCCACCCTGTGGAAAGGTCGTATTTCCTGCCGTAAAACTGTTAAAATTCTCATTAATTGTCGCTACTTGTGCATTCGCTGAGACAGCTGCGAGCATCAAACTTCCAAAAAGTAGTCCTAATTTCATATTATTATTTTTATTTAGAATTATTCAACAAAAGTACATATTTATTTTTAACTATTCTAAATAAAGCATTATATTTGTCGAAAATTTTTGTACCTCATGAAGAAGAAACTGCTTTCCATTCTATCATTATCTGCTGTTCTCTATGGACATGCACAAGAAAAAGACTCTGTTAACCAGACGAAAATAGAGGAGGTGGTAATTACCGGACAGTATATGCAGCAGTCGATCAACAAGTCGATTTACAAGGTTGAGGTGATTGATGCGCAGCAGATCAAGAATATGGCAGTGACTACGGCAGCAGAGGTTCTCAATCAAAATCTTAATATCCAGATTGTACCCGATTCAGGAAATGGAGATTCCAGTGCTAATATTTTAGGTCTCAACGGTGCTTACACCAAAATTCTTATTGATAATATCCCGGTAGTGAATGACCGTGGAAGCGGGAACCAGACCGATCTCAGTAAAATAAATGTGAATAATATAGAGCGTATTGAGGTGGTAAAAGGTGCAATGGGCGTGGAATATGGGAATAATGCGGTAACCGGAGTTATTAATATCATCACCAAAAAAACATATTCCCAAAAGTTTAACGCCAATCTATCATTACAGGAAGAAACCGTAGGAAAGGATTATGACTGGTTCAAAAAAGGAAACGGAAGACATGTACAGTCTTTGAATCTGGGATATAGAATAAGTGACCACTGGACGGTAACTGCAGACATTAATCATAATGATTTTCAGGGGTACAAAGGGAAATATAATGGCTATACCTACTTCAGCGAAATGGATAACGGAGGCCGGGGATATGAATGGCTTCCAAAAGATCTCCTTATTACTAATGCCGCCATAAGATATGCCAAAAACAATACTTCCCTGTTTTATAAAGTGAATTATCTCCGTGAAGAAATTAACTTCTACAGCCAAAATGTGGACGAACTTTCGTTAGGCGGGGGAAACAGGACCTACATCGGTAATGACAAGGATTATTTTACTAACCGATGGATTCATCAGTTCAATATTCAGACAAAACTGGGAAGAATTAATTATTTAGGAGATTTTTCCTACCAGACGCAGGAACGGCAGACCCAGGATTATCAATATGATGTCCCGGCCAGACAGGAAAGATCCCGTGATCCTAAGAGTACTTATTATGATTCCAAAGTTTTTTACTCCAGAGGAATGTTCAGTAATTTCCTGGACAGTGAAAAGATTAATTTTCAGTTGGGATATGAGCTGGATAGGACCAACGGCTTTGCTAATTCTGCTACGTTTCAGAGTATAGAAAAAAGAGACAATGTCAACAGAGCTATTTTTAGCTACGCTAATTTTATTTCAGCAGAATGGAAGGTTTCGGATCAATTTTCATTGAGACCAGGATACAGATTATCACTTAGCGACAGGTTCGATTCCCAAAGCAATTACTCACTAACGGCGAGATACAGTACTTCGCAAAAGTCAGATCTCCGTGCAGTATTTGGTTCTTCAAACCGTTTTCCAACTTACGAAGAACTTTATACTTATACAGTGGATGCCAATCATGATATCCGCGGAAATGAGAATCTGAGTCCGGAAACAGGCTATTCTGCAGGATTATTTTGGGATTATAAAACGAATATTGCCAATACTTGGAGATTCGATATTAGCCTTTCCGGTTTATACCTTGATGTAAAAGACAGAATTGAGAGTGTTATTATCAGCAATAGTCCGCTGAGATATACTTATCTCAATATCAACAAATATAACTCAATTCTTTTTGGCGGCGGTTTTTCTGCAAAACGTAATCATTTTTCCGTAAATGCCGGAATTTCAGTAATGGGGATTTCCCAGGAACTCGTTGCAGGAAATACTACTTCACCTGATGACTACAACTTTTACGCAGAAGCTAACCTGGCAGTAAATTATACACTTCCTCAGACAAAAACTTTATTTGCACTTTATTACAAATATAGCGGGAAAAGAAAACAATTTGTACAGGAAACCACCACAAATCTTTCTGCACCTTCCAATTTTATTCTTGGAGAAGTAGGTAGTTTTAATATGCTCAATTTCACCATAAGCCAGCCTTTTTTCAAAAACCATTTTGAACTCGGTGCAGGTGTGAAAAATATATTTGATGTAAGCAGTGTGAGGAATTCTATACAGGCTGGTGGAACACATAATGTGGCGGCAGATAAGCAGAATCTTTTTTACGGCAGAAGTTATTTTATCCGTTTAAATTATAATCTTTAAAATATTTACCATGAAGAAAATAATACTTGGCCTTTTGGTGGCAACTTCATTAATCAACCAGTCATGCATCAATGATAATGAAGATCCGGTTGCCGTTTCTAAGATAGAAGGGAGTGTCGCAGATCCGCTGGTAGGAGGACCAACGCAGCCCAATCAGGTATGGTTTGATCTGAGCGAAAATAAGCAAATTGTAACTAAAAGAACTGACTGGGATCTTGCATTGTACTCAGGTAATTCCTTTAAAGTTATTCTAAATTCATCCATCATGATGGCGGCAGGAAAAATCCCCAATGCATCTAATATAGACCTTGTTACGGAATCCAGTGTTTCCACACTAAAGAACCAGATACAGGTAGCCAACTTCAACCCCTCTAATGAAGTTTATATTGATGATGTGAAAGGGAATTTTCCAACAGGATATACAGCAATTGAAGAAATTAAAGCGGATGATTCTGAAAACGCAGTCTATCTGCTCAATATGGGCAAAGAATTGTATACTGGAGCGGTAGCACAGGGTTCAGTAGCTACTGGCGGCGATGCCAGAGGATGGATGAAAATTCAAATCGTAAGATCCGGAGAAAACTATAAAATAAAATATGCAGAGCTTGGTACAACTACACATAAAGAAATTACAATAGTCAAAAATACGGCATACAATTATAATTTTGTTAGCCTAAAAAACGATAAAGAAGTACTTATTCAGCCTGAAAAGAAAAAGTGGGATCTAAGCTTTACGGTCTTTACAAATATTATTAGCGGTGCGGGAAGTTATATTTACGCGGATTTTGTTACCCATAATAACGTAGGTGGTGTAGGAGCTTATGAGGTACTTATAAATTCCGGATCTGGGGTTGAAGCATATAACAATTTCAAAGTTTCCGATATTGATCAATCTAAATTTGTTTACAATGATCAGAGGATTATTGGATCAAACTGGAGAAATCCTGTAGGAGTTAACGGATTAGAAGTATACGGAAACCGTTTTTATATTATTAAAGATGCAAACGGATATTATTTTAAACTGAGATTCACCAGGCTTACCAATACTTCAGGAGAAAGAGGCTTCCCCCAGTTCGAATACAAACCCTTATAATATAAATCAAATAATAAGTAGATTATGAAAAAATTCATTCTTGCCGCTTCTGTACTGGTTGCCGTGTACTCTTGTAAAAAAGAGGAAAGCACCAAAACAGGAAATGCCACGGAAGTAAGCTCGGAGGCCCCGAAATCCAACAACAAAATTGTTACTTTTGAATGGTGGAATCACGGAAATCGTAGCTGCTTTAGGCCATGAAAAAGAAATCGTAGGAACCGATGTTACCAGCACGTATCCGGAATCGCTTAAAGCTACGGCTGTTGATTTGGGACATGTACGGTCAATGACCATTGAGCCGATTATGGCTGTTTCCCCGACCCTGATTTTAGCTTCGGATAAAGACATCAACCCGGCACTGATGGGGAAAATAAAGTCTTCCGGAATTAAAACAGAGATTTTCAAGCAGGAATTTACCGTAGACGGAACCAAAAAACTCATCGCGGACGTGGCAAAAACCATCGGAAGCGACGATTACCAGAAACTGAATGATAAAATTGATGCCGACCTGAAACAAATCCAGCCGATTGCTAAAAAGCCAAAAGTCCTGTTCATCTATGCCAGAGGGAATATGCTGATGGTTTCCGGAAAAAATACACCGATGGCTTCTCTCATTGAAATTGCAGGCGGCGAAAATGCAGTTAATGATTTCGAAGACTTCAAACCGTTAACTCCTGAAGCGGTGGTAAAAGCCAATCCTGATGTGCTCTTCTTCTTTACCAGCGGATTGCAGGGTGCCGGAGGAAACGAAGGGGCTTTAAAAATGCCGGGCGTTGCCCAGACCAATGCCGGGAAAAACAAAAAGATCATTGCGATGGACGGAGGTCTGGTTTCAGGCTTCGGACCGAGGTTGGGGGAAGCTGCTGTAGGATTAAACAAGCTGTTAATTGAGAACACGAAGTAAATTATACGTTTACGTTAGTATAAGTGCCATACTGCTAGCCATAATAGCAGTATGGTCTTTAAATACTGGAGTTTACGATTTCGGAGGAAAGTCGGCCTTTGAAGTGCTGGGTAAAATGATGAAAGGAGATCCGGGGCTGTCTTTAAGCGATCAGTATGTGGTCTGGGAAGTAAGGGCGGCCAGAATTGTGATGGCCATTCTCATCGGAAGCATGCTGGCCGTTTCGGGGACAAGTTTACAGGGATTGTTTAAAAATCCGCTGGCCACAGGGGATCTGATAGGGCTTACCTCGGGAGCAACATTACTTGCCGCTGTTACCATCGTTTTAGGAGGGCACTTCAAGCAGTATCTTCCTGAAGCGGTACAGTTTTCACTGGTGGGGATCGCTGCTTTCATTGGTTCTTTCTTATCCATGCTGCTGGTCTACAGGATTTCGACAAGCGGGGGAAAAACCAATGTCGTCATGATGCTGCTGAGCGGGGTAGCCATTACCGCCATCGGCTTTTCCATCACCGGTTTCCTGATCTACATTTCAAAAGATGACCAGCTGAGGGATCTCACGTTCTGGAATTTAGGAAGCCTTGCCGCCGCCACCTGGACCAAGAACAGTATCCTGGTGGTTGTTTTAATGATCTCTTACTTTATTCTGCTGCCAAAAGGCAAAGCGTTAAATGCCATGATGCTGGGTGAAAAAGATGCGGAGCATCTGGGAATTAATGTAGAGCGGCTGAAGAAACAGATCATCCTCATTACCGCGCTGATGATCGGAAGCTGTGTTGCCTTTTCAGGAACGATCGGTTTTGTGGGCCTTATCGTACCTTATATTTTGAGGCTTCTCTTTAAATCCGATTATGCTTTCATTTTGCCGTTATCGGCTATTTTCGGAAGCATTCTCTTGCTCACTGCCGATACGTTCAGCAGAAGTATTGTCGAACCTTCGGAACTGCCGATAGGGATTCTGACCGCTCTCATGGGAGGTCCGATTTTTATCGCGATTTTAGTTAAATTTAAAAAATCACTGTCATGATCAGGGCGCATCAGATCAGTTACAAACATAAAGAATTCCATATTCTGGATGCGGTAGATGTTCATCTGGAATATGGTGAATTCCTGGCGATCGTCGGTCCGAACGGAGCCGGAAAGTCCAGCCTGCTCAGTGTGCTGGCCAATGAAGTAAAATCCAGGCAGCAGGTTTTCTTTAAAGACAAACCGATCACTGACTGGGCGGTACCGGAACTGTCGAAACACAAGGCTAAATTTTCCCAGCACAACAGCAACGATATTCCGCTGGAAGTGAAAGACGTGGTGATGATGGGACGGTATCCGTATTTTGATGCCCAGCCGAAACGGGAAGATCACGAAGCCATGAACAACATGATGTATGAAACCGATGTATTCCATTTAAAGGACAGGGAATACAATACGCTGTCCGGTGGAGAAAAGCAGCGGGTGCACCTTTCCAGAGTGATGGCCCAGCTGCAGAATGAAATTGCCCATAAGCTGCTGTTTCTAGACGAGCCGCTGAACAACCTGGATGTTAAACATCAGTACAAAGCCTTGGAAACCATTAAAAAGTTTACGAGGAAAGCCAATTCTGCGGTCGTCGTCCTTCACGATCTGAATCTTGCAGCGCAGTACGCTGATAAAATATTATTAATGAAATCGGGAAGAGTAGCTGCCTACGGAACACCGGAAGAAGTTTTTACTGCTGAAAACATCAGCAGTGCCTACAATTTTCCGTGTACCATCTGCGAACACCCGGTAACCCATAACCCTATGATCATTTTCGGATAATGGACCAGGAAAAACTAAAAATATTAGCCCAGAATCTTGCCAATCCCGAAGGCGAAAAAGGGATTGAGATCGGCGAGATGATGAATGCTACCAACATCGGGATGACGCTGGAAAGCATTAAAGCACTTCTGATCGAAGACAGCGAACATATTCTTGAGATCGGCCACGGAAATGCAGGCCATGTGAAGAGTATTTTAAACAGGGCTCAAAATATAAAATATACGGGAATTGATATTTCCGCGACCATGCACAACGAAGCCAAAAGATTAAACGAAGCCTTCAGGGACCAGGCGGATTTTGTATTGTATGACGGAGAAAAGCTGCCTTTTGAAGATAATACATTTGATAAAATATTTACCGTGAACACGGTTTATTTCTGGAAGCAGCCGGTAGACTATTTAAATGAAGTTTATAGAGTTCTAAAAAAGACAGGTATTTTCATCTTAACATTTGCACAAAAGGATTTCATGGAAAAACTGCCGTTTACCCAATTCGATTTTACCCTGTATAACACCGATGAAATGGAGGAAACCGTTTCCGGAAGCTATTTCAGCAGAATGACGGTTTCCGAAAGGGGAGAAGAAGTAAAAAGCAAAACAGGAGACGAAACCATAACAAGAAATTACACGATTTTAACCATAAAAAAATAAAATAATGAGCACATTAGTAAACGATCTGAAAGAAAAATGGGAAGCTCTTAAAGCGGAAAATCCGCACGTAAGAATAAGAAATGCAGCGGCAGAACTGGGCGTAAGCGAAGCAGAATTGCTGGCAACCAGCGTCGGAGAAGGCGTAACGGTGCTGAAACCGGAGTTTCAGAATATTTTAACGGAAGTTAAGCAGTTGGGAAAAGTAATGGCACTTACCCGTAACGAAGAATGCGTTCACGAAAGAAAAGGAACTTATTTGAACGGCGATTTCAGCAGCCCGCATGCCCAGCTTTTTGTGGGTGAAGATATTGATTTAAGAATTTTCCTGAACCATTGGAAATTTGCTTTTGCTGTAGCAGAAGGGGATAGAAAGAGCTTACAGTTTTTTGGAAAAGACGGTTTGGCTTTACATAAGATTTATCTGACCAAAGACAGTAATGAAGCGGCTTTTGATGTAGTAGTGGAAAAATTTAAAGCTGATGAGCAGCATTCAGCTTTTGAATTTGAAGCGGTAGCCCCGAAAGCGGAAGAGAAGCCGGATGCCGAAATTGATGTGGAAGGTTTTCAGCATGCATGGAAATCATTGAAAGATACCCACGATTTCTTCATGATGACCCGGAAATTCGGGGTAAGCAGAACACAGGCTCTGAGACTGGCTCCGGAAGGATTTACCAAAAAAATTGAAAGTTCCAAAGTAGTAAATGTACTGGAAGATGCATCGGAAAAAGAACTTCCGATCATGATTTTCGTAGGAAACAGGGGAATTATCCAGATCCATACCGGAAATGTAAAGAAAACCCTATGGCACCAGCAGTGGTTCAACGTGATGGATCCGGATTTCAACCTGCATCTGGATGTAACCAAAATCGCAGAAGCCTGGATCGTAAAAAAACCAACGGAAGACGGTGAAGTAACGGCGATTGAAGTCTTCAATAAAGAAGGAGATTTCATCGTTCAGTTCTTTGGGAAAAGAAAGCCGGGAATCCCTGAGCTGCAGGAATGGAAAGACCTTGTGGCAGAGCTGGAAAAATAAATAGTCAGATTCATTTTTTAAAGCCGTTCTGTTTTTTTTGCAGGGCGGCTTTTTCTTCAGTTTAAACACAAATGTCACAGATAGTTTCACAAATTACATAGCTAATGCATGTCTAAAATTATGTCTGAGCCTTGTTGCCTGCTTAATTGTCTTTTATACTCACACAGATCTGGCACATTGCACAGATGTATTTGCCTGATAATTGTAAATATAGATTAAGTTAAATGTAAACAGGTTTAAAGTTCAGAAGTTATCTTTACAATTATATGGTGATCTTTGTGATTCTTATTCGTGTCATTTGCGTTAACAAATTATTCATTATGAAAAATATCTTTATCTCTATATTGTTGGTTGCTTTCTATTCAATTCATGCACAGGATTTCAAATCCTATCAGTTTTATGACAGAAAAGGAAAGGAAGTGAAAACGGAAAAACTGGTGGATGAACTGGCCGGCTATGATGTCGTATTCTTTGGTGAAAACCATAACAATTCCATCAACCACTGGCTGCAGCTGAAAGTAACGGAAGCTTTGTACCAAAAGAAAAACGGCCAGCTGATCTTAGGGGCGGAAATGTTTGAAAGAGACAATCAGCCCCAATTAAACAAATATCTGAGCGGAATGTTTGATGCCAAAACCTTAAAGGATTCCGCAAGATTGTGGAATAATTTTTCCACCGACTACCAACCGCTAGTTGATTTTGCGAAAGATAAAAAATTACCGTTCATCGCTACTAATGTTCCCAGAAGATACGCTTCCCAGGTTTCAAAAGAAGGGCTGGAATCTTTGAAGAGTCTGCCATCAAAAGATAAAGCTTATATCGCCCAGCTGCCGATCAGGGTAACTCTGGAAACACCCGGCTATCCCGAAATGAAAAAAATGATGGGCGACCACGCGGAAGAAATGAAAGTGATGAATTTTATTTCCGCCCAGGCCATTAAAGATGCCACCATGGCAGAATCGATCCTGAAAAACCTTCAGCCCGGAAAGACGTTCATCCATTACAACGGCAATTACCACAGCAAGGAATTCGGCGGTATCTACTGGTACCTCAAACAGAAAAATCCGAACCTGAAGATGACAGTGATCTCCGTATTCGAATCCGAAGATCTTGAGCTTAAAGTTCCTGAAAAAGATTATATCCCAACGGATTTTAACCTGCTGATCCCGGCGGATATGACGAAAACGTATTAAAGAGCCAAGGGAAAAAGCCAGAAAAAGTGAAAAGAGCTGAGTGAAAGTTAGAATACATAGAGTCGGTTTTAAGCCGGAAACTTGTCTTTTAATTCAGAAACGAATTTATTAGCTATTCTCTAATACGATGTTGAGATTCCTGCGGAATGACAGATGAAGTTCTAAATTCTAAGATTCCGGTGGCTGAGCGGAGCCGAAGCTACATTATAATCAGTGTAGGCCTGCGAAAATCTATGGTTAAAATATTAAAAACATCATTTATCTTTGTTCAATATTCTGCCGCTATGAAAAAACTTTCTTTTTTATTGATCTTCTTTGTTGGTTTCATCCATGCCCAGAAACTTACCGCTGATGAGGTTTCCCTGATCAATCAGGGGGATCCCGAAACGGCTTTGCCCATCTATCAGACTACCGATGAGCATCAGCATAAAACATTGCTGAGCCTTTCTTCGGAAATTGATCCGCTGGATAAGAATACGGCAGTTCTGGTAAAGAGAATGAAGAAATCCTTACTGTCCACGGACGGTGGAGTAGGCATTGCAGCGCCGCAAGTCGGGATTAACCGAAAAGTGATCTGGGTACAGCGTTTTGATAAGCCGGGAGAACCATTGGAATATTTTATCAATCCGGTGATTACCTGGAAATCGGAAATTCAGAACCTCGGTCCGGAAGGAGACCTTTCCATTCCCGAATTCAGGGATCAGTTTTACCGCAGCCAGGTGATTCAATTGGAATACGTCGATCTGAAAGGAGAGCAATATTCTGAAATTGTTGAGGGATTCACGGCCGTGATTTTCCAGCATGAAATCGATCATTTATCCGGAATTCTGATTATTGATAAAAAGAAAAAGGAATCCAATGATCACTATCAGAAGGTGGATGCTTTTAAGAAGGTGATGCTGTGATAAATTAATATGAACTGAGGTAGAAACCGGATTAAAGGCTGGAAGAAGGATGCTGGATGATGGAAGTATCTTAAGTCATGATACTTTCCAAGAGTCTTGTATATTAAAATGACTTTTTTCATTAGGCTGAAAACTTTATAAAATTCTCATCATTCCTATTTTATTTAGTATTCTTAAAACGAATTGAATACTATCGAATTCACGTTAATTATATTTCTGTTGATGAATCAATTATCTTATAACTGTAATTATTGAATAAATTGATTTGAAAGTTTTTGTTGTTCAGTTTTCCTGAAATTTGGTCGCTATTTATTTCAAAAATATTTCGTTCTCCCAAATCAAATTCTTTATGGTGATTAGGACATAATACGATTAAATTTCCAATGGTGCTTTTTCCGCCTTCTGAAACAGCTTTTATGTGGGCGACTTCAACATAATTCACGCCACGCTTCTTATCCGGAATTTGAGAATTACAACCAGGGAACTGACATTTATAATCAACATACTCTTTTAATAGTAGATCCAAGGTTCTTCTTTTTTTTCAGTGTCATCAAGTGTAAGATCTGAAACTAATGAATCAAAATTAGTATTTTCTGTTGGAAAGTATCCAAGTTTATCTGCATTATGATATTGGACGTAAAGGTTTTCGGTAGTTTCCATGGTTAAAAGATTTAATCTAAATTATAATATTTAATCAATATCTCCTAATCTCCACACACGAAACGCTTTTAATTTTAATCTTTCTGCCTACTTTCTTAAGCAGTCCCGTTTCCGGGTTTCTTCTGAACACAATAACAGTACCGGTTCCGGCGTTAGTAGCCATTAAAAATTTACCGTCTGGGTCCAGATTGAAAACCCTTGGGTGTTTTCCTTTGGTGGATTGGTAACCGAGGGTTTTTAAAGTGCCGTCATCCAGAATGGAAAAAATAGCAATGTTGTTTTCGTTTCCGCGGTTGGAAGCATACAGGAATCTGCCATCGGGTGAAATGTGGATATCCGAACTTTCAGAATCATCTTTGTATTTTTCGGAATGGGTATGAATTCTCTGAAGGTTGTTTAATTTTCCGTTTTCATAGGAGTAGACACTTACCGCTCCGCCCATCTCTTCAATGCAATAGGCAAATTTTCCGTTGGGATGAAAGGTGAGATGCCTCGGTCCGCTCCCCGGAACAGTGGGGGTAAAAGGAATGTCTGCCGGCTGTAACGGCTGGCTATTTTCACTTTCAAACCGGTAAGCCCGGATTTTGTCTGCTCCCAGGTCCGGAAGAAACATATATTTAAAATCATTTGAAAAAACGGTAGCGTGAATGTGCGCCTGCTGTTGCCTGTCTGGGTTTACACTTCCTTCCGAAAACTGGAAATTCTGGACATACGGCTGGATCTGTCCGTTCTCAGAAACAGGATATACCGAAACGCTGCCTTCCGTATAATTTCCGTTCACCAGCCATTTTCCGTTTTGATGAATGGTGAGATAAACGGGATTTTCGCCGCCGCTTTTCTGTTTGCTGATAAAAGTAAGCGATTTTTTTTCAGGATTAAATTCAAAATTGCTGACACTTCCGCTATTTTTAGTCTTGCTCTCCGTACAGGCAAAAACGTATTTTCCGTTGGGCGAAACGGTCAGGAATGATGGATTTAAAATCCCTGTGAATGAAGTAATTTTTGAAAGTTTCCCGCTGAGGGTATCCAGTTCATACACGTAAAGCCCTTCCGTATCTTTATCCCGGTTAAAGGAGCCAAAGAAGGCATAGGTGTGCTGGGCATGAATTTCAGGAAATGATAATGCAAAAAGTAAGAAGAGAATGTTTTTCAAGAATATAATTTATGATGTATCAAAATTACGAAATCTATCTAAAGCTAAATTAGCTGCAATAACAATCTCAAAATTAAAAATAAAAAAATCTGCTTCGGAAGAAGCAGATTCAATACTATATACAGTTTACTTTAGTTATTCGTTACCGAAAGTTTCACTTCGATATTGTTTCGGGTCGCATTGGAGTAGGGGCAGATTTCGTGGGCCTTTTCCGTCAGGGATTGGGCTTCTTCCTGAGAAACTTCCGGAATATTAACATCCAGCTGAACTGCCAGTCCAAAAGCGCCGTTATCCAGCTGGCCGATGCTTACTTCTGCAGTTACGGTGGTCTCTCCCGTTTTTGTTTTTGATAAAGAGATCACCCTGTTCAATGCACTGTCAAAACAGGCAGCATATCCAGCGGCAAACAACATTTCAGGATTGGTGAATTCATCGTTCGCGCCTCCTAAAGCTTTCGGCATTTTTACTTCAAGGTCCAGGACCCCGTTTTCACTTTTTACTTTTCCATTTCTGCCTCCTGTGGCAGTTGCTTTTGTGGTATACAACGTTTTCATTTATTTTCTAATTTGCTTAATATTTTTAGTACATTTTCTTTTAGCGCCATCCAGTCTTCGGATGAAGCGTTTACTTTTTTAAAAATTTTTTCGGGAATTTCACAGGCTTTTTGCTGTAAGGCCTTGCCGGATTCCGTGATGTAGACTTCAACAACCCGCTCGTCCTTTTTTTTCCGTTCCCTGCGGATGAATCCTTTCGTTTCCAGCCTTTTCAGAAGCGGCGTTAAGGTGCCGCTGTCCAGATACAGCTTTTCTCCGATATGGTTTACAGGAAGCCCGTCATTTTCCCAGAGCACCATCATGACGAGATACTGCGGGTATGTTATATCAAGCTCGTCGAGAAAAGGGCGGTAAATTCCCGTAATTTCCTTGGCAATCACATAAAGCGGAAAGCAGAGCTGATTTTCCAGTTTTAAAGGTTCTTGTTGTTCCATATTTTTGAAAATGAAATGATCTGATTATTTTGTGATAACAAATTCCTCCATCGGAATTCTTACTTTTTTCATGTGCGACAGCCAGTCATTTTTTTCATCACGGTAACCCAGATAAAGAAGGCTCACACTTTTTAATCCCAGATCTCTTAATTTTAAGATGTCATCCACCACCTCGTTGCTGAAGCCTTCGGCCGGAGTACTGTCGATTTTCAGTTCTGCTGCCTGTGCCATGGCCAATCCTAATGCAATATAGGTTTGTCTGGCAGTGTGGGCAAAATGTTCTTCTGGCGTCTGGGCCCCGTAGATTTCTTTGATTTTATCAGTATAACTGGAAAAACGGCCTCTCGGTAAATCCCTTACATCGGTATGATGATCATATACTTTATCGATTTTCTCATCCGAATAACTGTCCCAGGCGGCAAATACCAGTACGTGGGAACAGTCCCTCATCACTTCCGGATTCAAAGCACCTTTTACCATTTCTTCTTTCAGTTCCTGATTTTCCACTACGATAACACGGAACGGCTGCAGTCCCGATGAAGTAGGAGCCAGCCTCGCTGATTCTAAAATTTTATATACATCTTCCTGTGATACTTTTTTTGCCGGATCATAAGCTTTTACGGCATGTCTCCAGTTTAAATCTTCTATTAATGACATTTTGTTAATTATTTGTTCGAATTCTGTACTGCAAAGATATTGCCAAATTAAATTGTGTGCAATTTAATTTTGTTAAATTTGTCTAAATGAATTATTAATTCTGTCTATGATTTAACATTAAAATCCAGCCATCACAATCATGTAAGGCTGGATGTAATATAAAAGACTGAATTTTTAATTACCTATTTAACTTCTCTGATTTTCCTGATGATATTGGTCTTATTTTCAATACCAATATGATAAGGTTTGTTTTTCTTAAAGCTGTCCGTAGCCTTTTCGATCAGATTTTTATAATCCATGGATTTTTTTGAAATATAAAAACCTGTGCACTTATTCCGATGGATACCCTGACGAATTCTTCAGGACGATCCGGATCTTCAGTGATGTTTGTAACAGAAGAATGATCATACCATGTTAAATCGTGAAAACCGGAATTATCGGAACAGCGAATGGTCAGTATCATCAGGCAAAGTATAGTCATCAGGATTTTCATTGTAATGGAAAATTAAAACTCCCGTAAATACAGGAGTTCCAGTATATTTGGTTAGAATCCACAGTTTGACACACTCGGTGCAGGGCTGGGCGAGCACCCTGAAAGAGATGCGAAAGTGGTCAAAACACAATTGGTATTTACATAATTGTTGTCATACAATAAAGATCCGGACGGGCTTCTGTAATATACATTTCCTGCAGTGTTGGCGTAAGACGAAGCCGATGCAGATCCGCAGCTGGTATTCACACATGCATTTCTCCAGGCTGTATCCGTTACCGGTCCGCTGGTGAATAGGGAAGGGTCGATAATTCTTTTCTCTACCGTTCCTGAAGCATTTTTAAAACTGACCAATATCGCCACATGATACCCCCAGGCTACGCAGCAGCTGCCGGTAGAAGCTTTCAGGTTTCCATAAACGAATTGTTTTTCGCAGTCATATCCTGCATTGAGCAGAATCTGTCTCATTTTGTGAGCCCTGGCATAACATCCGTCCACGGCGTATCTGAAGGTTATACAAGGCGAAGACGCAGTGGACGTCCCGCAGGACTGGCTTTTGATCTGGGCGAAAAGGCTGTTGAGCGTAGATTGGTTCGGAATTACGCTTACGGCCTTCTGGGTTTCCGAACGTGTTTCTTTGGTAAGCAGAGATTTAAAATAACGGATATCTTCTTCCGTTGGTTCGTCTACTTTTACAATTTCGTTGGTATTGGTTTTCAGGAAAACATGGATCGGCGTTTCATTTTCTACAGCCTCTCTGATCATAGAGATGTATGCTGCGTTTTCTTTGCTGTCCTGAATTTCAAAATTCTGGGCGGTAATGATAAAGTTCACCCGGTATTTGCCGTTCTCTTTTTCCATCGTTACCGGAACGGTTCTTCCGAAGTTTTGAACATTTTCACTGAATTCCTTTGCTGTGAGCGTAGGATCCTGATTGGCATTTGAATCTGCACAGGCATTGAAAGACGCAATGGTTACAAATGCCATCATGGATAACAGAAGTTTTTTCATAGTTTTATTTTGTTTGGTTACTATTGCCGTGAACATGATTTAATAGTTCACTATTATGTGATATTAAATGTAATAAAAAAATGAATATGAAAAAGATTTTTATTTAAAAGTTGCAAAACGTTTATATTTCCACCAGAATTTATACCTCTTTAAAAGATAACTTATATCAATTTAGATACTTATTATTTTTGAAGGTGTCTCTTTTTTTATTAAAAATTTAATAAGTGTAACTATAAAATTTAACTATAATCATACAGTGAAATTCTTAGATTAAACTACTTTATTAAGTCTACTATTTCTTTGGACTTTTCATAAGATTGCCAATTAATAATTCTTAAAATTAAGTTGTTTTGAATAAACACTAACGAAAATGTTGATTTTGAAAAGAGATGATAGCGGGTAAAATACCTCGTCTTTTCTAATTTAAAATCTTTGATATCAATTATTATCTCTGTTCTGTAATATGTTTTCGTTGCTACCAATAAATTAAATTTTTTAATGACAATAATTTTCTCGTCATCATATTTCAAAACTGTTCTTCCAATGGTATTCCAAAGCCATAGATGTAGAAAAAGCAGAAAAAAAGTCAAAAACGGACCTACACTACAAAAGTAATTGAATAGTGATATCCAAAATGAATTTTCATGGGAAATAGAAAGGGGAAGAATTAAAAATATAATAGAACCAGTGATTAACATTCCAAATCCTAAAATGATCATTAAAAACCAATTGGTTTTATTTTTAATTTCAACAGTATTCACATCTATTTGTAAATGAGTTCCGCCTCAAAAACCTCCTCAAAATGTTTTCTGATCTTTGCTTTGATGTCTTCCATTTCTTCAGGGGTCAGTTCTCTTTCCAGTTCTCTTTTCAGCGAAGTAACCTGTTTGTCTTTGATCCCGCACGGAATGATGTATTCGAAATACCGCATATCGGTATTCACATTTAAGGCAAAACCATGCAGGGTTACCCAGCGAGAAGCTTTTACCCCCATTGCACAGATCTTGCGGGCATAGGGTTTTCCAACATCCAACCATACGCCGGTTTCCCCGGGAGAACGTTCTCCTTTCAGTCCGTATTCGGCAATGGTGCGGATGATGACTTCTTCCAGGTTCCGCATATATTTGTGGATGTCGGTAAAGAAATTTTCCAGGTCCAGGATCGGATAACCTACGATCTGCCCGTAACCATGGTAGGTAATGTCACCGCCACGATTGACTTTCACAAAGGTGGCATCGATTTCCTTTAATTTGTCGATTCCGGCAAGCATATTTTCTTCATGTCCGCTTTTTCCCAGCGTATAAACATGCGGATGTTCCACCAATAGGAAATGGTTGGGTGTTGCGATATGTTGTTCGGCGGGAAGATCACGGTTCTTTATTTTAAGATCGATGATGTTTTTCATCAGGGACTCCTGATAATCCCAGGCCGGCTGGTATTCGCGGGTTCCTAAATCTTCAAAGACGACGGTTTTATTCTGAATGGTATTCATATCCTTGTTTGAATCCACAAATTTAGTGAATTTTACCCGTTAATGGAACGGATGAAATCAGGGGCTTGCTTCTTCCAGTCTGTTTGCTGTAAAAGGATGTTCACAAACGCGGTTCCGATAATCCCGCCGTCCGCTTTTTCGGTGACATTTTCAAAATCTTCCCTGGATTTGATGCCGAAGCCGATCATCACCGGATTTTTTAGTGGAAGCGATGCCAGTCTTGAAAGATAGTCTTCGTTTTTCAGTACGGTATTTTCGTTTCCTGTCGTTGAGGAAGAACTTACGGCATACAAGAATCCCGAGCTTAAAGAATCGAGGTATAAGATCCTTTCATCCGAAGTTTCCGGAGTTACCAGAAAAGTGAAATTCAGTTGGTACTGTTCTAAAATTTTGCGGTAGTTTTTTTCAAATTCGATCGGCGGCAAATCAGGGATAATCAATCCGGAAACCCCGCTTTCCAAACATTCCCGGCAGAAATTTTCAAAGCCGAAACTTAAAACGGGATTGACGTACCCCATCAGAATCACAGGGATTTTGATTTCATCTTTAACGGATTTCAATTGGGTAAACAGTTTTTCAATGGTCATTCCGTTTTGTAGTGCCCGTTCATGTGCCTGCTGGATAACCGGCCCGTCTGCCACCGGATCGGAATACGGCATCCCGATTTCCATCATATCGGCTCCCGAATCCTGGATTAATTGTATGATTTCAGCCGTGTTTTCCAATTCGGGAATTCCTGCGGTGAAGTAGAGGTTTAATTTTTTTTGAGGCTGGGAGCCGGAAGCTGGATGCTGGATGTTATTATGGTTCATAAAGTTAGGTTAAATTTTAAATTGATTTATTTTTACTGTGCATTAGGCTTCCATCTTCTCGCTTTCTTCATCCAGCTTTTTCAAATACGTTTCCATGTCTTTATCCCCGCGGCCGCTTAGGCAGATCACCACGATATCGTTTTCGTCAAATTCTTTTTTATCTAAAACGGATAGGGCATGGGCACTTTCCAGTGCAGGAATAATACCTTCCAATTTTGTCAGTTCAAAAGCCGACTGTAAGGCTTCATCATCATTCACGCTGAAAAATTCGGCACGTTGCTCTCTGAACAGATTGGCATGGAATGGCCCGATTCCGGGATAATCCAGGCCTGCGGAAATCGAATGCGGTTCGATCACCTGTCCGTCCTCCGTCTGCATGACCAGGCTTTTGCTTCCGTGCAAGACGCCCAATGTTCCAAGAAAAGTCGTTGCGGCAGACTTTCCGGAATTTACGCCAAAACCTCCGGCTTCAGCAGCGATGATTTTTACGTCTTTTTCATTGACAAAATGGTAAAAAGTTCCTGCCGCATTGCTTCCGCCACCGACACAGGCAATGACGTAATCCGGATTTTCCCGGCCGGCCTGCTCCAGCAGCTGCTCCTTAATTTCTTTTGAAATAATACTTTGGAACCGCGCTACCAGATCCGGAAAGGGGTGTGGCCCGACCACACTTCCAATAACGTAATGTGTCGTTACCGGATGGTTGATCCAGTCGCGTAATGCTTCATTCACCGCATCTTTCAAAGTCTTCGAACCGGAAGTGGCGGGAACTACTTTTGCACCCAGCATCTTCATCCGCGCTACATTCGGCGCCTGCCGCTGAATATCAACTTCTCCCATATAAACGATGCATTCCAGTCCCAACAATGCGCAGGCCGTGGCGGTGGCTACGCCGTGCTGGCCGGCTCCTGTTTCTGCAATAATCCTGTTTTTCCCAAGCCGTTTGGCCAATAAAACCTGTCCCAACGCATTGTTGATCTTATGGGCTCCCGTATGGTTGAGGTCTTCCCGCTTCAGGTAAATATTGGTGTTGTACTTTTGGCTTAAGTTTCTTGCGAAATACAAAGGTGTCGCACGGCCGACATAATTTTTTAAAAGCTCCTGGTATTCCTGCTGAAAATCTTCCGACTCAATAATATCAATATAGCTTTTCTGCAATTCTTCTACATTCGGATACAGCATTTCAGGGATGAACGCCCCGCCAAATTCACCGTAATATCCGTTTTCATCCGGGTTTTTATAATTCATTTTTGTCTATTTTTATTTAATTTTAAGCAATCTAGGGTCTCATGAGTCCCAGAGGGACATATTTTGTGTCTCTTCTATGATTGGATAATCGGATTCTATCCGATTCTGTTGTAAGCCGTCCCTTTGGGACTTTTTTCTATTTCTTTTTTTAATTTTTTTATTTTTTCCAGATCCTTAATGCCCGGTTCAATTTCAAATTTTGAATTGATATCCAAAGCAAAAGGTTGCTGATGCAATGTCTTTATGTTATCAAAATTTTCATCTGAAATTCCACCGCTTAAAAAATAGGGAAGGGGGATTTCTATTTTGTTCAATAGATTCCAGTCAAATGTTTTCCCGGTTCCGCCGAATGCTTTGGAATCGGTATCAAATAGCAGATAGTTGACCTTAGGCAGGATACTGTCGATGGTTTCCTGTAATTCGTCCCGGCTCTGATCTCCTACCCGGATGGCTTTGATAATTCCGGTTTTAGGATGGATTGCTTTTCTCAGTTCAGCAATAAAATATTCATCCTCATCACCATGCAGCTGAATAAAATTCAGGTTTCCCTGCTCTGCTGTTTCTGCTATTTTTTCCAGGGTTTCGTTTACAAAAACCCCGACTTTCCCTTGATGACCGATCATCGAAATTTCTTGCAATGTCAGATGATTCAGCACATACCTCGGCGACTTTTCGTAAAAGATAAAACCAAGAAAATCGTTGTCCAGCAAAATCAGTTCCTGAATCTGTTCGATCTTAGTCAATCCGCAGACTTTAAGCTTCGGCTGATGGCTTCCGGCAAATGGCTGCTGGCTTTTTATCATTGTTATATCAATCAATTGTTATATTGTTACATGGGAAACAAATTCAGAGAATTTATTTCCCGGGTTTTCGTCTTTCATAAAATATTCACCCATCAAAAACCCGTCAAATCCTTTTTCTTTTAAATATTTAAAATCTTCTTCGCTATAAATACCGCTTTCGGCAACGGATAGAATTTCTTCGGGAAGCATGTTTTTCAGATCAACGGAATGTTGCAGGTCTACTTTGAAATCCTTTAAATTCCTGTTGTTGATGCCCGCAAAATCGATATGGGGATTAAGGTGTTGTAATTCTTCCTCCGAATGGATTTCGAGCAATACTTCCAGGTCCAGTTCATGAGCAAGTGCCGTGAATTCCTGAACCTGCTGAGGAGACAGGCAGGCTGCAATCAGTAAGATGACATCCGCTCCGATGGATTTGGCTTCATAAAACTGGTATTCATCCACCATGAAATCTTTTCTTAAAACCGGAATATGAATATGATTTCTGATGCTCAGGATGTCATCAAAACGGCCGCCAAAAAAATCCAGGTCCGTCAGAACGGAAACTGCGCTGGCTCCAAAGTTTTCGTATGCAGCAATCACTTCCAGCGGTGAAACCTTGTCATTGATTATGCCTTTGGACGGCGACTGTCTTTTAAATTCAGCAATAATCCCGCTTTTGCTTTTCAATGTTTCTTTTAATGAAAGACCTTTTCTCCCAAAAAATTCCGAATCTTTCAGCTGCTGAATGGGAACTTCTGATTTCGAGAAGGCCAGTTCTTCTTTTTTCCTGCTGATAATTTTATCTAAAATATTCATGAGCGGTCATTTATTCATTTAATAACAATTTCAGGCTTTGCAAAGCTTTTCCGCCGTGAAGACTTTCTTTTGCCATTGTAAGGCAGTTTGCGTAATTCCCGAATTTACCGGTATGATATAAGGCAACGGCTGCATTGGCCAGCACCACCGAATTTTGTTCTTCTGTTCCTTTTCCTTCAAGAATATTCCTAAAAATCTTTGCCGTTTCCTTCGGCGTATCGGCAGCTTGGATGCTTTCGGGTGTCACCGCCGGAAAACCTAAATCTTCTGTTGTATACACGGCTTCGCCTTTTTTACTGATGATCTTGCTGTCACCTGTAAGGCTGATTTCATCATATCCATCCATTCCGTGAACCAGTGTAAAATTACGACGGTCTTTTTGCAGAAGATACTGGTAAATCCGTGCAATCTCGAGATTGTAAACACCGATCACTGAAAATTGTGGCTTCGCAGGATTTACCAGCGGGCCCAGGAGATTGAAAAAAGTTCGCAGTCCCAATGATTTTCTAAGCGCTCCGACGGATTGTAGTGCCGGATGAAAATAAGGAGCGTGCAAAAAGCAGATGTTGGCCTTGTCGAGCTCTTCCTGAAGTTGTTCCGAATTGTTTTTAAATTCATACCCCAATGCTTCCAGCACATTGGATGATCCGGTAATGGTGGAAGCCCCGTAGTTTCCGTGTTTCGTTATTTTCTGTCCGGCTCCGGCCACCACAAAACTCGCCAGGGTGGAAATATTAATGGTGTTTTTTCCGTCGCCGCCGGTTCCTACGATATCGATGGCATCTTCTGCATTAATGTCCACCGGAACGGCCATCTGCAAGAGGGCTTCGCGGAAACCTTCCAGTTCTTGCAGGGTAATATTCCGCATCAGGAAAACGGTTACGAAAGCCGTGACTTCCGTGGCATTGAATTTATTCTGTGCAATTTCAATCATGATGGCCTTTGCCTGCGATTTGGATAAGGTATGATGATTGAAAAGGTATTGAAGGATTTCTTTCATACGTGTTTTTTAAGATAACAGAAAATTTTTAATAATTGTTTCTCCTTCCGGGGTCAGGATACTTTCCGGATGGAACTGAACCCCATGTACATCATAGGTTTTATGCTGCAAAGCCATGATCATGCCGTCTTTATCGATGGCCGTAATTTCCAGTTCCTCAGGTAAATCTTCACGGTTCACCACCCAGCTATGGTATCGTCCGACTTCAATTCCGCTGGCAAGATCTTTAAAAATTTTCGTATCATTCTTTACAAAATCGGCAGGTGTGGAAACGCCATGATAAATTTCCGTAAGATTGATCAGGCTTCCGCCGAAAGCCTCTGCAATGGCCTGCTGACCAAGACAAACGCCCAGAATGCTTTTGGTAGGCGCATATTCTTTAATCACTTCCAGCAGAATGCCCGCTTCTTCAGGAATTCCCGGGCCGGGAGAAAGCACGATCTTGTCATATTGATCAATCTCAGCTAAAGCAATTTGATCATTTTTCACGACATCCACCCTGGCATCAAGAATCCTTTCAATAATCTGGACGAGGTTGTAAGTAAAACTGTCGTAATTATCGAATACCAGGACTTTGGACGATGGTTGATGGGTGGCGGTTGATGGTTGATGGGTTATGGTTGATTGTTGATTGTTGATTGTTGATGGTTCTGTATGTTTCATTTTATTTTTTTCTGTAATAATTAATAAATCCGTTCAATAATTTTTGCAGAGAATTGTCTGATGTAAGAGTTCTGTAAATTGCTTTTCATTTATATATTTTTGATCATAAGATAAATACAGTTGGGTCTCCAACTCATACAACGAACCTCTGACAATAAACAGAAATTTGATTGTTGCTTTCGCTGTATTTCTTCCGCATCCTTCTGCTATATTTGAAGGAACAGATACAGCTGCTCTTCTGATCTGATTGGTTAAACCGAATATTTCTTCTTTCGGATAATTTTTAGTTGAATCATATATACTGTTAGTAAGTTTTCTTGATTCAACCCATACATCTAAATTTGTGTACTCCATAATTTGTGTTTTATAATTTTTAATAAATATTTTTAACGAATAACTAACCTCTATCAACTATCAACAAGCTTCTCTGCTTTTTCCACTGCCTTTTTCAAAGCATTCAGCTTATTGTTTACTTCCTGGAGCTCGCTTTCCGGGTTGGATTTGGCGACGAGTCCGGCTCCGGCCTGGTAGTACAGCGTATTGTTTTTGCTTAAGAAAGTACGGATCATAATGGCCTGGTTGCATTCGCCATCTAACCCGATCATTCCGATACAGCCGCCGTAATAGCCCCGGGAATCTTTTTCATATCTGTCGATTAACTGGAGGGCTTTATGCTTCGGCGCTCCGCTTAAGGTACCCTGAGGAAAGGTGGCTGCCACCATTTCAAAAGGATTTGTTTTTTCCTGTACATCTGCCGTTACCTCGCTTACCATATGGATAACATGGGAAAAAAGCTGGATTTCCTTCAGTTTGGTTACCGTAACGTTTTTCCCGAGTTTACCCAGATCGTTTCTGGCAAGATCGACCAGCATCGTGTGTTCGGCATTTTCCTTTTCGTCATTTTTTAAAGCTTCAATAGATTGCAGGTCGGTTTCGAGATGTCCGGTCCTTTTAAAGGTACCGGCGATAGGATGGATGACCGCTTTGTTGTTTCTGATGATCAGCTGGCTTTCAGGGCTGGATCCGAAGAGCCTGTAATTTCCGTAATCAAAGAAAAACAGGTAAGGAGAGGGATTGATATTTCTCAATGTGCGGTAAACGTTGAATTCGTCTCCTTTAAATTTCTGCTCAAACCTTCTGCTTAATACCAGTTGGAAGACATCACCTCTCATGCAGTGCTTCTGCGCGGTTTTCGCCAGGTCAATATATTCTTCATCGGTGATGTTTGAAGTTTCTTCGCCGTCTTTCTCGAAAGGATAGACCACGGAATTCTGATTTTTAATAAGACTTTCCAGCACATAGAGTTCCGGCTTGATCCCTGCGATCTGGTTTTCAATGATGTGCATTTCATCATTGTAGTGGTTGATGGCAATCACATACTGATACAGGCGGTACCGGAGGATCGGGATTTCCACTTCCGGGCTTTGTGGCTTAAAGGTCAGGTTTTCAAAAAACTGTACTGCTTCAAAACTGGTATATCCGAAGAGGCTCTGTGCAGTCTTTTCAATGGGATCGTTGGTGTTTTCACATTCGAATACATGGGCGAAGTCCTGTAGGATTTCCGTGATTTTTTGCCCTCCGATGGATTGTTTTACCGGTTCCTGGCCGGGAAGTTTTACCTCAAATTCCGTCATGGTTTTGATCTCGATTCCGGCAATGGCATTGATGGCGATAAAGGAAAAATTATTGTCGATATTTTTGGAATCCGAGCTTTCCAGCAGGATGGTATCCCTGAATTTGTCACGGACCTGAAGATAAATATTCATCGGTGTCCGGAGATCACCCAGCGTTTTTCTTGAAACGGTTTTTACTTTTATTTTTTTACTGAACATCTGCAGTTTATTTTTAAATAGGGTTAAATAAAAAAGACTTCAACGGTATCCGTCAAAGTCTCTTTTGTATATTGTTTTATTATTTATGCGTTAAGATGAATTAACAGCACGACAACAGCCTCAGACCCGACGAAGAGTTTGAAAGCCACCACCAAATATTATTGCTGTTACTAAACATGGTACAAATGTATATATTTTTTTGATATGAAAAACAAAATGGTAAAAATAAATCGTGTAGCATATAACAAATCCTGTTCCTTTTCGATTTTTAATCTGAAAATTATTTGCTTTCCAATTGTCTGAGCTTTGCCGAATATTCAGGGTCATCATATTCATTCAGGTAGTTTTGTAGGGCTGAACGGTATTCACGGATAAATTCCTGGTTTTCCGGATCTGCTTCATACTGTATTCTTGCTTTATCAACGGGTGCACGTTTCTGGTATTTTAACAGCATTCTTCCTTCATCAGACTGATTGTAGAGAATAACGATGTTTTTTTCGTAACCGGGAATAAATTTTACCGGAAAACTTTTTTCTTTCTGTGGGATCCGGATGGCATTTTCGATAGGATAAATCGCTGCCGTTGTGGTCGAAAAGAACGTTGTAATATAACTTCCGTCGGTTTTCTTCACAATAGCTTCATAATCATGAATGCGCTGTTCATTGAGGGTAGAGCTGGTCTCGACATCGGAAGTGATAACGGCTGTGCTTTCAGTACCGTACGTATTCAGAAACCAGGCGTTCAGGAACTGTCCTCCGATTACATTTCCAATGGATAAAACGAAAGCAATGATCAGCAGTACCCATTTTTTGGTAAGAGCCGATAATAGTCCGAAAAATAAGAACAAAGCAATCACCGTAAGAAAACCGTGGTGGCTTGTGAAAAAGAGAATTTTTGAAAGGAAAACCATGCTTTGATATTTAAAAACCATCCTAAATATAATCATTTAGAAGTTCAGTATCCTGTAAAATATCTCTAAAATGGACATTGATCATGAGTTTGAACGTTTATTTTTTATATTTTTGTCTAAATTTTTATAGGAAAAAATAATGAAAAAAGTATTAGCAATCGCGTTTATCGGAGGTTTAGTAGCGGCAAGCTGCTCAAAAAAGCCAAATCATGACTTACAGGACAGCAACACGATGTTGCCTGAACCGGATGCCCCTACCGTAGTGGATTCTACTGCCAGAAAAACAGAAAACTCCCAGGTAAATGCAGCAGAATCTTTACCGGCCAATCAGGTAAAAGCAGATACTGCGACAAAGAAATAATTACAGCAATAATGAAAAATCTGTTTTTAGCAGGAGGTATGGCCATGCTGATGTTTTCCTGTTCTAAAAAAGAAACCCCTTCCGCTGATCCCGGTTCCGGAACCACATCGGCTTCAGAGCCCGGGAAAATCAGCCTTTCCGGAGACCAGCTTATTCAGACACTGGACTGTTCCGGTTGTCATGCCGTGAACGAACGGATGATCGGACCTTCGTATCAGGAAATTGCAGGCAAATATTCTGAAAAGGATACCGAACTGCTTGCTTCCAAGATCATCGAAGGGGGAAGCGGAGTCTGGGGCGGGGTTCCCATGTCCCCTCATCCGCAGGTCTCTAAAGAAGATGCTAAAAAAATGGTGCAGTATATTTTAAGCCTGAAAAAGTAAGGCATGGCTGAAAAGTCCAATCTGCATCCCAGAAACTTACATAAGGATCCGTATGATTTCGATCAGCTGATTTCCTGTGTACCGGAATTAAAACATTATGTTTTTGTGAACGCTTATCAAAGTGTAACGATCAATTTCAGCCTTCCGAAAGCTGTTAAGCTGCTGAACAAGGCTTTACTGTTACACTTTTATAAGGTTCAGTATTGGGATATTCCCGATTCCAATCTCTGTCCGCCGATTCCCGGAAGGGCAGATTACATCCATTATATTGCCGATTTGCTGGCAGAGTCTTTCGGGGAGGTACCAGAAGGCTCAAAGATTCAGGGGCTGGACATCGGAACCGGAGCCAATCTGGTATATCCTTTAATCGCGCACCGTTCATATGGCTGGTCTATGCTCGGAACCGATATTAATGAAGACTCTTTACGCAATGCAGGTCAGATCTTGGACCACAATCTAGATTTGTTGCCGGCTATTTGTCTGAAAAAACAGCCGGAAGCGGATCACATTTTTAAAAATATCATAGAACCCGAAGACCGGTTTGCCTTTTCCATGTGCAACCCGCCGTTTCATGATTCCGAAGCTACTGCTTTAAAAGGAAATCTGAGAAAAACAAAGAATCTCAGCAAGTCGAAAGTCCGTAATCCATTACTGAATTTTGGCGGACAACAGTCGGAGCTGTGGTGTGAGGGCGGTGAACTGGCATTTATTACGAAAATGATTCAGGAGAGCACATTATATTCTTCACAGGTTCTTTGGTTTACCAGTCTGGTCTCCAAAAAAGATCATCTTTTTAAGCTGACTTCTCTTTTGAAGAAAGTAAAAACTACAGAATTCAAGATGGTTGAAATGGCCCAGGGGCAGAAGATCAGCAGGATGCTGGCATGGACATTCGTTCCGAAACACAACCGAAGCCAATGGCTTCACGATAACATAAGGTAAACGCCTTACAAAAAGTAAGGCGCTCAGAGGATTGTGTTTCTAGAATCATACTAAAATATATAAAGACTATTATTTATGAATCGCGGTATTCCGTATCAACGGCACATTTGATGTCCTTTCTGGAGAAAATCCCCTCTCATGAATACTCCGAAAATACAACAGAACTGAACCGTAAATTTTCGGAGGTAAACATTTTTGTAATCCGTGATGTACCCAAAGATAATAAATAAAATTCAATTTTAATTCATTATTAAGTGATTATTTGTATATAATTAAAAATTTTTACTAAAAAGTGGTATGTGATGAATTATTTTCATTGAAATTTGGAATTGTGATGTATATAATATTTACGCTAAGTTTTAAAGTTAATTTTATAAATAATCACTAAATTTGTACGCTTTTAGAAAAATAAGAAATGCAATTATCAGAACAAGAAATCATTAGAAGAGAAAAGCTGAATAAGCTTGTTGAAATGGGAATTAATGCATTCCCGGCGGATGAATATGTCATTACGGATACTACAGAATCTATAAAACAGGAATTCGCAGAAAGTAAACAGGTGAAGATTGCTGGAAGACTGATGTCCAGAAGAATTCAGGGGAAAGCTTCTTTTGCTGAATTGCAGGATTCTACAGGCAGAATCCAGGTTTATTTTAACAGGGATGAAATCTGTACCGGGGAAGACAAAACATTATATAACGAAGTCTACAAGCACCTTTTGGACATAGGTGACATCATCGGGGTAGAAGGGGAACTGTTCACTACGCAGGTAGGTGAAAAAACCGTTTTGGTAAAGAATTTTATCCTTCTTACCAAGTCTCTCCGACCTCTTCCGCAACCGAGAACCGACGAAAACGGAGTAGTGTACGATGCTTTCAACGATCCGGAAATGAGATACAGACAGCGTTATGTAGATTTAACCGTTAACCCACAGGTAAAGGAGGTTTTCGTGAAGAGAACAAAACTCTTCAATGCCATGAGAACTTTCTTCAACGATGCCGGATATTTTGAAGTAGAAACTCCGATTCTACAGGCCATCCCGGGTGGAGCGGCAGCAAGGCCGTTCATTACCCATCATAATGCTTTGGATATTCCTTTATATTTAAGAATTGCCAACGAATTGTATCTGAAAAGACTGATCGTAGGCGGATTCGATGGGGTATACGAATTCTCCAAAAACTTCAGAAATGAAGGGATGGATAGAACGCACAACCCGGAATTTACCGCTATGGAAATCTATGTGGCCTATAAGGATTACAACTGGATGATGGATTTCACGGAGAAATTATTGGAATTCTGCGCCATTCAGGTAAACGGGACTACCAAAGCGACATTCGGAGAGCATGAGGTTGATTTCAAAGCGCCTTACCAAAGAATTTCAATGACGGATGCGATCCTGAAATTTACAGGTTTCGACATTACAGGTAAAACGGAGCAGGAACTTTTCGATTTTGCCAAATCAATTGGTATTGAGGTAAACGAAACTATGGGTAAAGGAAAATTAATCGATGAAATTTTCGGTGAGAAATGTGAAGGAAACTTCATTCAGCCGACCTTTATCACCGATTACCCGATTGAAATGTCACCCCTGACCAAAAAGCATAGAAGTAAAGAAGGCCTTACAGAGCGTTTTGAATTAATGGTTTGCGGAAAGGAAATTGCCAACGCATATTCCGAACTTAATGATCCAATCGACCAGAGAGAGCGTTTTGAAGACCAGCTGAAACTATCTGAGAAAGGAGATGATGAGGCAGGACAGTTTATCGATGAAGATTTCCTTAGAGCACTGGAATACGGAATGCCGCCAACTTCAGGATTAGGAATCGGTATGGACCGATTGATTATGTTCCTTACCAATAATGCTTCCATCCAGGAGGTACTGTTCTTCCCGCAGATGAGACCTGAGAAAGCTGTTCCTCAGATCGAGCTTGGAGAAGATGAAAAAGTAATTATCGAAATCCTCAACTCCCGCGAAGAGGTATTTTCACTGGCCGAGGTAAAAGAAAGAAGCCAACTGTCCGGTAAAAAATGGGATAAAGCTTCCAAAATTTTAACGAAGAATAACCTGGTAAAAGTAGAAAAGACCGACGATAGTATTTTGATGAGATTGGTTTAGTAACTGTAAGTACCACAGAGATATAGAAGCAGGCATTTATTGCCTGCTTTTTCATTTTTGTGTGAAAAAAATTAGTAATTTTGATAAACACTCACAAACAAAATATTATGAAAAAATCATTTATTACCGCGTTAGCGTTAGTGGCTTCAATGTCCTACGCTCAACTTAACCTTGTATCAGATTCTAATTTCGGGAACAACAGCATTGTCAATCTTAATCCCGGCCTGAGCGGATTTCTCTCTTACCACTTTGTCAATAACAAAATTATCGTTCAGAATTTTGACATGTCGACCTCCAACCTTACAGATTCCAGAATTACCATGCTCGGTACGGACGGCAGCATTGATTCATCTTTTGGGACAGCAGGTTCATTTGGCTGTCCGCTGGCCTATGGAACGGCAGGCACCGACGATTTTGTTCACAATTCCGGTACTGCCGATATGATGATGTTTTCGGGGAAAAAATTCCACTACAACGGAACTTTGGATCAGAATTACGGAACAGCCGGGCAAACGGAAATCCTCGCCAATGAAGTGTATCGGAAGGTACTGCCAAACGGAAATCTGCTCATCAGAACCACCAACAGTATTTATCAGCTCAACCCGTCCGGACAGCTTGATTCCACTTTTGGGACTAACGGAACGATGGCCTGCAACAGTACTTTATCCAATTATACCAATACAATCTTTAGCAATCATGAAAAATTTGTAGCCTTGCATTCCGGCAATTCAATTATGGAATATGAATCAAACAATTCATCGCTCCGCAAAATGAATTACACGACGGGAAATTACGACACCAGCTTTGGGGTAAACGGAAATGCGCAGTATAATACAGGACCTTCATCCACCATAATGAAGTTTTGTATGATGACGGATAACTCCTTGGTTAATTATCTGTTTGAGGAAAATGATCCATCTGTAAAATTTCTTACCAAAACCTTACCTTCCGGTATGCTTGATACTTCATTTGGTTCTAACGGGAGGATAGATCTTCCGGATAATCTCAACGGAACCAATCTTTTATATGTCCAGGATTTTGCAGTGGTAAACAATCAGGTGGTTATACCGGTCCTTGACAACAGTTATCCCAAAAAGCTCTTTCTTCTGAGCGCTGACAGCAATAATCTAAGCACAATCAACGGCCAACCCCTTTTAGATACAGGCATTACAACACAGATAATAAATCCTGACGACAAAATTTCCATTTCAGTGAAGGATAATTATTTGTATTTGATGATCAGCCCAAGAATTATTAAGAGGTATGTAATTTCAAATGCTGTGCTGGGAGTAAAAGAAAATGATCCAGGGATAGACGTTCAGTTCGCTAATCCATTTAAAGATGAACTGAATTTGATCACGCATGAAGAAATAAAGTCTGTAGAAATTTTCGACAGAAACGGACGGTTGATCCTTGAAAGCAAATCCTCAAAAAACATCAATACTTCCGGTCTTCAAAAAGATATTTATATTATTAAAATTATAACCCAGAAAGATAAAGTCATTTCCAAAAAAGGAATGAAGCTGTAAAATTTAATTTTAATAGAGGTTAAGCCCCGGATCAGATCCGGGGTTTTTTATTTCTGAAATATTTACTTTGTTACAGTGGCATTCTTGCCGAATTGGTAGACAACCTTTTTCAGTTCATATTAATAGTATATAATTCGGAGCCGGATCAGAATCTCCAAGGATGCTTTGCTGATTTCAGGTGAATATTGAAAAATTCAATTTTGCCCGGAGCTTAAATCAACAATGGATTAAAATAAATATACGCTGTAAAGTTTAATAATAAACTATTTCCGATTATTTTCCGTTTAGTAAAAAACAAATAAGATGAGAATTCTTATCATATTGATTTTCTTAGGTCTGAACAGTAAAGCGCAGATGCTGACCTCCGTTTATTTTGATTATAACAGCGCCAGACTCAGCCGGGACTCAGAAAAGAAACTCGATAGTCTAAGCCGTTTGAATACAATGTTGAAATTTAGGATATTCGGAAACTGTGATGTTTCCGGAACTTCGGATTACAATAAAAAACTATCGGAAAACCGGGCCCACGCAGTTAGTGCTTACCTGCAGAAAAAGATCGGCCGAAATATTGAATTGCAAAGTGTGACCGGCCTGGGAAAAGAAAAGCAGATCAATGACAACAGTACGGAAGAGCTGCGAAGAAAAAACAGAAGGGTAGATGTGTTTATTGACAGGGTAATGGCTCCAGGAGAAATCAGAGCAGGAAAAGCATTTGCCAGTTTCTTCAGCAAAAAAATTTCAGAAATGAAAGTGAAAGATACCTTTTCCCTTCCGGATGTCAACTTTATCGGAGGCCGCCACATCTGGCTTCCCAAAGGGAATAAAGTACTGGCTCAGCTCGCCGGTATTCTGAAAGACCACCCGTCCGTAGAAGTGGAGCTTCAGGGGCATATTTGCTGTGACTATGATAATTTCGACGGTGAGGATCTTGATCTGAAAACCTTCAACCTGTCTTTTACAAGGGCAAATGCCATCAAGGAGTTTCTGGAACAGCAGGGAATCAGCCCTTCGCGGATAAAAGCAACCGGGCAGGGACATCTCAATCCTGTTGTTTATCCCGAACGTAAGGAAGAAGATTTCAGCAAAAACAGGAGAGTTGAGATTGTTCTGCTTAAAAAATAAAATCAAATTTCAATAGGGACGGGCTTTAGCCCGTCTTCACTTTTAGTGCATTCAATTGGCTTTAGCCAAAACTTATTTGAGTTCCAACACACCTGATTTGCTAAAATTAATTTTCAAATTGATACCGAACTAATTTAAATCAGACCTAAACAAAAAACCTCTGTAACAAAATGGTACAGAGGTTTTTCGTTTAAAAAGATTATTACGGCTTAATCGGTGTTTCAGGTTTTGCCGTTTCCTTCAGTTTTCTACGCTGTTTAGTGAAAGAAACCATCAGGTAAAACAGAAAAGGAAGGATAAAGACAGATCCCAGCATTAAGGCCCATGCTAAGGCATTAATCGTTTTCGGGGCGGCGACATGCTCCAGAAGCGACAGATGCTGCCCGTTGCCAAACAGGATAATGTTGGGGTTGTGCTGATAAGTAGCCGCCACAAGAATCATAATCACCTGAAAGCCGGCCAGTGCACGTACGGAAAGCAGTTTTCCGGTATGCATAGCTCTGAGGATCAGAACCAGGCAGATCGTGGCAAAGGTGGTGGCCATAATACCCAAAGGTTTTGAAAATACCCACATTACCAGCGGGATTCCGGAAATATAGGCTGTCAGAAAGACCAGAATTCCTGCAATAACTACAAAAACCATTGTCTGCTTGGACTTTTTAATCATCAGTTTCAGTTCCATGCGGTCGCAGGTTTCCCTTAACGCAAAAATAGAGGCCAGATAGGCACAGATCGATATGGTAAACAATCCCACAGCCACTCCAAACCAGTTGAGCCAGCTGAAAATATAAAGATCCAGAAAATTATCGGCATTAGGCTGAATGGAACGTGAGATCGTAGCGGCAGCAATCAGTCCCAAAAAGAATGGCGTCAGCAGGCTCGAGAAATAGAAAATTTGCGTGTATACTTTTTGCCACTCGTCTTTTACGGCATCATAATGCCGGAAGGTAAAGGAAGTTCCCCTTGCAATAATCCCGATCAGCATAAGCACCAGCGGAATATGAAGGTACGTGGAAAGGGTAGTGTACACTTCAGGGAATCCTACAAACAGAATAACGATGGCGATAATCAGCCACATATGATTGGCTTCCCAGACCGGCGCAATCGATTCATACATAATGACCTGAGTTTTCGGCCTGTTCTTCTTTTTGGTAACCAGCTCCACAATCCCTGCACCGAAATCGGCACCTCCCAGAATAACATACAGGCAGATGGACAGCCAGAGAAAACCTATTACGACGTAAATCATGATTCTTTGCTTTTAGGATTAAACTGAGGATCCGTAGGATCATATAATTTCGGTACCATTTTGATCTGGCGGCTCAGTAAAAAGGCCATCAGGATCGAAAGCGATGCAAAAACTGCGGTAAAGAAATAAAACGAATACTGTATGCCCGGCATTGGCGTTACGGCCTCCGCGGTACGCATGATTCCGTAAATAATCCACGGTTGCCGTCCGACTTCCGTTACCGTCCAGCCGGCTTCCAGTGCGATATATCCGAAAGGGGTAGCAATTAAAAATGTTTTCAGCAGCCATCTTTTGGTAAGCCATTCCTTTTTGAAAAACGAAGCATACAGGTAGATGGCTCCAATAATAATCATGATCACTCCAAAGAAAATCATGGTCTGGAAGGCATAATGAACGACGGCTATTGGAGGCCACTCATCTCTGGGAAAATCTTTAAGCCCTTTTACTTCCGAATTAAAATCGCTGCTTACCAGGAAGCTCAGTAATTTCGGAATTTTGATGGCGTATTTTATTTCTTCTTTTTTTTCATCAGGAATACCGCCGATCACGAAGGCTGCCCCTTTTTCCGTTTCAAAATGCGCCTCCATCGCTGCGAGTTTGATCGGTTGTCTTTCCGCCACCGATTTAGCTGCCGTATCACCGGTGAGAGGTGCTCCGAAGGCTCCGATCAGCGCAAAACCTGCAGCAATCTTAAATGCTTTGGTATGAAATTCAACATTCTTTTTTCTTAAGATCAGAAAAGCATGTACTCCTGCAACGGCAAATCCGGTTGCACAGAAGGCAGCTACGGTCATATGTAAAGCCTGTGAAAACCAGGCATCATTAAACATGGCTTTAATGGGATCGATGTTGAGGTATTGTCCGTTGATATAGTCGAATCCGGCAGGGGAATTCATCCAGGCATTGGCGGCAACCACAAGAATTCCCGAAGCCAGCCCGCTTACCCCGACGAGAAACCCGCAGAACCAGTGGAACCATTTGTTGAAGCGTTCCCATCCGTAAAGGAAAAATCCGATAGCAATGGCTTCAATAAAAAATGCGGTCCCTTCGAGCGAAAAAGGCATTCCGAAAATCGGTCCGGCGTGTTTCATGAATTGCGGCCAGAGGAGGCCCAGTTCAAAAGAAAGCATCGTCCCGGAAACCGCTCCCGTTGCAAAAAGAATGGCAACCCCTTTGCTCCAGGCTTTGGTAAGCCCTTTATATACCTCATTTTTTGTTTTCAGATACTTCCAATGGGCAAAGGCCATCAGAAAAGGCATCACCATGCCGACACAGGAAAAAATGATGTGAAAACCCAGTGACATTGCCATTTGAGCACGTGCTGCTAGAAAGTCGTCCATGAATTCAATTTTTGAGTAATTAAAGGTACGTATAAATTAGAAGAGTTCCATATGATTTACAACAGCAACCGTTTGAAGAATAGGTTTTAACTTTGATATTTTTTAAGCGGAATAAGTTCTGGTATTCGCTGAAAAATCCTCTGTTTTTTGACACATTTTAACTTTCATAACTCGAAAAAAATCACGATATTTGTAGGTCTCTGCGCACAGCAGAATTTTTTAATATTTATATGAGTCAGAAACAATATACAGCTAGTAGTATTCAGGCATTGGAAGGGATGGAGCACGTACGTATGCGTCCTTCGATGTACATTGGTGATGTGGGAGTAAGAGGTCTCCATCATTTGGTTTATGAAGTAGTAGATAACTCTATAGACGAGGCGTTGGCAGGATACTGCGACACCATCTTCGTCAGCATTAAGGAAGGAAACGGAGTCGAGGTTAGCGATAACGGTAGAGGGATCCCGGTGGATTTCCACGAAAAAGAACAAAAATCTGCGCTTGAAGTTGTAATGACCAAAATCGGAGCCGGAGGTAAATTCGATAAAGATTCCTATAAAGTTTCCGGAGGTCTTCACGGAGTTGGGGTATCGTGTGTAAACGCACTTTCCAATGAAATGGTGACTACCGTTTACAGAGACGGCAACATTTATCAGCAGATCTATTCCAGAGGAAAAGCGCAGACCGGTGTTGAAGAAATCGGCCACAGCGACCAACGGGGAACCAAGCAGTTTTTCCAGCCGGATGATTCCATCTTTACGGAACTGGTTTATAATTATGATACTTTAGCAAGCCGCTTAAGAGAGCTTTCTTATTTAAATAAAGGAATTACCATTACCCTTACCGATGAAAGGGAAAAGCTGGAAGACGGATCTTTCAGATCAGAAGTCTTCCATTCCGAAGGAGGATTGAAAGAGTTTGTTGCCTACATCGACGGAAACCGTGAGTCTATCATGGAAAACGTAATTTTCATGGAAGGTGAAAGAGATGATATTCCGGTAGAAGTGGCGATGCGTTACAATACTTCATTTACGGAAAACCTTCACTCGTATGTTAATAACATCAATACCCATGAAGGAGGTACCCACCTTGCCGGTTTCAGACGTGCTTTAACGAGAACCCTGAAAAAATACGCTGATGATTTGGGACTTCCTGCTAAGGAAAAAGTTGAAATTACAGGTGATGACTTCCGTGAAGGATTAACGGCTGTGGTTTCCGTAAAAGTGATGGAGCCTCAGTTTGAAGGACAGACCAAAACCAAATTAGGAAACTCCGAAGTTTCCGGTGCGGTTGATAAGATCGTAGGGGAAATGCTGACTAACTTTTTGGAAGAAAATCCTAACGAAGCTAAGATTATCGTACAGAAAGTAGTATTGGCAGCGAAAGCCAGACAGGCAGCGAAAAAAGCCCGTGAAATGGTACAGAGAAAATCTCCGATGGGAGGTTCCGGACTTCCGGGAAAACTGTCCGACTGCTCTTCAAAAGATCCTGCCGAATCTGAAATCTTCCTGGTAGAGGGAGATTCCGCGGGAGGAACAGCCAAGCAGGGCCGCGACAGGTTCTTCCAGGCGATCCTTCCGTTGAGAGGTAAAATCCTAAACGTTGAAAAATCAATGCTTCACAAAGTATACGACAACGAAGAAATCAAGAATATCTATACAGCGCTGGGAGTTTCCGTAGGAACGGAAGAAGACAGCAAAGCTTTGAATATGGCCAAACTGAGATATCATAAAATCGTTATCATGACCGATGCCGATATTGACGGTTCCCACATTTCAACGTTGATTTTAACATTCTTCTTCAGATACATGAAGGAACTTATCGAAAACGGTTATATTTATATTGCCCAGCCGCCTTTATATCTGTTGAAAAAAGGAAACAAAAAGCAGTATGCTTATAACGAAAAAGAACGTGAAGAGTTTACTTTGGAAATGTCTCCGGATGGTAAAGGAGTAGAGGTACAGCGTTACAAAGGTCTTGGGGAAATGAACCCGGAGCAGCTTTGGGAGACGACACTTAATCCTGAACACAGAATCTTAAAGCAGGTAACGATTGATAACGCCGTGGAAGCGGATAACGTTTTCTCCATGCTGATGGGTGATGAGGTTCCGCCGAGAAGGGAATTTATCGAGAAGAATGCTAAGTATGCCAAAATTGATGCATAATCATAATTGATACAAATACTAAAAAAGACTTCAGCCATGAAGTCTTTTTTTTTATCGCAAAATGTGAATTATCTGTAATACCGTAAAAAATTATTTTATTAATAATCAGATTTGATTATTTTTGCTAAATTTTAATAACCATGATGAAAATACTTTGTATTGGAGCCCTTTCGATCGTCTCTCTTTACCATACGCAGAGCTTTCCCATTTCTGCAATTCCCGAGAATCTTAAAAAAAATGCCGATGCGGTAATCCGGAAAGATTTCACCACTGTTCAGATCAATAAAATCGACGATATAAAATATCAGTTTTACACGGTAACAACAGTTCTTACCAAAGACGGGGATGCCGATGCACAGATTTTTATTCCGTATGACAAAGGGAACAGCATTTCGGATGTGAAAGTCAATATTTATGACGAATCGGGTAAGAAAATTAAATCGTTTTCCAAATCGGATTTCGGGGATTTTGCCAACAACAATCAGGGTACTTTCTATTCGGATAACCGGGTAATGGCTTTATCCTATACACCGACGCAGTATCCGTATACCGTAGAGTTTACCTACCAGATGGGTGACAGAAATACGGTCTTCATGCCTGATTTTATTCCGTTCCGGGCCGTTAATGTTTCTCTGGAAGAAGCCCAGATGAAGATTATCAATAAATCCGGAATTGAGCTTAAAACCAAAACATATCCTTCCGCATACAATTTTACTTCGGTGAGTGAAAGTGAAAATGCAGGAGAAAAAATATATACTTACAAAAATGTCCCGGCCATTGAGGATGCTTTTCTATCGCCGCAGCCGGTAAAGATTCTGCCGAAAGTGAGCTTTGCACTGACGAAATTTAATCTGGAAGGCAAACAGGGGAGCATCAACAGCTGGAGCGATTTCGGTTCATGGTATTACAACAGCATCCTGCAGCCCGTTTCTTTATCGACACCCGCCATCAAAGCGGAAGTTGCAGCATTGAATCTTCAGGGAACAACCGAAGAAAAAGTAAAAAAGCTGTACCAGTACATGCAGGCTAAAACAAGATATATTTTTGTGGCCCTGGGAATCGGCGGCTGGCAGCCTATGCTTCCGGATGAAGTACAGAAAAAAGGATATGGTGACTGTAAAGGACTCACCAATTATATGAAAACATTGCTGGATGAGGCAGGCATTCCCTCGTATTATTCGGTAATCAATTCCAGTTCTTCACCGGTTTCTTTCGATAAGGATTTCCCAAAAATGGGCGGAAACCACGTTATTCTAATGGTTCCTGCGGAAAAAGGGAACATCTGGCTGGAAAACACTTCACAGCAGATAGCATTCAATCATTTAAGCTACTCTACCACAGGCCGGAATGTGCTTTCCATCCGTAAAAACGGAATTGAATTAATTGATACTCCGGTCTATACCGCAGAGCAGAGTAGAGAAAAGCAGCTTCTGAAAGTAAAACTGAATGAAGACAACAGCATTTCCGGGGAAGGAAGTTTTGCCTACACGGGAATTCAGTATGACAACAACCTGGTGTTGGCAACCATGTCTCCCAAAGAAAGAAACGAAGCGGTAAAAAATCTTCTCGATGTCTTGCATTTTGAAAAAATAGAACTGAAGAACTTCCTGAACGATAAAGATAACGCCGTTGCCAAATTCGATCTTGATTTTAAAGCAAACAATTACTCTAAAAATGCCGGCAGCAGCATGATTTTCAGAGCCGTGCCGATTTACTCTGATAATGTTTATAAAGCAGATGAAAACAGGGTATTGCCTTTTGAACTAAGACAGTCTTTTGAAGACGAATACGAAATCAGTTTTGTTCTTCCCAAAAATTATAAAGTCGAGGAGCTTCCTGAAAATGTTACGTTAAATTCAGAATTCGGAACTTATAAACTGAGCTTTGTGAAGAATGGGGAAGAGCTGAAAGTAAACCGTACAATCCGAATTAATAAGGGATTGTATCCAAAGGAAAAATACAACGATTACGTAAGTTTCAGAAAGAAAACTATTAACATTGACAATTCAAAAATTTTAATTTCTAAAATTTAACATGAGAAAAATATTTCTAATTGCTGCCTGCTCCTTGAATTTTATGTTCATTGATGCACAGAAACATGCATTTCTTGAGTATCCTAAGTTTAATGACGCCGATTTATCCCGGCAAAAGTCCACACTGGACGAAAATGCCCCTGCGGAAATTTTATACAAATCCCTGCACTTCAGTATTGATAACAATACGGGAAATCTCATCAAGCAGGCTTTTTACAGGATTAAAATCTATGATAAAGACAAAGCGGAAGACTGGCTGAATCTTGAAATCCCTTTGTACCAGAATGGAAGCGATCAGGAAACCCTTTCTAAAATCAAAGCATTTACCTACAATCTTGAAAACGGAGCTTCCGTTGCCACCAAAGTAGATAAGAGCTCAAAATATAAAAGTAAGGAGAGCAAATATGTTGCGATCACCAAATTTGCATTTCCGAATGTTAAGAATGGTTCGGTTATCGAGTATCAATATGAAGTAAGTTCTCCGTTTTTATTCGTCATTCCTGAGATTATGATCGAGACGGATACGCCCTCTTTATACACCGAATATGTACTGGACAGCCCTTCCAATATTTCCTACAGCGTAAATTACACAGGTTCTATGAATCCAAAGTATCGCGAAGTGGAAGAAAGGACTATGTACGGAACAAACTATAGAACCTACCGCTTCGGATATGAAAATGTAAAAGGATTTAAAACTGAAAAATTTGTAAGTAACGACAGGAATTACAGGACGAAAATCAGTGCTGAGCTGCATTCCACCAACTTCAGAGAGCTTAAGTTATATTCTTCGTCATGGGAACAGATCAAGGAAAGGCTGTATGAGAATGAAGATTTCGGAGGTGAATTGAAGAAAACAAAATTGGCCAAGGAAAATATGCCGGCAGGGATCTCCAACATTTCCAATGAAACCGAAAAGGCAAATGCTATTTTTAATTACGTTAAAAATACCTTTACCTGGAATAAAGATCAAGGGCTCTATGTGGAAGACGGGATCAAAAAAATGCTTGAAACCAAAACCGGAAACGCGGCGGAAATCAATCTTTTTCTGGTGATGCTGCTTCGGGAGGCGGGAATTAAAGCAGATCCGTTAACGATTTCTACGGTAAGCCACGGACTCATCAATATTACATCACCCAATGTAAACAACATGAATTTTGTAATTGCAGCAATCCAGACAAAAGACGGGTTTCATTTGTATGATGCAACTTCAAAACAGTCTTCAATGGATCAGTTGCCGCCGAGAGACTGGAATCAATATGGGATTCTGATTTCAAAAGAAAAGGTACAACAGCTTTCTATGGTGAATGCGAAGACCAGCTTTACGTATCTTACGGCAGAAGCCAAAATCAATGTCGACGGAAGCATTTCAGGAACTTATTCGGATAAAGATACCGGTACATATGCCATGTTTGCCAAAGAAAACTATGACGATAATGCCGATAAATATAAAAAGCAGTACAAAGAAAATTTTGCCATTGATTTTACCGATATCGATTCCAAAGTGTTAGAAAACGGAGATTTTGAAAGCACAATGAAGTTTTCTTCAGAGAATTTAATTGACAGGATCGGCAAGAAAATGATCATTAACCCGATGTTGTTTTTAAATAAAAACTCCAACGAATTCGATCAGGCCGACGAGCGAAAATACCTGATCGATTTCATTTCTCCTTTTACCAAAATAAAAAAGATCGTGTTTGAAATCCCTGAAGGTTATGCGGTTGAGGAAATGCCAAAAAGCAAAAAGATCGTTACGGATGATAAGGAGATTGAATACAGCTACGTAGCAGAACAGAAAGGAAACAAAATTGAAGTGATTTCCACCACAAAAATATTGAGTCCGAATTATCCTAAAGAATACTATCCTGCATTTAAGCAGATCTGGGGTGTTGCATCGAAGCAGGAAAACCAGGTTATCAGTTTGGTGAAAAAATCCTAGGAATATAAAATTTTAAAATAAGCATAAAGACCATTCAGTTTTGAATGGTTTTTGCATATAAGAAGGAAAAATAAAAATTATGAAAAATACCATTGCCGTTCTGGCTATTTCTTCCTTATTCGCTGTATCCGCCTGTAAAAAAACAGAAAACAGCGCTGGTTCAGCTGCCGGTACGGAAATTTCGGAAACAGAAAGGTTTTCCGTCGACTCTGTGAAGATCAACGACTCCCTTAAACTGAACGATTCTCTCACGGTTAAATATTCATCAAAAATGCTGGTGTTCCCGACGCTGAAGGATAAGACTTTACTGGACAGCATCTATTTTACCGGAAAAGGCATCACTGATTTTTCTGAAAACGGACTGCGGAATTACCTCCAGAAAAGCAAAAACGAATATTTCAACCAGATCAGGAAAGACTCTAAAGAATGGGGTTCCGATCTTACCTTTGCTCAGGAATGGTACTCTGATACCGGAATGGATATGAAATCAAACATGAACGGTTACCTGCATATTGAATATACCTGGGGATCATACCAGGGAGGCGCCCATGATAATTACGGATATTCAGAAAGAGTTTTTGATCTAAATAACAACAAAAAAGTAGAGCTTAAAGATATTACGTCCATGCCTGCCAGTAATTTGGAAGCGCTTCTGATGAAAAATATCAATAAGATCAACAGTGGAACGACCGATAATAGAGGGCAGGTAAACAATTCCGAAATGCTGTTGGTCGATAAGATTCCGGCGACGGAAAACTTTTATTTTGACGATAAAAACCTGTATTTCCATTACAGCCCATACGAAATTACGGCTTTTGCAGCGGGGGATATTACAATTCCCGTTTCATGGGCCGATCTGAAAGGAACTTTAAATCCTGAATTTGCTAAAAGAATGAAAATTAACTAATATTAATGCTTCCGGATGTGGAAGCATTTTTTATTTTTGCACCAATGGAAAAAGCAGCTTTCATCATCAATCCTTTTTCGGCGAAAAAAAATTACCAGCCGTTTCTTAATGAACTGAAATCGAAGGTGAAAGATCCTCTGTACTTTATTTCAGATTCCATTGCAGGAACCAATGAATTTATCAGGAACCATTTTGATGAGGTGGATATTTTTGTAGCCATCGGCGGCGACGGGACCATATCAACCGTAGCAGCAAACCTTATCGGTACCGAAAAGATCCTGGCTATTTTTCCGGCAGGCTCAGGAAACGGATTTTCCAACGAAACACAGTTCAGTAAAAACCTCGGCGAACTGCTGAATAAAATCAATGCAAGAAAATCAAGGAAGATCGATACTTTTACGGTGAACGGCAGGCTTTCCATCAATGTGTCCGGAACCGGTTTTGATGGCAAGGTGGTTAAGGAATTCGAGAAAACGACCAGAGGATTTAAAAATTATATTAAAGTTTCACTCAGGACTTTTTTCAGCTATAAGCCGATCAAATTGAAATTTTTTGCTGAAGAATACAAGCCGTATAACGGAAAGTATCTGATGGTGAATATTGCTAATACCCGACAGTTCGGCAACAATGCTTACATCGCACCGCACGCGAGTAAAAGTGACGGCCTGGTGGATATGGTGCTGGTGAAAAAATTTCCGTTGACCTATTCCCCGCTTTTTGCCTTCAGGATGTTTACCAAAAAGCTAAAGGAAGATGATTACATTACGTATCTGCCTGTTTCTGAAATTGAATTCAAAGTAAATACAAAAAACTGGCACTTAGACGGAGAGTTCAATAAAATAAAATCCCCTGTTCATGTGAAAGTGCAGCCTGCAAGCCTGAATATTTTGATTTGATTTATATTCTCGCATTTGTCATTCAGCATGAATATCCCCAGCACATTTTGGCCTTTAGGTTCTTAATAAAGAGCTTGGATTCCTACGGAATGACAAAAGAGAAATTAAATTTTAGAGAAGTTTGCTAATTTATCTTCAGTAATAATTTGTTTAAATATTTATAACCAATTGCCAGCAATCATCTTTTATGCCCCTCATTCCATCTTTATACAAAATCTAACCAGCAATATTGTCATTCCGTAGGAATCTAGACGCGAGTTGTATACAAAAAATATAAATCACTCGGATTATGAAAAGGGATTCGCAATTAATTACAGTAAATAATTTCAAGGATATCTATACTTCCAACTTTTTCTCCACTTCACCCGGATGATCCAGGCAGTATTGCAGCTGCTCTTTATCCAGCTGTTTTTCCCAATTGGCAACAACTACAGTAGCTACGGAATTTCCGATCACATTCGTCAAAGCCCTGCATTCGCTCATGAATTTATCGATTCCCAAGATCAGCGTCATTCCTGCAATCGGAATTTCGGGAACGACAGCCAGGGTGGCGGCTAACGTTACGAAACCGGCGCCTGTAACGCCTGCGGCTCCTTTGGAACTCAGCATAGCTACCAAAAGCAGCATGATTTGTTTTTCAATAGGCAGATGAATATTCAGAGCCTGCGCGATAAATAAGGAGGCGAGGGTCATATAAATATTCGTACCGTCGAGGTTAAAAGAATATCCGGTAGGAACCACCAATCCGACGATGGCCCGCGAGCAACCTGCCTTTTCCAGTTTTTCCATAATACCCGGAAGAGCAGATTCTGAAGAGCTTGTCCCCAACACCAGCAGCAGTTCTTCCTTTAAATAATACATCAGTTTGAAAATGCTGAAACCGTTGTACCAGGCTACCGCTCCCAATACCAAAACCACGAACAGGGCAGAGGTAACATAGAATGTGCCGACCAAATAGATCAGATTCAGAACCGAATGAAGCCCGTATTTACCAATGGTAAATGCCATCGCACCGAAGGCACCAATGGGCGCAAGCTTCATCAGCATATGCACGATTTTGAAAATAGGTGTGGAGAGATCCTGTAAAAATTCCGTAACCCTGCTGCTTTTTTCTTTGGTCAGAACCAAAGCAACTCCCATAAGGATAGCTACCAGCAATACCTGCAGAATATTTTCCCCGACCAACGGACTAAACAGGGTTTCCGGAATAATATTCATAATAAAGCCTGTCAATGTAGAGTCATGGGCTTTCTGCTGGTATTGTGAAACGTCTCCGGAAAGGGTGGCAGGATCAACATTTAAGCCATGTCCAGGCTGTAAAATATTTCCTACGATAAGCCCGATAATTAAAGCTAAAGTGGAGAAGGTCAGGAAATAAATCATCGCTTTTACGGCAATTCTTCCCACTTTCTTCAGGTCGGTCATATGGGCGATTCCCAGGGTCAGGGTAATGAAGATAACCGGTGCAATGATCATTTTCACGAGTTTTATAAATCCGTCGCCCAAAGGTTTCATCTTTTCACCCAGTTCGGGATAAAACCTGCCTAGAACTATCCCTGCCACAATAGCAACAACCACCTGAAAATAGAGTTGTCCATAAATTTTTTTTGCTCTCAATGAAACCGAATTTAGTCCCGAAAAATAAGGAAATTTATGGGATTAATGATAAAAGTCATGAAATATTTGTTTTGTTTCGATCGTACGGAAATTAATAATTGCACCGAATGAATTAAGATCGTAAGATATAGCCTCTTGATTTCAATAAGATTAAAATACAATCCGTTTATATTAAACTTTATTAGATTCTCTGCTTATAATAAATGTGTGAAAGATTTTTTAAAAATGCAGATTACTGAAACAGTTTTTTCCATTTGGCTACGGTATTTCTGCTTAAATTAAAATGTCTTGCCAGTTCATTATTGTTAAGTCCGTTCTTCTCTTGATAGTCTAAGATTTTCAGTATCGTAGATTTGTCGTAGGATTTATAGCGCTGATTAGACTGTCCCATTGAAATATTATCTATTCCGAATATTTTTTTTTGTAGATCGATGATATCAATGGTGCTTAGTTTCGATTTGTCGAGTATGCTCCTGCAGATTTCCTGCTTATCGGGAAACTTCATGGTAATCATATCGCCATAAATTTTTTTATAGTTTGGATGCTTCATAGATAATAATTGTTTTTAATAGTATTAAATGTAATGCTTGATAGCAAGGGAGCTGATTATGATGAGAATATCTGGATTCAAGTGTAAGTATTCTTATCCTGCAATAGTATCTGGTGATGCCGGAAGCATTCATTGAATGTATTAGACCTTCCAAGTATGATATTAAGTTGTGTAAATATTCCTGTATAACAGAGATGAAAATCAACCCACGCTGTGAATGCTGTCGCTAATCCCGGCTTCGTTAAATCCAATACAAATCCTCTGAGTGAAAAAAACCATTCTTCTTATCGTATAAACCATATTCCCATCCAGGTCAATCGTATAATTCTCACCTAGAATTTTAGTGATTTCTGCTTTTTTTTTACCGATGAGCACTATATTTTGTGGAGTTTTATTTTTTCTTTTATTCTTCATCGTCATTATATTATGTTACACTCATTTAATACGTTAGATTAATCCTGTTGAAATATTCTTTATGATGAATATAATTCTTGTAAGATGTAAACATTTTTTGTCTATTTTCTTGATCGTATGATCTGTTAAATGTGCAGACACAAGCTGAAGTTTGAATAAAGTTATAGACGCTTATTTTATACATCATTGTTTTTTTCTTTTTTCCCCTCTGTTGCACTGTATTTTTGCAGCCATTTATATAAAGTTGTTTTAGGAATGTTATAATCACTTATGATTTCTGTTTTGGTTTTCTGGCCGGTAAGGATAAGCTCTAAAATAAATTCGATGACTTCCTGGGTATAAATGCTCTTACGGAAGGAAGGCAATGCTGATTTACCGGTTTTTTTCTTGCTGTATTTCTCTTGATTAATAGGAGCGTAAAGGATCAAATGCTGAGTGTAGATTCTGAAAAAATCGTATTCTAGAAGCTTGCACCATTTCATAATCACATCCGGGTATAGGTTTTCAGCTTCATACATTTCAGCGATTTCCTTTTCAGTGCAGTCGAAGAATTTACAGATCCGCATATGTTCGATTTCGGTTTCGTATACCCGCTGTTTGATCAGTTCTCCGATGTGTATTTTTTTGAAATTCATTATCTTTTATGTTTTTATTTTAAAATATCGGTTTCAGCCCGCTTTTCGCATTGTTATGATTTAACAATTTGTATTGAAATAGGTTCTGTATTTAATTGAAGGCATTGGGATATTTTGATGATTATGCTACAGTACCTTCGATCTAAAGTTTTAGATAACGTAATCTCGAAGTAGACAGGCTGGCTGTATACTTGGTAAACATTTGATTAACAGTTTTATATAGCACAGGATCTTATGGCGCATCTTTTAAAAGGAGACTATTTGAAGATTTCTGATCACCCTCCTTCTTTTTTAGTTTATTTCTATTTAAATACTGTCGAATTCACGTTAATATAGAAGTCAGTGATAAGCTAGCAGTAATTAGTAAAAGGATATTTCTCCTTTTGATATTAGCAATTTGCTTTATATTAAAAGTATTTTTGGATCCAGATCATTGGACAGGTACATTTCCCTATATCATCCTTGGTACATTTCATAAGATTACAGATGCGGGATATTTCTATCCCGCTTTCTGCAACCTTCTCTCTCATCATTTGTTTCATACGGATGGTTTGAAAACCAAAATATTAAAATCGATTAATATTTATTAATACCATTGTGCTCCGCTTTGTCGAGAGCCCAAGCAAAAGCATTGGCTGTAAATATTGAATTATATACATTCATCTTATAAGCAGCAGCTCCATTTCCATAATTAGGCTTAAATACAGGAAAATTGTTGGCATTTAAAACGAATGGACAAATAGTATCCGAAGTACCGCCATTATTAGAGTTAAAACCGCCATCACCTACCCAAATAAAATTGAGGGTATTGTGCCTGAATGCTGTAACACGGCCTATGGTTCCTGCCGGATTAGCTGTTGATATATTGGTATCACCAGAATATACAGTTATTTCGCTGGAAGGTAATCCCGTGGCGTAAGTTGTTGAGGAAGCATCTTCTCCCCATTGTAATCCCCTGATGTCACCAAAAGGGCCATTCAAAATAGAATCATTTGTGAGAGGTAATTTGTACAACGCGCCCGCACTATTTATACTTCCCGTAGAAACTGAAGCATCAAATACTATTCTTAATAAGTTTTGCATCCCCCCGGTGCTTTCAGAGAATGCCAATACAACGCCTCCTTTCGCAATATAGTTTGCAAGTATTTGGGCTTCGGTGGTACTTGCTGCCCAAGAGTACCCTATTACAATAATGTCTACGGGATTGCTGCCTGTTGTCCAACCAGTAAGCTGAGCTGCTGATGGTGCATTTGTTCCGTTTATGATCTGGTCCCAGCCTTCATATTTAACGACGCTATTAGCAAGCGTTCCATAATTAGCTGCCGTTGTGATAAGTCCATTTGAGGCTGCTGTACCGGAAAAATTATAACCATATCCATTAGGAGAAGTTCCTATAGTCAATAATATTTTTTTAGGAATAACTACAATCACATTTACATTACACGATTTGGAAACGCCACCCTCGCTATCTGATGTTATCGTTAACTTTTTTATAGCTGTAGAGGTGGGTGTTCCTGTCCCGTTTAGCGTGATGTTTTGGTTACCTGTTGCTGTAAAAGTACCTGAAGCACTAAAAGAAATTCCGTCCACCGTGTTGGTGGTAACGGTATAGCTTCCCAACGCTGTCACATTTACCGGTAAAGTAATGGTATTGCTTGAAGTAAGTGCGGTACCTACTTTATAAACTCCATTCACAATAGCCGAACCGCAGCTCATAGTGTATGTTCCCGAGTCCGGAAGTACCGGGACCTGTACAGGTGGAGAACATGGCTGAGAAACTCCATTGTTTGTAATAGCTACAGTATCGCCACCACCTGCAGTGTTAGTATTTGCCGGGATCCCAGTTCCGGGAATATTCACTGTAAAGCTGCCGGTCGTCAGAAAAGTCCCCGTCTTGTAAAAGTTGTATCCATTGTTGGTTGTTCCTGCAATCTCATAAGATCCAGGTTTTGTAACCGTTACTTTGACACTAAGATAATGGGATGTAGTGAGTTCTTTTCCTTTGCTGTAAATACCATGAACAGTCACATCTGCATTACAATTATAAGAAAACGTGCCTTTTCCAAATCGTCCGCAAAGGCTTTTCCATTCATTATCTTCACTGTTCCAATAGTTGTAACAGTTTTCGGTGGTATTAAATATCATCAGACTGTTTTGCCCGGCAGTCATATTCGGAGTAAGCTGCGTATCCCGCTGTGCTTCGGTATAACGCTGAATGATGATCCCATTATATTTGTCGGGATTTGTGCTTGCCGGATCTTTCCTTTCAGAGATATGAAGCCCAGCATATGCATTGGGCTTGTCTGTATTGATGCCCACCTGTGCAGATATATTGATATTAATAAAAAATATTAACGTGAACAAATTATGTATGTATTTCATTTTTTCAGATTTTTTGTGTTAAATGATATTTTTTTTATCTATGAGCCTGTTTAAGTTTAATCCCGATCAATTTTCCTTTCTGATCGGTTCCGTAGCTGGCATCAGCAGATTTGATCTGGTCGCCGGTCAGGCGAGGGGCAATCATTCCTTCCGGCTTGCTGCCGTCAGTGGTGTTTGCAGTCACATCCAATGTCGCTTTGGGTGTATTGTTGTTGATGCCTACCTGGCTGTAAACAAGGCCCGATAAAATAATACCGGCCGTTAATAATGTTTTTTTCATTTGAAATTTTATAAAAGGTTGTTATATTAATAATTAAAGATCAGTATATAAAAAGCAGTTATATACGAGTTGGTCATCTATTATAATTAAACCACAGATACTTTAATAGATCAATCATCATTACTTTTTTATTAGAATTTCATATTTTATGTTGGTGCCGTTTTAATTATCATACTTTTTCAGGTTTTTATTATTCATTAAAATTTCTGATTCTTTTGTATCGCAAACCTGATCCTTTGATAAGAATTTCGGATTGATCTTTATACCTTTAAAAGAAACTCCTGAGAATTTTTTTTAGAAATAAGAATCGGAAAACAAAGCGGTCTTGGATTTGTGGCAGAAAATATCTGTGTCCTATATTAAAAGGATTGGAGCGGTTTGTTCCGAAGTAAGTATAAAAATTGTGTTCTTCATCATGTTCTGTATTGTGTTTATCTTGTAATTAAAAAATTGTCATGCTTCTACTTATAGTTTATACTAGTGGTTATCGTTTTCTCTAAATTAAAGTTATTCTTAAACGCATTCGGTTCTGAATAAATGAACATTAAGTTGTCAGATTAATGCTTGTTTTACATCTCTAATTTTAAACATAGTCCTATCTAGACTACTTTTGCATTCAACTGATTTGCAGTTCAATAATTTATATTGTGTTTTTGATGAAGATTTATATTAAAGCAAACGAAAACAGTAATTTTTTTAAACAATAAACACTTATGGATGAGTTATAAATACTTATAAAACAATGTTTTATTTTTTTTTGTGGTATCAATATTTTGTCTATATTTGTGCATATAAGTAGTCTAGATAGGACTACTTTTTATTGTTATTTTAGCAGCCAGAAAATGATTAAATATACCAATGAATTTTACTTTTTATCTTCCGGAAACACAAAAAGTTTCCGGCCCTATTTATCTACGTGTTCTGGATGAGTCATTTCGTCTGGATTTTGTTTTTCTTACCGGTATCATGATGGCTCCTCAGGAATGGGATGCTGAAAAGGAACGTCCGAAAAATATTTACCTGAAAAAAAATAAAAACATCAGCGCGGTTTTGGATCGTATTAAAGTGGAATTGGCTGAATACATCAGGCAGCGCAAAACGGGTAAGAAAGCAGTTACCAAGACAGGAATTTCAAAAAAGCTTAGTGAAATCATCACAGCCAAGGCTTTGCAGCAGCCGGAAAATTCATTTCTAAGCCTTACTCTTTCTTATATCACTGTCCGTAAAGAGATGATCTGCCATTCTACGTACAAACGCTATCTCGTATTCTTCAGGCTTCTCCAACGTTTTGAAGGGTTTCTTCATAGACGTCTGATCCTCACAAATATCAATGCAGAGTTTGTCCGTGATTTTTTTATCTTCGGAAAAAAAGAGGAGTACAGCGAAAATACGCTTCACAGGACTATTCATTTTGTAAAGACCATCCTGAATTTTGCTGAAAAAAAAGGAATGGTAACCCACGTACGGGAACTGGAAGTCCGCAGGGAGAAAAAGCCTGCCCGCATCATTATCCTTACCGAATCTGAGATCGCAAAAATAAAGCAGACCGAAGTTCCTGAAGAATATGTAACAGCCAAAGACTGGCTGCTGATCAGCTGCTATACGGGACAGCGGATTTCAGATTTCATGGTTTTCAATAAAAGTCAGCTTTCGGAAACAGGGAGCCGGATGTATATTACTTTTATACAGCAGAAAACACGTAAAGAAATTATTCTTCCGCTTCATCCTGTTGTTTTGAATATTCTGAAGGAAAATGACTATTGCTTTCCCGATCCCATCGACCATGACATTTATAACCGCCGGATCAGGAAGATTGCCAGACTGGCAGGGATCAATGAACAGATCAATGCCAGAAAGCGAACCGGCCACCGTTCGGAGGACACTTTTGTAAAAAAATGGGAAGTCATCAGCAGCCACATCGGCAGGCGGAGCTTCGCATCCAACTTCTATGGAAAGATCCCGACTCCTTTGCTGATGCAGGCCACCGGCCACAGTACGGAAAAGATGTTCCTGAACTACATCAACCATAACAGCCATGAACGCCTGGCAACCCTGGGGAATTATTTTGAGCAGCTTTACGCAGGATAGGGGATATTTTCAAAGGCTTATCCCAAATTAAAGGTAATCTGTCATTATTCCACCGCCACAGAATCATCGCCGCGGCCATCGGCGACCGCATGAATATTTCCGGTTTCATCAATCAGGATCATTTCGGTTCTGCCGATCTGGTTCCATCTTTCGGCTTTGTAGCCCAGTTTTTCTATCTCACTAATGGTGGTCTCAGGGAAGTTCTTTTCAAAGGCAACAGCTTCGGGAAGCCATTGGTGATGGAATTTCGGGGAATTAACGGAAATGTTGGCATTTAATTTAAAATCAATAACATCCACAATCGATTGATAAACCGAGGTAGGAATAGTTGTCCCGCCCGGGGTTCCGACAACCATATACGGTTTTCCGTTTTTTAGGACGATGGTGGGCGTCATCGAAGAAAGCATCCTTTTATTCGGCTGAATGGAATTGGCTTCGCCGCCCACCGCACCGAACATATTCGGAACGCCGGGTTTAATGGAGAAATCGTCCATTTCATTATTAAGGAAAAACCCGGCTCCGGAAACGATGACTTTACTGCCGTACAATCCGTTCAGGGTTGTCGTAACGGCAGCGGCATTGCCTTCTTTATCGATGACGGAAATATGGGTTGTTTCTGTAGATTCTTTCGGCTGCCTGATAATTTTGCCCACTTCTGCACTTCGGGTGGCTTTGCTAAAGCTGAAGCTTTTCCATCGGTTTCTGAGATAATCATCAGAAATCAGGTATGCGGTTTTATCCTGAATAAAATCCGGATCGCCCATATATTCGGCTCTGTCGGCAAAAGCCCTTCTTTCGGCTTCCACCATGATCTGAACAGCTTTTGTGCTGTTCTGCTGGTATTTTTCCAGATTTTCGTATCCCGCCATTTTCAGCATCTGGGCAAGAAGAATTCCGCCGCTTGAAGGCAGCGGCATCGAAACAACGTGACTTCCTTTATAGTCAAACTCCAGCGCTTTTCGTTCCGCCACTTTATAATTTTTCAGGTCTTCTGAGGTAATGATCCCGTTTCCCCGTTTCATTTCAGCGACCAGCAATTTGGCGGTTCTTCCCTGGTAAAACCCTTTTAAACCTTCTTTCTGAATCAATCGTAGTGTTTCAGCCAGCTCTTTCTGTACCAGGATATCACCCGCTTTCCACGGAGCATCTTTAATAAAAGCAAAAGAAGATGAATTGTGTTTTTGAAACTGTTCTTTATGGGAATTTAATAAGCCCGCCTTCCTGTTCGGTAATGGCAAATCCTTTTTCGGCCAAGTCGATGGCCGGCTGAATCAGCTGATTCATGGGAAGCCTGCAGTATTTTAACGTAGCGAAAAATCCGGCAACACTTCCCGGAATACCGACGGCCAGCCTACCGTTTTGTGAAAGATTCGTATCAGCCTTCCCGTTCTTATCGACATACATATCGTGCGAAGCTTTACGGGGTGCTGTTTCCCGATAGTCAAGCGTAAACTTTTCACCGTTGTTTTTAACTCCTACCAAAAATCCGCCACCGCCGATATTTCCGGCCTGCGGATAGACGACAGCTAAGGCATACTGCGTGGCAACAATGGCATCATAAGCATTTCCGCCCGCTTTTAGGATTTTCGCTCCGGCTTCGCTCGCCAACGGGTGCGCGGAAACAACAACACCTTTATTCTTTACCTTAACTTCCTTTACAATATTGATGTCTGTGTATTGTGCTGAAACTGTGGAAGAAAATAAGATGAGGGAAATAATAATCTTTTTCATTTGCAGATTTTGTAACCTAATTTACAATTTTGTTTTAAGATAGGGCTTAAAATATCTATTTTTGTTTTTGATCAACTAATAAAATTAAGATGGAATCCCACACGGAAAGAATACTGATTACAGGTGCTTTAGGACAGATCGGCACCGAGCTTACCAACCGGCTTGTTGAAATTCACGGAGCAGAAAATGTAGTGGCTTCAGGGCTGGACAGATGGCAGAAAGGAATCACTGCCGCAGGCCATTACGAAAGAATGGACGTTACCAATACCCAGCTGGTGAGACAGGTTATCAAAGATTATGAGATTACCACAGTGTATCACCTGGCTTCACTATTGTCAGGTACTTCAGAAAAGCAGCCTATTTTTGCCTGGAAACTGAATCTGGAACCACTGCTTCATTTTTGTGAAATGGCCAAAGAAGGGCTTATCCAAAAGATTTTCTGGCCAAGTTCTATTGCGGTATTCGGAAAAGGAATCCCAAAGGAAAATGTAGGCCAGGATGTCGTTCTGAATCCGACAACGGTTTACGGGATCTCCAAAATGGCAGGAGAGAAGTGGTGCGAGTATTATTTTGACAAGCATGGTGTAGATGTTAGAAGCATCCGTTATCCCGGACTGATTTCCTGGAAAACACCTGCAGGGGGCGGAACAACCGATTATGCCGTAGAGATATTTTACGAAGCTATCGAAGAGGGAAAATATACCAGCTTTATTTCCGAGAATACAGGAATGCCGATGCTTTATATGGATGACGCGATTGATGCTACTTTAAAACTAATGGAAGCTCCGAAAGAAAATGTAACTGTACGTTCATCTTACAATTTAGGCGGAATGTCTTTTACTCCAAAAGAATTGGCAGAAGAAATCAAGAAAGAAATCCCAGGATTTGAGATTAATTATAAACCGGATTTCAGACAGGCAATTGCCGATTCATGGCCGGCATCCATTGATGATTCCGTAGCGAAAAATGATTGGGGGCTTTCCTATAATTTCGGCATTTCTGAAATGACGAAAGATATGATCAAGAATCTTAAGGTGAAACTGGGTAAAAATTAAACAGATTAAGCTTTACTTTAAATAAAACATGCTTTAACATCTGATTATTAATTTTTTAAAAAATTTATCTAAAATTTAATTTAAATGGTATTGTTTACTTTCAACATTGAGAATATAGAGGCGGAAACTAAAAGAGGATCTTCTCTATTGGATGAAGAAAGAATCAGAATAACAGAAAACAATTCTAAGGCCATTCTCAGAATTTTAGATATTCATGATGTAAAAGCAAGTTTTTTTATTGAAGTTTCAATTGCAGAAAAATTGCAAAACCTCATAAAAGCAATTTCATCCAAAGGGCATGAAATTGCTTTTTACAATAAAAATTCCACGCTTCAGGAAATCGAAGAAATCAAAAAATGGATGGAGGAATTTTTGGAAAAACAGATCAAGGGGATTCGACAGAAAGATCATCAGCTGCCCCAGGAAGATCTTAAAATGCTCGGTTTCGGTTATGTTTCCAATATCGATCATGCCGATATTCTTTTTCCTTTCAAACGCCTGAAACGCGATACGGAAATTACCGAGGAAGACGGGGTGAGTATGGTTCCTGAAAGTATTTCTCCCTACAGCCAGCTGCCGTATAATGATTTCGTCTTTCAGATGCTGCCGATGAAGTATTATAAAAATATGGTTTTTGAAACCCTCAAAAAAGACGATTTCGTATTAATTTATCTAAATTCCTGGCAGTTTACCGATTTCAGCAAATACCATTTTGGTATTCCTTTTTACAGAAAATGGAATTCAGGAAAGAAGATCGAAGACAAGCTCGATAAGCTTTTGTGCTGGATTAACGACAATGAAATGGCAACTTCGAGAATGAAAGACTATATTTTTTAATTTAAGGTTTAAGATTCAAAATTCAAAGTCCGTCCTTAAACTTTGAACCTTAAACCTTAAACCTTGAATTTATTATGCTAATTCAAACAGCGTAATTTCCGGCAGGACGCCCACTCTTCCGGGATAGCCCAATACACCAAAACCTCTGTTGACATACAGCATTTTGCCTTCACTTTCATACAGATCGGCCCATTTCGGATATCGGTACTGTACCGGTGACCATTTTACATTTTTCAGGTCGAGACCGAACTGCATGCCATGGGTATGTCCGGAAAGTGTCAGATGAACATTTCCGGGATGGTTTTTGACAACGTAATCGAAGTGGGTAGGGTCATGGCTCATCAGGATCTTTACTGCAGATTCAGGTACGCCTTTTAAAGCGTCGTCCAGCCTTCCGAATTGTGGGAAAGGTTTCAGTCCCCAGTTCTCTACGCCCAGAATGTATATCTTCTCGCCGTTTTTCTCAATCACGCGATGTTCGTTGCGAAGCATATCAAATCCGGCCTGTCTTTCATAATCGATCAGCGTATCCAGGTTTTTCTTTTTGGCGTCCAGTGAAGCCCAGGTGACATAATCTGCATAATCATGGTTGCCCAGAACGGCAAATTTCCCGTCTTTCGCTTTAATTTTAGAAAATAAAGGAATAAAAGGCTTGAATTCATCCGCTACATTGTTTACCATATCTCCTGTAAACAGGACAAGATCGGGATTCTGCTCGTTAATCAGGTTGATCGCATGCTCCAGTTTGCTCGGATCGGAAAAGCTCCCGCTGTGCACGTCGGAGATCTGAACGATTTTGTAGCCTTTGAAACTTTTCGGAAGATTGGTAAAGTTGATTCTTACTCTTCTTACCTTATGCCGGTACTTTCCGAAAGTAATCCCGTCGATAAAAAGGGCAGAAAGGACGCCGCCTAAACCTAATCCCATAATACTTAGAAACTTTCTTCTTTCCGGGAAAAAATTTTCGGAAGATCGCGTAAATCCGATCAGATAGCTTCCGGTCCTGAAAATATCATCGATCAACAAAAACAGCACGATAAAGATTTTAGGAAGGATAAAGACCAGGAAAATGGAAATCATGATCTGTGCGCGCATCATGCTTCTTTCCCCTTTATTAAAATGGGCCATTTCATAAGCGAAGAATCCATAGACGGCTAAAGAAACGATTCCGTATCCGATTTTAATCCAAGAATTATCGGTTAAAGTTCTTATAGCCTGGTAGATATAGACTTCTAATACGAGGAAGACAGCTGCGATGATTAAAAAATTTCTCTGCATAATCAGGGTTAAAAAAAGCACAAAGACTAATTCCCTGTGCTTTTAATATTTTTACGTTATAATATTTTTAAGGAAATCTGTAAACGATAGCATTGATGTTCATTCCGGCACCTACCGAAGTCATCACAATGTTACCTTTTTCTTTAAACGATTGACCCTCCATTTTTCCTTTAATAATTAAATCAAACATGGTAGGAATTGTCGCTACAGATGAATTTCCGAAGTCCTGGATCGTCATCGGAGAGATGGAATGGTCGTAATCCTTCACATTATAAAGCTTGTGAAGCCTTTCGATCATCGCGTAATCCATTTTGGCATTGGCCTGGTGAATAAGGATTTTATTGATGTCTTCAATAGAAAGACCGGCATCCTCGATGGTTTCTTTAATGGCGGCAGGAACATTCTTCAGAGCGTACTCGTAGATTTTTCTTCCCTGCATTCTTACAAACAGTCTGGTCTGGTCGGATTCTTTGTTGATAGATGGTCCGTTAGCCAGATAATCAAGCTCAAGGCCGTTGTCGCAGATCGTATTATGGGCAATAATCCCTACGTTTTCCTCGTCGGTTGCTTTTACCACTACCGCTCCGGCTCCGTCTGCAAAGATCATCCTGTTGCGGTCGTGCGGATCGGTTACCCTGCTTAACGTTTCAGCACCGATTACCAAGATCGTTTTTGCTACCTTAGCTTTAATCAGGTTGTCGGCAAGGATCATGGCTTCTACCCATCCCGGACATCCAAAAAGCATATCATAAGTGATACATTTTCTGTTTTTAATACCCAGCTTATTCTTTACCCGGGCTGCCATCGTCGGCATAAAATCTGCGTATCCGTTTACGGTAACTTCACCGAAATTGCTGGCATAAATGATATAATCCAGTTCTTCCTGATCGATGCCGGCATCTGCAATCGCAAGTTTTGAAGCTTCATAGCCGATTTGTGAGTTGGAAAGGTCGTCCTCGATGAACCTTCTGTTTTCAATTTCCGTGATTTCTACAAATTTTGCGATGGTTTCTTCGGCAGGTTTGTCAATCTTCACCCCGTCTTCAGTATAAAACTCTGAATCTAAGAAATAATCTCTTCCGATAACTCTGCTGGGAAGGTAAGATCCAGAACCAATGATGATCGTATTCGGCATTCGTTTAAATGATTTTTTAAAGTTGCAAAGTTAATAATTAATATTAATAACGGAGAATTAAAAATATTATTAAATTTGCAAAAATTGTACTTTACAATCTTATGAAAAACAATCCGTCCTTAAAAGGCTTACTTATTGCAGTTGTGGCGTTTATCGTTGCCTTTGGGATCTACTTCCTGTTTTTAGCCAAAAAGAACTATTACGTAGTAGACAATCCTACGCCCAATACGTTTTACTATAAAATAAACAACGGTTTGGAGGGGATTATTGCCGGTGGGCAGACCGTTCCCGTAGATCTTGAAAAAGGAAAGAACTCCATAAAAGTTTTCGACCAGAATAAGAAACTGCTTTTCGATTCCGCATTTGAAGTAAATAAAATAAGAGGGCTGATCAATATCGCCCATCAGGATTATTACATCAATGATCAGTATTACGGATACAACCTGAAGAAAGATTCCTTACTTTTGGCATTGGATAAAACTATCATCGACGGGAAACCGTATTATGGAGGTGCAAGACGCTTCAGCAAATTGTATACGGATGATTTTTACTACAATGTGGATGAAGATTATGATAAACTCATTAAAAACATCCAGCAGGTAGAATCGCGATCGAAGATTTTCCGAAAGCAGGATTACCTTAATTATTATAAAGAATATTACAAGTTTTAAGTTTTGACAAAAGATATTACCAAAATTACACCCTACAACTCTGAAGCTACGAAAAAGAGCCAGGTAGAGGATATGTTCGACAATATTGCACCGAAATACGATGTTCTGAATCGTGTGCTTTCTCTGAAAATTGATGTTTTATGGAGAAATACGCTGGTGAAATGGATGAAAAATGACCAGCCTCAGGAAGTGCTGGATGTGGCTACAGGAACCGGAGATCTGGCAATCGCCATTGAAAAGGGAACAGGTTCCAGAGTAATTGGTTTGGATTTATCGCAACAAATGTTAAATGTTGGCGTTATTAAAATAAAAAAACTTAAATTAGACGGCAAAATTTCCATGCAAAAAGGCGATGCAGAGAATCTTCCTTATGAGGACAATAGGTTCGATGCCGTTTCCGTTGCATTTGGAGTAAGGAATTTTGAAAACCTTACCAAAGGTTTGGCAGAATTGAGAAGAGTAGTGAAAGATAACAAGAGTGTTTATATACTGGAGTTTTCAAAAGTTGAAGGGGTTATGGGGCCATTGTATATGTTTTATTTCAAAAACATTTTACCTGCTATAGGCAGGCTGGTTTCCAAAGATAATAGGGCATATACATACCTTCCGGATTCTGTAAATGCTTTTCCTTACGGGGAAAAAATGAGACAAATTCTTTTAGATACAGGATTTAAAAAAGTTGAATATAAAAAACTAAGTTTAGGTATAGCCACAATTTATAAAGCAACAAAGTAACCCTATGAATAAATTTTTATTAAGAGCACTGGTTTTAGCCTCAGTAAATATTGCCGTTTTAGCGAACGCGCAATTCAGAACCCGTAACAGAATGGATAAGTTGGAAGATTTCGACGAACAGAAATTCAGCTGGGGTTTTTATCTGAATGGTAACAGACTGGACTACCGTATCGTTCTGCATCCGAGATACGGGATGAATAATAATCAGAATCTTGTTACGTCTAAGGAAAGTTACAGCTTCGGTGCGGGTCTTATCGCAAAATGGAGACTGAACGATTATCTGGATGTAAGATTAGAACCGGGGTTACAATTCGGCCAGAGACAGTTGACTTTTAATACACAGTCCAACGACCAGTATGCGGCAGGTACCTTAACGAACGATCCTTTTATCCCATTTCCTTTACAGGAAAAAGACAGGGTAAGAGAAATTAAAAGTACTTTGGTGGATGTTCCTGTATTATTGGAACTTCACGGGCAGAGATGGTACAATTCCAGACCTTATGTTGCGGCAGGGGTAAACTATATCGTAAACCTTCAGTCTAACTCAAGTTCTACGGATGATAACCTTCAGGGGGTCTTCAGATCGACTACGCATAACTTTGCATGGTCTGCGGAAATGGGAATCCAGTTTTACTTCAACAAGTTTAAATTGACGCCGGCCGTAAGAGGAACATTCATCATGAACAATGAAATTGTAGCGGATAATGCAACAACGCCTCCGTACTGGACGGCTGCCATGTCTACCTTGCAGACAAGAGCCATATTCTTCGTTCTGAAATTCGAATAAGGAATATCTTATAAATAGACAAAGGAGATGCGGTTTTGCGTCTCCTTTTTTGCTTTACCACAAAATATAGACCGTTTTATTTTTGTTAGTATTAATATTTTGTTATTTTTGCTAATAGTTAGAATATACGAAAACCTGAAATGCTTCAAGATTTAGAAAACCATTTTTCAGAACTAGAGAAAAAGATTTTACAATTGCAGAAAAGTTATAAAAATCTTACTGAAGAATTTTCTGAACTGAATGTTGAGCATGAAGAGCTGAAGAAGAAATATGATGAGGAAAGAAGAAAAAATCAGGTATTAGCAGAAGAGCAAAAAAATATAAAATTGTATTCGGCAATATCAGGAAATCCTGAACACAACCGGCTGATGAAAAACCACATCAACCGATTGGTGAAAGAAATAGATTTCTGTATTGCCCAGCTTCAAAACAGTGGATTATAATGGAGGTAAGAAGAATAACCATTAATATTGCCGGAAGAGTATATCCGCTGAATGTGCCGGCAGCAGAAGAAGAAACGCTGCGCAAGGTAGGGAAGCAGATTGAAAATATGATTAAGGATTTTGAACAGAATTTCGATGTGAGAGACAAGCAGGATGCTTTGGCCATGTGTGCCCTGAAACTGGGAACCAATGCCGAGGTGGTGTCTATGAACTACGATAAAACAATACAAGCTACCAACGAAAGATTATCAAAGATCAATCAATCGTTGAATGAAACAGGGAAATAGATTTTTTTTCCCGACCAACTGCCTACAATGATTCTAACACATTAAAGGTAAACTCAACGCTAAACAATTACCGAACAAATGTCCATTGAATGGCGTGCCGGTTCTCCGGATTACAGACAATGGAAATCAGTTCAAATCGTGTTGATTAGGAGTTTACTCTCAATCTCTGAATTGTTGTGGGCTTTTTTTATGCAAAATTAAGGACAATTAAAACTTATATATAGATATGACAACAGCCATTATAGTCGGCATAATTTGCCTGGTCATTGGTGCAGTGGTAGGAATACTTTTTTCCAAAAGCTCACTCAATACCAAAGCAAAATTTATTATAGATGATGCAAAGAAAAATGCTGAAAACCTAATAGAAAAAGCTAACGTACAAGCCGAATCCATAAAGAAAGAAAAGAACATCCAGGCCAAGGAAAAATTCCTGGAGCTGAAATCCCAGCATGACGCAGACATCCAGTCCCGCGAAAAGAAAATGCAGGAGGTGGAAAAAAGAACCAAGGATAAGGAGCACAAGCTGAACGATGAGCTTAGCAAAGTAGGGAAGCTGGAAAAAGACCTTGACAAGCAGATTGCCGATTATGCAAAGAAAACGGAAATCCTTGAAAGAAAACAGCAGGAGCTTGACGTTGCAACAGCTAAGAAAGTTGAAATTTTAGAAAAAATATCCAACTACTCTGCGGAAGAGGCCAAAGCCGAATTGGTAGAATCGTTGAAAGCAGAAGCCAAAACAAGAGCTCAGGCGCATGTTCAGAGCATTATGGAAGAAGCTCAGCTGAATGCCAAAAGTGAGGCGAGAAAAATCGTTATCCAGACGATCCAGAGAATCGGAACCGAACAGGCGATTGAAAACTCGGTATCGGTATTCAACATTGAATCTGACGAAGTGAAAGGACGAATCATCGGTAGAGAGGGTAGAAATATCCGTGCTTTGGAAGCCGTAACCGGAGTAGAGATCATCGTTGATGATACTCCGGAAGCGATTCTTCTTTCTTGTTTCGACCCGGTAAGAAGAGAGATCGCCAGATTATCCCTTCACCGATTGGTAACCGACGGAAGAATTCACCCGGCAAGAATCGAAGAAGTAGTAGAGAAAACAAGAAAGCAGATCGAAGAGGAGATCATCGAAGTAGGTAAGAGAACCATCATTGATCTTGGAATCCACGGATTACACCCGGAACTGATCAAGATCGTAGGTAGAATGAAATACCGTTCTTCTTACGGACAGAACCTATTACAGCACTCCAGAGAAGTAGCAAACATTGCTGCAACCATGGCTGCTGAATTGGGATTAAACGTAAAATTAGCGAAAAGAGCAGGTCTTTTACACGATATCGGGAAAGTTCCTGAGCAGGAATCCGAACTTCCTCACGCTTTACTGGGAATGCAGTGGGCAGAGAAGTACGGTGAAAATGCAGAGGTGGTAAATGCGATTGGGGCACACCACGACGAAGTGGAAATGACTTCATTATTATCACCGATTATTCAGGTTGCCGATGCGATTTCCGGAGCAAGACCGGGCGCCAGAAGACAGGTGCTTGAATCATATATCCAGAGACTGAAAGATCTTGAATCTGCAGCATTAAGCTTTGACGGGGTATCTTCCGCTTACGCAATCCAGGCCGGTAGAGAACTTAGGGTAATGGTAGAAAGCGGAAAGGTAAATGACGAAGTCGCTTCCCAGTTATCTTATGACATTTCAGAAAAGATCCAGAATGAGCTTACTTATCCGGGACAGGTGAAAGTAACCGTAATTAGAGAAACCAGAGCGGTGAATATTGCAAGATAAACACGCAAAAAAGATATTTTATAAAAACCTTTCAAGAAATTGAAAGGTTTTTTATTTTTAGCAAAACTTAAAACTCCAAAATGCAAGAACTTTCCCTGTCTTCCAAACTGAAGTACATTTTTTCCATTCCTGTCATCATTTCCGCTTTAGGATACTTTGTAGACATCTACGACTTACTGCTGTTCGGTATTGTAAGGATTCCCAGTCTGAAGGCGTTGGGCTTGAATCCGGATGTCGACGGAACTTTTATTCTGAATGCTCAGATGGTCGGTCTGCTGATCGGAGGAATCTTTTGGGGAATTTTCGGCGATAAGAAAGGAAGGCTTTCGGTACTGTTCGGTTCTATTCTGGTGTATTCTTTATCGAATATTGCCTGCGGTTTTCTGCCTTATTTTCCAAAAGAGCATCTGGTGTACCAATATGCCGGATTAAGGTTTATCGCAGGGATTGGTCTCGCCGGAGAGCTCGGAGCCGGAATTACGCTGGTTTCTGAAAGTCTGCCGAAGAGTTTAAGAGCCATCGGCACCTCCGTTGTTGCCGGTTTTGGTCTGATGGGTGCTGTGGTTGCCCAGCTCACCGTGGAACTGGCGGGCGGATGGAACATTTCCTACATCATTGGAGGTGTATTGGGAATTATGCTGCTGTTCCTGAGAATCAGCGTTTCTGAATCCGGGATCTACAAAAACATAGAACATCAATCGGTTTCCAAAGGGAATTTTCTTTCATTCTTTACCAACAAAAACCGTTTGATACGATATTTAAAATGTATTGCCGTCGGGCTGCCGACCTGGTATTGTATCGGGATTTTAGCCGTTTTGGCCAACCAGTTTGCGCCGGAAATGGGGATTGAAAATCTGAATCCCGGAAAGGCGATCATGTGGGCTTATGTTGGAATTTCCGTCGGTGACTTAGCCAGCGGGTTTATTTCCCATCTTCTGAAGTCTCGGAAAATGGCTATTTTTTATATGCTCGTGTTTACCATCGTCGGGGTGGCCATTATGCTTTTCGGGAATACCGATTCGGAGACAAAATATTATATGTTCTGTGTTTGGCTGGGTCTGGGAACAGGATATTGGGCCATGTTTGTTACCCTGGCCGCCGAGCAGTTCGGGACGAATATCAGGAATACAGCCACCACCACAGTTCCGAATATGGTTCGCGGGCTGGTGCCGGTAATGATCTTTACATTCGATCTTTTTAAAAAGGATTTTTCAGTGATCATCAGTGCGGCATTGGTAGGACTAATCGTCTTCGGACTGGCATTCTATTCGGCCCTTACCGTATCGGAAACGCATGATAAAGATCTTGAATTTGTAGAATAATTTCTGGTGTTTAAGAAATATTTAAAACACCTTTTACGTTATACTGCTAATAAGTACAAGAAGATAAACAAATTATCAAATTTCATATTAAATTATGCTTTGAATAATTTATATTTGTTTAACTTTGAAAAATCACTAAATTGTTTAATCTCAAAACCAAATCACAATGCAAAATTTTTTAAAGAACGCAAAAAAGCTTAAGAAAGCAGATCTTAGAAGCATTACAGGAGGAGTAGGTGGAACACCGGATCTGTCTCAATGCAAGTGCAGCTGTACAGGAGCCGTTACCGGACCTAAATACTGCTCATCTTATATTTCCTGTCCACAGGTAATTACCTGCTAAAACAGAATTATTTCAACTAGAAATAAACATTTCCACATTTAATACGCAAAAGCCTTTCGGTTCTCCGGAAGGTTTTTGTAATGATAAGCAAGCCTTATTTATGAGTTGGTAGCGATGGTACACGAAATCCGCGAAGAATTTAATTACGATTATATTTTTTAGATTTACCAAGCTGTTTGCACTTACAAGAGCCGGCTGTATAACATCAGATTATTTTACATAAAAGATAATCAATCATCAATCATCAATCATCATTCATATATCCTTAAAGCTCTTATCCGTAAGGTGTTCAAACCTTCTGTTTTTGGCTTCCCCGATTTTCTGTCTGGTATAAATGCTGTTGTTCCCGGAAAAGAGGTAGGAGACTACACAGGCAATCGCTACATATACGCCGCATTCGGCACCAAACAATTCGATGCCCATGAGTGTACAGGCAAGTGGGGTATTGGTAGCTCCTGCAAAAACGGCGACAAATCCCATCCCTGCCAGTAAACCGTACGGAAGCGGAATAAACAGAGACAATGCGCTTCCCAACGTGGCGCCAATAAAGAACAGCGGGGTAACTTCTCCGCCTTTAAAACCAGCGGAAAGGGTAATGATGGTAAAGATCATTTTTAACGCGAAATCATAGAAGGGGAGTGGTTGTTCAAAAGATTGGAGAATCGTCGGTATTCCCAACCCGATATACCGGGTCGTTCCCATCACAAAAACAGCGGCTGCCACAATTATTCCGCCGATGACCGTGCGGAGCGGAGGATATTTTACAGTCGATTTAAAATACCGGCCGGTCCTGTGAAGCAACTTGCTGAAAATAGCCGCGCAGATTCCAAAGACAATGCCTGCCAGAATACTGTATATAAACGGCAGAAACTCAAGCTTTGGAATGATATCAATGTGATAATGGGTATGTCTGGCTTTCCAGAGATTAGTGACCACATCTGCTAAAACAGCGGAGGCAAACGCCGGAAAAATAGCATTATAGCGGATCCTTCCGATCAGGAAAACTTCCAGTCCGAAGACCGCTCCTGCCAATGGTGTGCCGAAAACCGAACCAAATCCCGCAACAATTGCGGAGATAAGCAGGACTTTCCGGTCGTTTTTATCAAGCTTAAAAGGTTTGGTAAGCTGATCCGCAATCGCTCCGGCCATCTGCAGCGCAGTTCCTTCGCGGCCTGCCGATCCGCCGAACAAGTGCGTAGCAATCGTTCCCACGTAGACGAACGGTGCCATTTTCAGAGGAAGGGTTTCTTTCGGCTCGTGGATGTTTTCGAGGAGCAGGTTATTTCCGGCTTCCACATCTTCGCCAAAATAATGATAAAGAGCACCGACCAGAAATCCCGCTGCCGGTAAAAAAGCAATGATCCATTGATGGCTTTCCCGAAAATCCGTTGCCCATTGCAGAGAAGCAAGAAAGCCTGCGGAAGCGGTTCCTACCAATGCGCCGATCATCATGCTGATCAAAAGCCATTTGACGATATACGGAAGTGACGGATATTTCCTGAAGAAAAATCTCAGATGAAATTGAAGGGTTGTACTTAAAGTTCGCTGACGTTTAGACATGATTTTCCTGATCAAATTATGGTTGATAATCTATTAATCAGGCGTCATCAGCCCGTTTGAAAACAGGCGGTTGGGGAAGGAAGAACACCATTTCCTTTTGTAAGGCAAAGATAAAAATTATTTTTAATTTTTATAATGCATCGCCTTGTCAATTTCAACAGGATTATTGTACTTTTTGATGACCTCCTGCATGTTTTTAACCTGAGCATTCAGTTCATCGACGGTAGAGATCTGTGTTCCGTTGATGTTGATGTTCAAGGTGTCATTTTTAGTGAAATTTGTTCTTTCAAAGGAAAAAGGGTCATTAAAAAATTCTGTTAAAAGCTTTTGCCTTAGTTTTTCAGTAATAGGAATTGCTTTATTTCCAAAATTGGATTCAAGAAAGTTCTCTGTGTGATACGTATCCGGCAGTTCCTGACTTTTAATGAGATTATAAATGAAATTTTTCTTTGTATCATAAATTTCGAAAACCAAACCCGGAAGTCCGGAAAATTTGAAAGGTCCTTCATTAAAAGGAATTTCCCTGCTGAACCAGGCTACCCAATTTCTTCCTCCAAACGTTGCAGTCGCCTTTTGCAGCGTATATTGCTGGACCTGTTTGGTTTCGCCGGAGATCTTCCAGTTTATTCTGTCGGTGGTTTTAAATGAATAATATCCAAATTTAATATTGATAAAATTTTCATTTTCAGCAGTATTTGTTTTTCTCTTTACTACTTGTCCGGTCATATCAATATGCTTGTTATCCATATTTCCAAACTTTTTATTCAGGGAATCGGCAACCAACAGGTTTCTGCCATAAAATTTGACTTCTTTGGAATTGATGTCCAGAATCATGTTGTATTTCTGGTAATCTGTATCGGTAGAATCCATTTTCCACTGAAGTTCGTAGATAAACCGGTGTGTCTGTGAATTCAGGCTAATAATAATCAATAGACAAAAAAAGTGAAGCGTTTTTTTCATGGTTCATCTTTTTGATCGGATTTCAATTAAAATAAGAATGTTCAGAAATATGTTCTTTACTTATTTTAATGCTTTCGAACATATTCTTATCACTCGAATCCTGCTCTAAAAACCAATACTGAAGACCTGCTTTTTCACGGTCTTTAAAAATTCTCTCAAAATCAATGGTCCCGTTTCCGATTTCTGCAAAATCTTTTGAGCCGGCTTTCATGTCTTTTACATGCCACAACGGAAATCTTTTCGGATATTTTTCGAAATAAGATAGCGGATCGATTCCTGCTTTTGCCATCCAGTACAGGTCGAGCTCCATTTTTACGAGATCCGATGAAGAATTATTTAAAATAAAATCATAGACATTCTGTTTCTCATTAAATTTTTCAAACTCAAAATCGTGGTTGTGATAAGCAAACTGTATTCCCGCAGTTTTCGTAATTTCCCCCGACGTATTAAATAATTCCGAGAGCTTCTTATAATTTTCAAGGGTTCTTTCTTCAGGAAACAGATAGGAGCAAACCATGTATTCTGCACCGATGAAATCGAGATCTTCTACCGATTTTTTCCAGTTTTCCAATAAGGTTCCCTGCTCTTTGTGAAGCAGTCCGGTGGTGTGATGCGAACTGATCACCTTCATTCCCGTATTTTTCAGGATCGACTGAAATTCATTCCGGGTCTTTCCGAAGAATGTTCCGTTATAACCGTAGATTTCCAGTCTGGTAAAGCCTAATGCGGCAAGTCGTTCCAGCGTTTTCTCCAGATCTTGGGAAATGGCATCGCGAACAGTGTATAATTGAATAGCCAATGTTTTTGTATTGCTTTTAAAATTGGACGTTCCACAGGCATATAATCCCAGGAAGCCCAGTGAAGATAGTTTGATAAAATCTTTTCTTTGCATGCTTATAAAAACGGTTTCATTTCATCTTCAATCTGCGTCCTTAGCTCCATTAGCCGGATCGCATACTGTTCCTTCTGCTTTTCCTCTTCGGTTTCGGGGATCCATTTGGGAACAGGAAGTTTTTTGCCGTTTTCATCCACCGCTACAAAAACGATGATGCAGTGGGTTTTCTTATCGAATATCGGCTGTTTCAGGTTTCTTGAAGATACGTTGATGGAAATGTGCATGCTGGAAGAGCCGGTATAAATTACCTGTGCTTCCACTTTTACCACTTCCCCGATCTTGATCGGCTCATAAAACCGGATGCCGCCCACATAAACGGTTACGGAATAGTTTCCGCTCCAGGTGGTAGCGCAGGCATAACCCGCCTGGTCGATCCATTTCATTACACTTCCGCCATGTACGTTTCCTCCGTAATTTACATCCGAAGGTTCTGAAATAAACTGAAAGGTAACCGGTTTGTTGTCCATTCTCAAAAAATTTGACTAAAGGTATTTATAATTTTTAAAACTTTGAATTAAATCTTAATTTTGGAAACTGAAAAATAAATAAACTGCTGAAAATAATAATGAAAAAAGTATTTTACCTGAAGACCTGCGATACCTGTAGAAAGATTTTAGCCCAGTTTGATCTTACTGGTTGGGAAGTTCGGGAAATCAAGAAAGAACCGGTTACCGAAGATGAACTTGCCGAAATGTATGAGAAAACAGATTCGTACGAAGCACTGTTTAGTAAAAAATCCACCCAGATCAAGCAGAGAGGACTGGATGTAAAATCTCTGACGGAGAATGATTTTAGAGATTTACTGCTTGATCATTATTCGTTTCTGAAACGTCCGGTTTTCATCACCGATGACCAGATTTTTGTTGGAAATGATAAGAAAAATGTGGAGGAATTGAAGGCTTTTTTTGGCGTAGAATAATTATCTGAATTCAGAAATCGGTACAGACCTCATAGGTTTTCAAAACCTATGAAGTTTTACTGCAAGTAATAAGCACTTCTGAAAGACCGGAAGTTTAAAAAAACTGCATCCTTTTTTCTTTTCTACTGATAATGAAGATCTGTCCGAATGCTGTAAAATAAAAAAGATACAGTGCTTCGACAGGCTCAGCATAAAATTCCAAGCCGGAAATAGCTCCTAAAAAAATAAAACCTACAACGGAGCAGGTTTTACAGTATTTTGAACGCTAAAACTTTGTCAAAGATTTTGAACTTTGACAAAGTGAAGGTAAGTGTTTATACAAACGGTGCTTTCACCACTTTGGCAGGAATATTTTTATTTCTTACCTGGATAAAGATTTCAGAACCCAGCTTGAAGTGAGGCTTATCAACATAGGCAAGACCTAAACCTACTTTCTTCATCGGAGACTGGGTACCGGAAGTTACTTTCCCGATAACGTTGCCTTCTGCATCAACCACCGGGTAGTCGTGTCTTGGAACCCCTTTGTCGGTCAGTTCAAAACCAACCAGTTTTCTGGTTACCCCTTCTTCTTTCTGCTTGGCAAAAGTTTCTTTGGAAACAAAATCCTTGTCGAATTTGGTGATCCATCCCAAACCGGCTTCGATCGGGGAGGTAGTATCGTCGATATCGTTTCCGTACAGACAGAACCCTTTTTCCAGACGTAAGGTATCTCTGGCAGCCAATCCGCAAGGAATGATTCCTTCTTCGGCACCGGCCTCAATGATCGCATCCCAAAGCTTTACGGCATCCTCATTTCTGAAATAGATTTCAAAACCGCCGCTTCCGGTATATCCTGTGTTGGAAATGATGATGTCATTTACGCCCGCCACAGCACCTACGGTAAAATGATAATAAGGAATTTCGGAAAGATTGGTTTCCGTGAGCTTCTGAAGAATTCCGGTTGCTTTAGGCCCCTGAACGGCCAGTAATGACATATCGTCTGAAGCGTTCGTCATTTTGGCTCCGAAGGTATTGTATTTGGAAATATGATTCCAGTCTTTATCGATATTTGAAGCATTAACCACCACGAAATATTTGTCGTCTTCCATTTTGTAAACGATCAGGTCGTCCACAATTCCTCCGTTTTCATTCGGAAGACAAGAGTACTGAGCTTTTCCGTTTTCAAGAGCGTCTACGTTGTTGGTAGTCACGTACTGTAGAAGTTCTTTGGAACCTGCGCCTTCAATAAAAAACTGCCCCATATGGGAAACATCGAACAGACCTGCCTTTTCTCTTACGGCAAAATGTTCTTCTGTAACTCCGGAATATTGTACAGGCATTTCAAATCCTGCGAAAGGTACGATTTTAGCGCCTAAAGATACGTGCTTGTCGTACAATGCTGTTTTCTTCATGTTTAATTTTTATATTTATTTCTTTATTTTAAAACTGTCGAAAGCTTCGTTGAAAAGCTTCATGTAATTGCCGTTCCAGTATTTCTGCCCGCAGTTGATGGTGATCAGGTACAGGTCTTTGTCTTTCTGAAAGACTTTCGTAATCCAGACCAGCTTTTGCTTCTCGTCAAAATATTCGTAAAGATATTCGGTATAGCCTTTTTTTCCGCTCCTGGCTCTGATTTTACTTTCGTCATCGGAGGATTTGTATAAGGCAAGGATAAATTTTTTGGTTTCCGTCTTCGGAAGGTTCAGGTCGTGATATTCCGAGATGGTAATGGCTCCGACTTCGTTGCCGGGGAAAATATTGATGATTTTGTTATCATCCGTTACTTTCCAGCCTTCCGGAAGCGTAATGGCGTAACTGTCGTTTTCATAGACTTTCGTCGGAACCGACTGGGAAAATAACAGCGATCCCATAAACAGCAATAAGGCTGCAATCTGTTTTTTCATCGGTTTGAAAAATGGTGTTTGTATTCTTCCAGGATAATCTTGAACCACTCCGTAAAAAGTTCCGGCTGCTCCGTCATTTCCTGATCCAGTTCTTCCATGGAAATATAGCGTACTTCTTCCACTTCATCGGTATTCAATAAGAATTCATCTTCAAAAATGCCGGTAAAAACATGGTCGAGCTCATGTTCCCAAAGCCCGTTGCCTACATCTGCCTTGTAAATAAAATGGAATTTCTCTGAAAGGTCAGCCTCAATTCCCAGTTCTTCCTTTAGCCTTCTCCAGGCCCCTTCAAGATAGGTTTCCCCGGTTCTGGGGTGCGAACAGACGGCATTGGTCCATTTCAGCGGGGAGTGGTATTTGCCGGAAGCCCTTTTCTGAAGCAGCATTTCGCCTTTCCGGTTGAATAAAAAAACGGAAAAAGCACGGTGCAAAAGGCCGTTTACATGAGCCTGCTGCTTTTCCATAAGGCCCAGAACTTCATCTTCGGGATTTACTAAAACTACAAATTCTTCCATTTCTACAAATGTAAGTGTAATAAATGTATTTTGGAAATTTTTGGTAAAACATCATATTTTTTGAACAATCAGGGTCTTGGGTAAGATGGAGTGCTAATAATTAGTTACAGCTTATCCGGCATTGTTTTACATCGAGGATTTATAAATAAAAAAAGCCGTTTTACCTAAGTAAAACAGCCTGTTGTAAATATTTAAAAAAAGAATTATTTCACGTCTTTCCAGATGTTCCTGTGAAGGGTTTCGATGGTTTTTTCTTTAATTAAAAACTGATCCGGACCTTTAATATCCGTAGTTTCTCCATGGCTGTACGTCATTAAACTGTAATTCACAGTTACCGTATCTCCTTTCTGCTCGAAATTCAGGTATTTGAAATCTGAAAAATTAGAAGAGGAATTCGGAGCCTGGTAGAAATTCTGTGCGATCAGCTGTTCCGCAGCAGCATCTTTTCCAAACCATTTTTTTACCAGATCTTTCTGCTGCTGAGAGCCCTGTTTTCCAAGACCCAACGCAGTCGTAAGCCCGCAATTTTCACCTTTGCAGTTGGAACCTCCAAGTCCGCTGTATAATGCGGCAATAGCCTGTAAAGGTTCTGAAAGCTTTTCAATATCCTTGGTGTTAATACTTCCCGGAGTCGATTTGGATCCGGTGATTAACTGATAGGTTTCTGTTTTGGTCTGCGCTTTCATTTCTTCCGCGGGAACGGTATCTTTTTCCTGTGGGGTGATGGTTACGCTGTCAGAGTTTTGGGAAACCGTTTCCTGTGATTTGTGGTTTTTGCTGCAGGATAAAAGAACGGCTGTACAAAATCCCAGAGTCAACAGTTGAATTTTCATTGTCAATTTTTTACATTTCAGCACCAACAATAGTACCAAATAGATGATAAGGGATAATTTCACCTGATAAAAAAAATTAATTGAAATCCTTCAAAAGAGGATTGGCCATTGAATAATATTCATAAAATACATCTTTTTTAAGTAAAGTTTAATATAAAGGAAGTTTAACGAGCCTTTTTGCCGTAAAAACCCTAACTTTGCGATTCAAATTTTTATGATGGAATTAGAATACATAGATCACTTGAGTCCGATTCTGAAGGACGGCGTAAAAAATTATTTAATTGATATCGACGGAACCATTACGGAGGATGTTCCGAATGAAGAACCTGAAAGAATGGTGACCTGTGAGCCTTTTCCGGATGCCCTTGAAACCATCAACAAATGGTACGACGAAGGCCACCAGATCTGCTTCTTCACTTCAAGAACCGAAAACCTTAAGCAGATTACCATCGACTGGCTGGATAAGCATGGTTTCAAATACCACAGCGTATTGTGCGGAAAGCCGAGAGGAGGAAACTACCACTGGATAGACAACCATTTGGTAAGAGCTACAAGATACAAAGGAAGATTCACCGATCTTGTGGAAAAGCAGGTAACGATTGAAGTTTTCAAGGAAGAAGAAGAGTAAAAAAATTATCGTGAGGATTAAACGATTAAATATTGCAGCAGCAATTATTGATCTTTAATTTTCCCAATTTATTAAATCAATAAAAAGTTTTATGAAAGTTTTAGCAAACGACGGCTTGGATCAATCCGGTATTGATGCGTTAACGGAGAAAGGTTTTGAAGTAATTACAACCAAAGTTCCTCAGGAGCAGCTGGTGGATTACATCAACGAACATAAAATCCGTACGATTTTGGTGCGTAGTGCAACGCAGGTACGCAAAGACCTTATTGACAGCTGCCCATCGATCGAGATTATCGGCAGAGGAGGTGTAGGAATGGATAATATTGATGTAGACTATGCAAGAGAAAAAGGAATTCATGTAATCAATACGCCTTCGGCTTCTTCAGAATCCGTTGCCGAGCTGGTTTTTGCGCATTTGTTTTCAGGAGCAAGATTTTTGCAGGACTCCAACAGGAAAATGCCTGTGACAGGAGATACTGAGTTTGCGTCCCTTAAAAAAGCATATGCTGCGGGGATCGAACTGAAAGGCAAAACCATCGGAATTGTTGGAATGGGAAGAATCGGGCAGGAGGTTGCTAAAATTGCTTTAGGATTGGGGATGCGTGTAATCGCTGCCGACAGCAACGTCGGAAAGGCAAGCATTAAAGTAAAATTCTACAACAACCAGTTCATTAACGTGGATATTGAAACGGAACCGCTTCAGGACGTGCTGAAACATTCGGATTTTATTACGCTTCACGTTCCGGCCCAAAAGGACGGATATATGATCGGCAAAAGCGAATTTGAAATCATGAAAGACGGGGTAGCCATCGTAAACTGTTCCAGAGGAGGAGTGATTGATGAAGCTGCGCTGATCGACGCTTTAAACTCAGGAAAAGTAAAGTTTGCCGGCCTTGATGTTTTCATCAACGAGCCTATGCCTTCCAAAGAAATCCTTACCCATCCGAAAATTTCCATGACTCCGCATACAGGTGCTTCTACGCTGGAAGCCCAGGACCGGATCGGACTTTCGCTGGCAGAACAGATTTCCAGCATTTTACAGATTCACTAAGAATTATTTAATATTTAAAATAATAAAGCACTTCGTTTTTGAAGTGCTTTTGTTATTTATAAGCTGTTTTTGCTTTTCAGTAAATCACGGATTTCCGCAAGCAGCTTCTGGTCTTCCGTTGGTCCTGCAGGAACTACCGGTACCGGTTCCGGCTTTCTTTGAAGTTTATTAATTGCCGTAATCAGAAGAAACAGCACCATCGCCACAATAAAGAAGCTGATAACCGCGGATAAGAAACTTCCGTATTTTACACCGTTCCAGGAAAGTTCGGCAATGTTTTTTACATTGGCTTTCTCCAGCGCCGGATTCAGCAGCAGAGGCGTGATGATGTCATCTACAAATGATTTTACAATGGCACTAAATGCCGCTCCAATGATTACCCCCACCGCAAGGTCAAGGACATTTCCCTTAAAGGCAAATTCTTTAAATTCTTTTACAAATCCCATAACGTATTTTTTTAATTTATTATTCCGAAAAAATAAAGGTTTAAGGTACAAAAAAAAATTAATTCTTTTGTTTATGATATAAAATTTTAGTGGCATATTGTAAAAAATCAACTTTATTCATACCACAAGGCTATTCTTTTTAGCATTAGTTTTCGTAAATTGCTAATGAAACACTAATAGCATTCAAAATATGAAAATCTTCACAGCAGAGCAAATTCAAAAGGGTGATCAGTATACGATAGAACATGAACCCGTGCTTTCCATACAGCTCATGGAGCGGGCCGCAGAAGCCTGTGTAAACTGGATTTCCGAAAACTGCAAAAACCACCGGAATTTCGCCTTATTCTGCGGCAGCGGAAACAATGGCGGCGACGGTTTCGCTATAGCACGGATGTTGTACCAGAAAGGTTTTGATATCGATGTATTTACCAATTCCAGGGCAAAGTTTTCTTCAGATGCGCAAATCAATTTCAGAGATTTAAAAGAAATTTCGGGAATTACGGTAAGGGAATTCAAAGAAGCGAAGGACTACCGTTTCGACAGCAGGACCGTCATCATTGATGCGTTATTCGGAACCGGGCTTTCTAGGCCGTTGGAAGGAGAATTGAAAGACCTTATCGGATTGTTAAATACAAAGAGCAATATTAAAATCTCAATCGATCTTCCTTCAGGACTTTTTGCCGATTCTGTTTCTCCGGAAAACGCCATTATTTTCCAGGCTGATTATACCTTGAGCTTTCAGCTTTGGAAAAAGACATTCCTTCATCCCGAAACCGGAAAGTTTGCCGGAAAAGTACGGATTCTGGACATCAACATCAGCGAAGATTATATGGCCGAAACGGAAACGGAAAACTTTGTGATCAATAATAAAGCCGTCAAACAGATTTTCAGGCCGAGACAGGAATTTTCCCACAAAGGCACGTACGGAAAAGCCATCATTGTCGGAGGAAGCTATGGCAAAATAGGAGCGGCGGTTTTATCAACAAAGGCGGCATTGAAAACCGGTGCGGGCCTTACTTTTACTCTTGCTCCGAAATGCGGCTATGAAATTTTGCAGGCTTCCAACCCGGAAGCAATGTTTATCGAAGGAGGTACGGATCTCGTCAGCCATATTGAAATCGATGAGCATGCTGTTTACGGAATCGGCCCTGGACTGGGAACCGGTGAAGAAACGGTAAAAGCCTTTCTTGATTTTCTTAAAAATCATGCAAAACCTTTGGTTCTGGATGCCGATGCACTGAATATGATCTCCCAGGATCCTAAGAATATAAAGCTGATCCCAGAGAACTCCATTATCACCCCGCATCCCAAAGAATTTGAACGGCTGTTCGGAGCTACGGAAAATTCTTTTAAACGGGTTGAGCTAGCCAAAGCCAAGGCACAAGAGCACCATTTATATATTGTATTGAAAGATCATCATACTCAGGTCGTGACGCCGGAAGGGAAGGTGTTCTATAATATTACAGGAAATTCGGGACTGGCAAAAGGCGGAAGCGGCGATATCTTAACGGGAATTATAACTTCATTTTCCGCACAGAACTATTCGCAGGAAGAAGCGGCTATTCTAGGAGTCTGGTTTCACGGCCGGGCCGCCGAATTCGCTTCGGAAAAATACTCCAGGGAATCGATGCTTCCTACCGATGTCATCCATGAATTCGGAAATGTTTTCACGGAACTGAACAGCCTGGTGGTAAAAGCGCTGTAATGATGGTTGTTAAGATATTTAATTCATCCTCTTTCTGAACCAAATTGGTCAGCATATTTTTCAATAAAGCACTGAATTTACCAATAAAAATGATTCTTCGGACATTCATCAAAGTTTAAAAAATCGGCTTAAAAGCAGATTAATATGAATAAAAAAAGGCAAGTTTGCATTGATACAAACTTGCCTTTTTTTTATTTTGAATTGAGTCTTACTCAGGTTTCTCGTTTTCCGCCTGCGTAATTCTGAATTTTTTAGAAACAATCATGATGATGACTCCGGCGATCATGAAAGGAATGGATAAAATCTGTCCGGTATTCAGTCCTCCGAACTGGATGAACTCGTCTCCCTGAGGCTCTTTCAGGAATTCCACGAAGAAGCGGATGGCCCAGAGAATAATGAAGAACAACCCGAACAGCCACCCCTGCTGGTATTTTTTATTGGTTTTTCGGTACAGGATCCACAACAGCACGAAAAGACAAACGTAGCCGAAAGCTTCAAACAACTGTGACGGATAACGCGGAACCGTTACCCCATATTCGCTGCTCTGCTGTGGGAACAACAATGCGAAAGGCGAATTGGGATCGGCCGGCTTCCCGATGATTTCCGAGTTGAAGAAGTTTCCTAATCTTACAAAAGCACCACCCAAGGAAACCACGATTCCCAAACGGTCATATACCCAGAACGGATTTTTTTTGATGATTTTAAATGAATAATACAATGTTGTCAGGATCAGGGCGATCGTAGCCCCGTGGCTTGCCAGTCCGGAAAATCCTGTAAATTTCAGTCCGTTTTTGGTGCTGATCGGTAAAAATACACTCCAGAAGTCTTCTTTGAAAAGTTCCGGCTGGTAAAAAATCACGTGTCCCATTCTTGCCCCCAGGATCGTTCCGATCAATGTCCATGTGAAAAGCGGCTCCAGGTATTTCTGGTTAACGTTATCGATCTTGAAAATCCTGCTCATCAGAACATATCCGAAACCGAAAGCAAAGATGAACATCAGACTGTAGAAGTGAAGGGTAACAGGCCCTAGCTGGATGCCTTTGGAAGGATCCCAGATTTTGAAAGGGGTTTCAAGACTTACCTGATCAGCCTCCGTAATCGGTTTCTGTGTTTTAACCGCATATTTAAAAGTATCGATGTTTTCGCTTGTTGCAGGCGTATCGATCAGCTTAAAGTTTTTATCCAGAAACTGATAATGCACCATTTTAAATTTAGCCAGTGTCGCCGTACTGTAATTCACGTAAGCCGGTTCGAAATTGGATTCATTAAGAATAACCAGTACATTTTCTTTAATCGGCTTATCGGCAAATTCATTGAGGTCCTGAATTTCCGTGGTAGAATAGATCTTTACTGGAACATTGGCTGAATTTACATGTAAGGTTCCGTCGGACAGGCCGTCCGGGTAATTCTGCGCAAAAAGACATTGGGTAATCAGCGCAAAAATGACGAGATACATTCTGAAAAAAATATTATTCATTTCTATTTTTTTAATAGTTTGTTTATTTAAATGTTAGTTTTTTGGTGGCACGGGATCATATCCGCTTCCGCCCCAGGGGTGGCATTTTGAAATTCTTTTTACACCCAGCCAAAACCCCTTAAAGATACCGTGAACTTGCAGTGCTTTTACCATATAGTGGGAACACGTCGGCTCATAACGGCAGTTTTTGGGAAGCAGCGGCGAGATAAACCATTGGTAAAACCGGATCAGGATTACCAGAGGAAAAGTGATTATTTTATTGAATGTAAGTTTCAAAACAATGCAAAAATAGGGTAAAAAATTGAAAATTAGTTTAAATTTGTTAGAAGTTTCAGGGCGGTAAAGGTCTGTTCACCGGAGAAATTACGGTGTTTGTCGATTTACGGATCCTGCCGAAATAAATCCTGAAAACCGTTGCTGTTTTTGAATACGGCCATTAATTTTAACTACTTTAAATCTGAAAAATTTTGAATCAAAATATTCCATTAGCTGAAAAACTGAGACCCAAAACCCTGGATGATGTTCTTGGGCAGGAGCACCTTACGGGAGAGCGGGGAACGATCAGGAAAATGATGCAAAACAATTCCCTGAATTCCCTGATTTTCTGGGGCCCACCTGGTACAGGAAAGACAACGCTGGCTGAAATCATTTCCGAAAACTCGGGCCGGAAATTTTATAAGCTTTCTGCCGTTTCTTCCGGAGTGAAAGACGTCCGCGATGTAATTGAGGATGCAAAAAAGCAAAACCTATTTTCCGGAAAATCACCGATCTTATTTATCGATGAAATCCACCGTTTCAACAAATCCCAGCAGGATTCCCTGCTTCACGCCGTAGAAAAAGGCTGGATTGTCCTGATCGGTGCTACCACGGAAAATCCGAGCTTCGAAGTGGTTTCTGCTTTACTGTCTAGAAGCCAGGTGTATATTTTAAAGGCTCTCACTTATGAAAAACTGGAAGAGCTGATAGACATTGCTTCTGAAAGATACAATCAGGATGAAAACACTTCTTTTAAAATTGCTGAAAAAGAAGCCTTCATCCAATATTCAGGAGGGGATGCCCGCAAGCTCATCAATTCGGTGGAGCTGGTGCTGAATCAGTTTAAAAATTCCGGAAAAAAGGAAATCAGCAATGAAGATGTCCTGGAGGTTTTACAGGAAACCATGGCGCTGTACGACAAAAACGGGGAACAGCATTATGATATTATTTCAGCCTTCATCAAATCCATGCGGGGAAGTGATCCCAACGGAGCAGTGTATTGGCTGGCCCGCATGCTGGCCGGGGGTGAAGATATTAAGTTTATCGCGAGGAGAATGCTGATCCTGGCTTCGGAAGACATCGGCCTGGCCAACCCGAATGCATTGGTGATTGCAAACAACTGTTTCCAGGCAGTAAATGTAATCGGAAATCCGGAAGCGAGAATTATCCTGAGTGAGACCGCCGTTTATCTGGCTGTTTCCCCGAAAAGCAATTCAACGTATATGGCCATTAATGAAGCACTGGCTCTGGTAAAGAAAACCGGGAATCTTCCGGTGCCGCTTCACCTGAGAAATGCACCGACCAAACTGATGAAGGACCTGGATTACGGAAAAGAATACAAATATGCCCATTCGTATGATGGGAATTTTGTAGACCAGGATTTTTTACCGGAAGAAATTAAAAATGCTAAACTGTATGAGCCCGGTAACAATGCTACCGAAAAGAAAATCTACGAGGAACTGAAAAAGAAATGGAACGGTAAATATTAAAAGGAAAAAGGATACTCAACTGAGTATCCTTTCATTTATAGGTTTTAAGCGATTACTTTTTTGTCATTACAGAAACTGCTTTGCTTCCTTTGTTGTCAACCACCTGAACATTGCTCAGCAGGTCTCCGTATACCAGGGTGTCCGTATTGGCAAATTCATACCCGTCGATTAATACAGGAGTGTTTTTAGCCAGATTGTATTGTGCGTTAAGATCAGACAAAGCCAATCGGTCCAAAGTGCCTAATCCAGCTTTTAGTTTATATTCTACCAATCCGTTTGCTGCGATCGCATTGAACTTTTTCAGATTTTGAGGAAGTTCAGCTGCCGATTTAAAAGTACGCGAGCTCTGTACATAACCTTTAAGGTTTGTACTGAACATATCTACTGTTCCAACAATATCATTGGCAACTGCAAAACGTGTCGAGGTATTCTTCTGAGCAAAAAGCGTTGCTGAAGACAATAATAAAAAAGAGTAGAATAATTTTTTCATAATGGTTTGGAATAAGTAACTATTAAAAACGTGATAAATATAGGTATTTTTTGCAAAATGTAAACAAAATTTTATAATAATATGAATATCATCCGGAAATACTTTAGTTTGTTATCTCTTCAGAATCAGTGTTTTCATCTTTTTTTTCCACCATGTTCCTTATCATTCTTTTGATTCTTTGGAACAGGAATGAGCTTAGCAATAAGATGATTCCGAGAATAATAAAGGCAGTAATCCTCGACACATTATCCATTTTCCATACGTCGTAGGAATAGAGTTTAAAAATCATCACCGCAATAAGCGCAAAGCCGATCTTGCTGTATTCCGCAACGTCACTTTTTAAGCCTTTGTAAAGGAAAGCGCTTGCCAGCACTGCCCAGATAATCGGGAGGTACAGAAGGCTAAAATGTTTGGTCAGCGGAGACAGATCTGAAATGTTTCCGGCATTGAAAAGAATATACATATTATACAGTTCACCGCTAATGGCTGTAACGATGGCCAGGGAAACCCACCAATACGAAAGTTTTATTTTCAGGAAACCCGATCGTGGCAAAATGGTCAGCAGTACAACAATAAACGGAATCCAATACAAAAGGTACATCACATAAAAGGCAAAAGGGACTAGTTGTAAAAGATGATCCGACACGATTCCCGTGCCGGAAATCAATGTATTAAAAATAATCAGTGCAAAAAATACATAAAGAAGCACTGCTTCGAGAATGGTATTGATCTCGAGTTTTTTTCTGAATAATAAAATGATAAAAACAAAATACAGGCTGTATAGCATCGCGGTACTGAAAATAACAATCCAGGGCTTTTCTGAGATCTGGTAAACGATTTCCAGCAAAAGGGCAACATAAATCACACTATAGCTGATTATAGTGAAAGCGTTTTCAAATAAACTGCTGTTTTCATCCTTAAAATCTGACAGTTTTCTCAGCAGTACTAAGTTTACAAAAGTGGTGATCACCGTTACTGCACTTGTCAGGAATATAGGGTTGAAAATTATAGGAAGATTCTTAGCATCCAAATATTCGGCCCACGTAACCAGCTGGGCAATAATCACCAGGGGAAACAGAATATAAAAGCATATTTTAAAAATACTGAGATTTGTTTTTTTCCAGATAAACAGCAGAAGGGTAGCTTCAATCGCCCAAACGCTCGTTATTAAATGGGTCTTGAACTGTAAAGCAACGGCAGCGGTAAAAAGGCTTACTGTAATCCCTGCGAAAACGGAATAGTTAATTCCGAAGTTCTGTTTTGAATATTCCCTGTACAGCAAGCCCAGGTTTACCAGTGCAAAAATTACAGGAAAAATAATCACCGGTTCATATCTCAAAGTTTCAAAAATATAGACCAGTCCGGTAATGCCCGTGAAGTTGATCAGCACAAGCATGAGAATATCATAAGGAAGCAGTGTGTTTTTCTTAAAATAATTCTGTAAGGCAAACAGATAGAAGATAATATAAGTAACAATGTAAAAGTAGACGCTCTGTATTTGCGTTTGGTCCGCCGTCCAGGAAGCAAGGTACACCGCCGTAAAAATAAAGGAGATCCAGCCTACGCTTTTCCAGTTTTTAAGATAGACTACAGCCAGCATCCCGATGTTTAAGACGGTAAGATAGGTGAAAAGAAAAAAGTAATTGCTTTCCCCTGAGCTGATCATGAGAGGAGCGAGAAACCCTCCGAATAAAGAAAAAATATTCAGGATTTCGCTATTGTAGGAGTACGAAAGCACAATACACAGTAAGGTTATGAAACAAGTAACTGAAAAAGCAGTTGTTTGTGAAAACAAATGGTATTCCCGGAAAGCGATGGTGATCGTAAAATACAAAACGGCAATCCCGCCTCCGGTAATGATGGAAGCAAATGCTGCGTAGTTTTTCCGGAGAAAATGGCCGGTTCCCATGATCAAGGCACCTGCCAGAAATCCGATGCCGACCCGAGATGTCTCACCAATCCAGTTTTTGTCGATCGCATATTTCACGAAATAGCCGATGCCGAGGACCAATGTGAAAATCCCGATAATAGTTAAGGCATTCTGCTTTAAAAATTCGAATACCGGTGCAAGCCAATCTTTTTCCTGTGGAACCTTATTTTCCGTTGTGCTTGAAACTGAAAGTACAGGAATTTTCTGTGTTTCTGTAATTATAGCAGGATCAGCAGTTTCTTCAGCTACGCCGGAATATCTGGACAAACCTTCTTCGTTTATTTTACGGTTCAGTTCGGCAATTTCCCGTTCCAGTTTCCTGATTCTTTCATTGTAATTGTTGAAAATACAGATTACCAGTATGGTTATAGTGATGATTGCGTACGCCATTTCAAATCATTAGGTTATCAAATATAATCAAATGTTTACAGCAATAAAAAATTAATCCACTATACATGGTATAATGGATTAAAATTAAGATATAGTGATTAACACGGTTAGTAATTAAATTGTAAAAAATTTGTTTTGATAAAATAAATTTAGTTTGATACTTTATAAATATAGAAAGAACTTGTACTGGTACCTAGTATATTACCATCCAGCAATGAAGATCCGGTAAGACCGAAAGAAATCTTATCGCCTGCCTGTAAAGGATACAGGGAATTCACATTCGATTCTGAAATTGTCAGACTGAGAAGTCCTAAATTTGCTCCACTGAAAGATCTGCTGTCGATCAGCGTAGATACTCCGTTTCTGGTTCTTACCAACCCTACGCCCGGGGAATTGGTTAATAAAGCGGCCTGAATCCCCGTACCGTACCGGAAATTGAATCCGATAGCGTATACACCAGTACTAGGTACGGTGTACGTATTGTCCACGTCCGAAAATACAGCAGTAGAACCTACGGTTCTTTCCGCGTTGACGAAGTTTACCGATCTGAATCCTGTAGGGAAAATCCCTAAAGAAACCAAGGTAACTCCGGATGTTTTGCGGGCAGAGTAGACGGATGCCGCCACGCCGGTTGTTCCTCCCTGAGTCGCCAGGTCTGCGATAAGCTGAGGGTTTACCTGTGATACCTCAAAGTCTCCACCTGTGTTCTGATTAATGGCCAGGATCTGGTATCCTGTGGTGGACGCTGCTGTCGGAGCCTGCCGGATTTTTAAATTTCCGTTCACATCCAGGGTAGCCTGCGGGGTAGTGGTGTTGATACCCACTCCGTTCTGAGCCGCAAAAGGAAGTGCCATTAAAGCTAAAATGGCACTGCAAATTTTAGTTTTCATGTTCATAAAAATTTAATTTAGTTAGAGGTTTATTCTCAGATAGTTTTTCACAAAATATTGCATCAAATATTATGCAAAATATCATTTTTAATTAAATTTTTTTAGTTTTTTTTAGCTTTATTAGTAATAATATTGATTATATAATGTTTTTATGTTGATTTATTTCTATAAAATAATATTTATCCATAATTAGAGAAATATGAAAATAGGATATGATTTTAAAGCCCTGTTCATGGGATATGAACAGGGCTTTAAAATTGATTAGAATCATAATCAAAAAATTGAATTATTTTAACCGTATATTGAAGAGGTTGGGATTCATATTGTCTGATGAGAAATTTTGTCAGCTTTTTAAAAGGAATTCCTTGTAATTTCCTAAAAAGCCGGTGTCAGTGCCCAAAGCTGCCAATTCTTCCAGGGCGTTTTGGTGCAAGGCCGATTCCCATTTGCCGACAATGGTGATGAAAAAGAAATAATTTCCAAGTCCCGTTTTCAGGGTTCTGGATTCTATTTTGCTGAGGTTCATCTTCCGCCAGGCGAAGACAGAAAGCACCTGGTGAAGCCCTCCGGCATGGTCTTCCGGGAGGGTGATCAGCAATCCTGATTTTTCACCCAGGATCTCCAGGGCATCATTGGTATATTCTTCTTGTTGTTTTGATATAATAATAAATCTGGTATGGTTTTGCTCAATATCCTGGATATTGCGGTGAATGATCTGCAGGCCGTAGAGATCTGCCGCAAACTGGTTGGCGACGGCCGCCAGGTTTCGGTCCGGGTTTTCGGAAATATGTTTCGCTGCTGCTGCCGTTGAAGAATATTCCTGTTTCGGAATTTCCTTAAAATGGGAATCCAGAAAATGAAAGCTCTGCGCCAATGCCTGCGGATGGGAATAAATTTTCTCCAGATGTTCGGTATCGCAGCCGGGATAAACCATCAGGTGATGGGCAATCGGCATAACAGCTTCCGCTTCAATCCTGATGCCCGGAGTTTTATACAGGTAATCCAATGTCATGGAAACCGTTCCCTCAATTGAATTTTCCAGGGGAACAACAGCTTTATCTACTTCTCCGCGTTCAACAGCATGGAAGCAGTCTAAAATATTGCCCTGCGGCAAAAGTTCTTCCTCCGGGAAAAGCTGGCTGGCGGCAAGCTGGGTAAAACTGGCATGCGGGCCTAAAAATGCGATCTTCATGAAATCTTTCTTTTAAATGATAATATGCTGAAAAGAATGCAAGGTAAGTATATTCTTTCTGTTCAGCGTTTTCTGATGGCTAAATTACAGACTTATTTAATGTTAATTCAATCATAAATCTTTTATTCAAAGTAATTTAATGATGAAAAAAGTAAAAATACGGAAGCGTTCAGAAATTTTAAATAAAGCTTTCCATTGATAGAATATAACCATTTAATCTAATAGTAAAGGTTGATAGTAATATAGTAACAAAAGAAACTTCCGGCATCCAGCTTCCCTCTTCCGGCCTTAAGTTTAAATTATTTATTCCAGTGAGCCTCAATCAGCTCCATGAGATAGTCCGGGCATTTGATGACTTTATTGGTTTGGGCATCCAGGAAAAAGAGGGTAGTGGCAGCTTCGGTAATTTTTATATTTTTTTCGTTAAAAATTTCATATTCAAACTCAATTTTTACGCCTGGAATTTTTTTTATGTAGGTATGGATTTCCAATTTTTCATCATAAAACGCAGGCTTTAAATACTTAATTTTATACTCTGAAACAGGCAGCCAAATTCCTTGATTTTCAATCTCATTATATGACATCCCAATGCTACGGAAGAGTTCTACCCTTCCAATTTCGAGGTACTCTGCGTAGTTGCCGTAGTAGACGTATTTCATGGGGTCTGTCTCTCCGTAACGTACTCGTAATGAGTGTGTTGTGTGTATCATGCTAGTAGCTTATTTATACATACAAATATATTTTTAAATAATCAATAAGTGCAATATTTTTTTTTAAAATAAAAATTATGGACCTTTGTCATCCTTCTAAAAACAATACTAACAAAAGAATTAATCGGGGCATAATATATGGATGAAAATTTAATGATGATATGGCAGAGGTGCCTTCAGTTCATGCGCGATAATCTTAACGCAGCTGAAGATAGTTCTGACCTTAAAAAACTTGAAAAATCTTTCGACCTTTTGTTCGATAAGGTGCAACCGCTTTCGTTGGTGGACAATAACCTTACGCTGATCGTCCCGAGTGATTTTTACAAGGAATATATAGAGGATAATTACTTGTCCCTTCTTTCGGCTGCCCTGAAAAAAAATATCGGAAAAGGAGTAAAGTTATGGTATTCTGTAATCGAAAACAAACCTACGGGTGTGGACAAGCCGATTACCATGAATATGAAAGGTAAAAGTACGCCTACCCCGAAAGTACAGGAGACGATGCCGCAAGGTTTTTCATCCAATATCGTCAACCCTTTTGTTGTTCCCGGAATTAAGAAAGTAAATATCAATTCCAACCTGAAATCAGATTTTTCTTTTGATAATTATATAGAAGGAGAAAGTAATAAATTTGCAGCTACCGTAGCGAGATCGATTGCCAAAAGACCCGGTGCTACCGCTTTCAACCCGTTATTTTTATATGGAGGTTACGGAGTAGGGAAAACCCACCTGGGACAGGCCGTAGGTCTGGAAGTAAAAAGCCAGTTCCCGGATAAAATCGTTCTTTATCTTTCTTCCGAAAAATTCATCCAGCAGTTTATTTCGGCAGCCAAAGCCCATAAGCAGACAGAATTTGCAAATTTCTACCAGATGGTGGATGTGCTGATCATTGATGATATCCAGTTCCTTTCCGGAAAATCGGCTACCCAGGACAGCTTCTTCCATATCTTCGACCATTTGCATCAGAACGGAAAGCAGATTATCCTGACTTCCGATAAAGCACCGGCCGATATTATGGATATCCAGGACAGGATTGTTTCCCGTTTCAAATGGGGACTTTCCGCAGAGATCAAATCTCCAGATATTTCTACCCGTAAGAAAATTATCATAGATAAACTGAGCAGAGATGGAATCGTTCTTCCGGATGATATGCTTGATTTCCTGGCTGCAGAAGCAAAGACAAATGTAAGAGAGCTTATCGGAATCATTAATTCGGTAATTGCTTATTCTACGGTATATAAAACGGATCTGAGTCTTGATTTATTGAAAGAGACTATCAATAAGATCGCTGCGACCCAGAAGAAAGTTATCAATATCCCTTATATTCAGGATGTGGTGTGCGACTACTTCGGAATTAAAAAAGAGCAGCTTTTATCTAAAACAAGAAAGAGAGAGATTGCGCTTCCGAGACAGTTGGCGATGTACTTTGCCAAGGAGCTTACCAATTCCACTTTTACCAAAATCGGTGCTGAAATGGGCGGGAAAGATCACTCAACAGTAATGTACGCTTGTGATACCATTAAGGATGTTTCTAAAATCGATAAAGAGATTAAGAAATACGTGAAAGAGTTGGGAGAAAGGATCAGACAATAAACAATATATTGATTTAAATATTGAAAATGAAGAATAATTTTATTCTTCATTTTTTATTTAGCTTTGTAGCTTAATTAAGTTGAACAACCGTAAGTATCTTATACAATGAATATATTAATGGTTTGCCTCGGAAACATCTGCCGGAGCCCGCTGGCCGAAGGGATTATGAAGACGAAAGTTCCTGTGGATTATCTAGTAGATTCGGCCGGTACAATTTCCATGCACGAGGGAAAGCACCCGGATGCAAGAGCTATTGAGACCGCTGCACGCCACGGAATTGATATTTCAAAGCAGAGATCCCGGCCACTTACGGCAGCGGATTTTGAAAAGTTCGATAAGATCTACTGTATGGATATCGATGTGATGGCCGATGTGGTTTCAAAAGCCAGAACTGAAAAACAGCGGCAGAAGGTTTCTCTTTTCCTGGAAGTGCTGGGCGACCATGAAAATGCAGAAGTTCCAGATCCGTACTGGGGCGGACCGGATGAATTCGAACATGTTTTTCAGCTTTTGAAAATGGGCTGCGATAAAATCGCCGGACAGGTTTTACTTTAATAATCATTTACTTATACTTTAAATAACAAATACGATATCATGCTTTTTTTACTTCCTGCTTATCTTTCGGAAAATACATCGGTAACCCACTTCGCTCCTGTAATCAAAGATTACATCATGCAGACGGACTATTTCTTCGTGGAGAATGAGAAAACGGCAAGAAAAATGGTTAAGTTTTTTGCTCCTGAGAAAAAACAATCCGATCTGAAGCTTTTTCTTTTGGATAAATACACGGAAAATGCAGATATTAAAGAAGCGCAGGAACTGATGCTGAAAGGGCAGGACTTCGGGTTGCTTTCCGAAGCCGGGCTTCCCTGTATTGCTGATCCGGGAAATCTGATAGTGAAATGGTGCCATGAGAAAAATATCAGGGTCATTCCCATTTCCGGTCCGTCATCGATTATTCTGGCGTTAATTTCAAGCGGATTCAACGGTCAGGAATTTATCTTCAACGGCTACCTTCCGATTGACAGAGGGGAAAAGAAAAAACAGATCCTACAACTGGAAGCTCAGGTTCAGAAAACCGGCTATTCGCAGATCTTTATGGAAACACCGTACCGGAACAACCCGCTTTTTGAGGACCTGACGAAGTTTCTGTCACCCAATACCAAGCTCTGCATTGCCGCGAACATCAACGATCCTGAACACGAATTCATCAAAACAAAAACCATCAAAGACTGGCAAAAGCAAAAACCGGAACTTCATAAGATCCCGGCGGTGTTTGTGCTGGGAAAATAGGATTTTAGAGTCTCACGCAGATTTTGCAGATGCCGCAGATTTTTTATTGTTGAAAATAATTTAATTCTGATGGATGCCTACTATTGAATCTTTGACTGATCTTTACCCATTAAAGATAATATGTTAAATAATCTCACGCAGATTTTGCAGATATCGCAGATTTTTAATTATTTTAAGTAATTTTATTCTAGTAATGCTTGTAAAGTATTTAGTTTAAATACATTGAACGTGTCCACTATTAAAATTAATCTGCGCAATCTGCAAGATCTGCGTGCGAAATTACAAGTTATAAACAACTCTTTTAATTCCATCAAGAATATTCGTTGTATTAAAATTTACAAGCAACCCAAGCCTTTTATCAGAAAGTTTCAGATAAGTTAGTAATTGCTTATAATGAATTTCTTCAAGATTTTTTACTGATTTTAATTCTAAAATGACCTTGTTTTCGACGAGAATATCTACCCTAAAGTTTAAATCAAATTTTTTGTTATCATAAACTACAGGAACTGGCAGTTCTGACTTTATCTCTAAGTCATTTTCTTCAAGTTCATAAATTAAAATTTTTTGGTATACACTTCTAAAAGACCAGGACCAAGGCTATTGTATACGTTGAAGATACATTTTCTTATAAGATAAGAAATTTCATTTTCATTCATTTGTTTTTTATGTAAAATAAAGAAAATATTTTATTTTTATCAAATGAAAAAAAGTCTTTTAGCCTTTACATTAGCTCCGTTTCTGATCTTTGCCCAGGAAGTACCCAAACTTACCGACGAAATGGCCGTTAAATTATCTGAGAAACCACTTCATTGCATCAATCAGGAATATCCGAATAAGACGGTACATATCATCAATACGGCAAATGAGGTTTCGCTAAGCCCAAAAGATCTGCATCCCAGTTTTTATGGCTGTTTCGATTGGCACAGCTCGGTTCACGGGCATTGGATGCTGGTGCGTCTGCTGAAGACAAAGCCTAATTTATCCGTAGCGAAAGACATTGAAGCGATTCTTGAAAATTCATTTAAAAAAGAAAACCTTCAGACCGAAGCTGATTATTTTACCAAGTACCAGTTAACCGGAACCTTTGAGAGAACCTACGGCTGGGCGTGGCTTTTAAAGCTGGATGAAGAGCTGGCTACCTGGAATGATCCTAAGGCTAAAATCTGGCATCAGAATTTAAAACCGTTAACCGATAAAATCCTGAGTTCCTGGAAAACTTTTTTACCTAAACAGACGTATCCTAATAGAACGGGCGTCCACCCAAATACGGCATTTGCCATGGTTTTTGCACTGGATTGGGCCCGCGCAACCGGTGATAAAGAGTTTGAGAAACAACTTGTTGAAAAAGCTAAATATTTTTACCTGAACAATACCAAAACGCCCGCTTATCTGGAGCCGGACGGATCGGATTTCTTTTCGCCCAGCCTGGAAATTGCTGATCTGATGCGGAGGGTATTGCCACAGAAAGAATTTGTTTCCTGGCTGAATAAATTTTACGATAAAAAAAGCCTTGAAAATATCGAAAAAATTCCGGTGGTAAGCGATCTGTCGGATTACCAGACGGTTCATTTGGTGGGGCTGTCCTTTACCAGAGCGTGGTGCATGAAAGGCATTGCCCAATCACTTCCCGCCCATCACCCTTTGAAAAACGAATTTGAGAAAACAGCGGTCCGGTTTTTAAACAATGGATTGCCTTTGCTTTTTCAGGGAAACTATGGCGGAGACCATTGGCTCGCCAGTTTTGCCGTTTATGCTTTGGAAGATTAATAAAGAATCGGAAGAGACCAAGTAGTAATATCCGCTTAAATTATTTTGTTATAAACCGTGAAGGCAGACAAAGTTTATTCCTAATACAATGTTTAATTGTAAGAAAACAAAAGCATTTCGTGTATAAAAGAAATGTAAAAATAAAAAAAATCCAGGGATAAACTAAAAGCTAATCAGAGCATTAACTTTCATTACTCATTACTCATTACTCATTACTCATTACTCATCCCTAATACCTGATTCCTAATTTCTTCAAAACAAAGCTCAGGAGCCAGATCGGACCGACCAACAGGAACTGTAAGTCTTTCAGGAAGGAGGGCTTTTTGCCTTCGATCTTGTGGCCGACAAACTGTAAAATCCAGGTGGCAATAAAAACAGAGAGGTAAACCATCCAGGAATCTCCTTTGAAGCGGATATTGATTCCGTAAGCGAAGCTTTCCATTAAAATCATAACGAAAAACATGATCAGACTGATCAATACAGAAAGCCTCATGTAAAAAACTGTAACCAGGCCGATGGCAATAAAACTGACATAACTGATTTCCCCGATATACCGGAACCCGATTGATTTGGAGGGTACGATAGAAATAAAACCAAGGATGGTCCAGAAAATCAGCGGAACACAGATCCAGTGAATCAGCTTGTTGGTAGAATTCCTGTGGCTTTCGGCATATTCAGCAAACAGTAAATCGATCTTTCTCATATCAGTAATTTGGAAAACACTAAAATAATAAATTTTTGCAATCGCTGAACAGATTGCTTACATTTGTCTTATGTCTATCCTGGAAAAATTCGGCGTTGAAATTTTTACGCAACATAATATTTTCGAGAGAATTGCTGTCGATAAGCCTTTCCGTCCTGATAATCCGGCATTTATCTTTGTGAGAAGCGGCACCATCAGGCTCAAGCAGCATTTCCGGGATCTGGAGCTTTCTGCCAATATGTTTATGGTGACCGATCCGCAGACGGTTTACGAAATGATTTCTGTGAGCGACGATTTCCAGTCGAGGATGGTTTCTTACAAAAGGGAATTCATTTCAACGTTATCCTTAAAGTTTAACCGGTTGATTACCTACCGCTATTTCAGGCAGCAGATGAATATCGGGGTGCCTTTTGAGCCTGCCGAAATGGATGTGGTGTGGAAGAGCGTTAATTTTCTGAAATACATCCTGGATTCGGAGACGGAGATGACGTATAAAAAAGAGATCGTGGAACATCTGTTCTCCGTATTCTGCTATCAGATGGCCGGAATTATTTCGAAAGAGGACAGCAATTCCATGAGCCAGATGTCGAGACAGGAAGAAATTGTTTTCATTTTCCTGAATGACCTGTCAAAATATCACCAGACCCAACGAAGTCTTGAATTTTATGCTCAACGTCAGTCTATGACAACCAGACATCTTTCGGCGGTGGTAAAAGATATTACGGGAAAGTCTGCGAGCCAGGTCATTGCACTGATTGTAGCGAACGAGGCTAAAGTGTTGCTGAATTCGTCCAGTAAGCCTGTTTCCGAGATTTCTTCCATACTTGGTTTCAGCGATCCGTATTCTTTTTCACACTTTTTCAAAAAACACCTGGGAGAAAGTCCTTCCGATTACAGAAAGCAGTTCGAAAGCTGAAATCTTACATTTGAACATCTTTTTCCAGTTCTTAAACATTTGTTTGAGTTTGTAGCTGTCCTACCTTTGTATCTGTAAAACAAGGTAACATGGTAAAGAACATAAAAACAGCACTGTCACTCGTGATAGGGTTATTTCCTGCGCTGTTTTTTTCACAGGAAATAAGGCAGATGACCGCAGACGAAGCGGCCGGACTTGCCGTACAGAATCATCAGCAGTTAAAAGTTTCCGCACAAAACATCGATATTGCAAGGCAGAATAAAGAAATCGTAAAACTTCAGAAATTACCCGCGATAACGGCTTCGATGAGCCAGTTTTATCTGGGTGACGCATTGGCTATTGATAAAGATTTTTCCAACACAACCACTATTGCGATGCCACACTACGGAAGTTCATACGCGGTACAGGCTACCCAACTGATCTTTAAAGGAGGATTGGTCAACAGATCAATAGAAATGGCCGGGCTCCGCGAACAGCTTTCCGAGCTTGATCTGGAAAAGAATAAACAGGATGTGAAGTTTCTCGTAATTTCCAATTACCTGGATGTCTATAAAATTATCAACCAGCAGAAAGTTTTTGAGAACAACAAAAAACTCGCCCAGGAAAGGCTGAAAAATATCCAGAAATTCTATCAGCAGGGGATGGTTACCCGGAATGAGGTCATCCGTGGTGAATTGGCCATCAAAAACCTGGACCAGGGGATTTTAACTTTAATCAACAACAGAAAGATCCTGAATTACAATCTGAATATTGCTTTAGGATTACCGGAAGATACCGAAATTATTCCGGTTGAGAGCCTAGAAATAAAAGAGGCCGGAATCGGAATGCCGTATTACCTGAACCTCGCCCACGAAAGTAATCCTTTACTGAAGTCTGCCAAGACCAACATCGAAGTTGCCGATAAGAACATCGAAATTATCAAGACCGATAAGATGCCTACCATCGCCGGTTTCGGAGGGTATTCTGTTCAACGGCCCATTACCACACGGAATCCCGTCCTGGATATGTATGCAGGCGGATGGCAGACCGGGATCTCTCTCAGCTATAATATCGATAACCTGTATAAAACGAAGGAAAGGGTAAAGCTGGGTGAAATTCAGAAAAACCAGGCGGGTGATGCCATGACGCTTACGCAGCAGAATATTGATATGGCGGTAAATGCAGCTTATGTAAAATACCAGGAATCGATCCAGCAGGCAGACATCCTGAATGATGCCAAAAAGCTGGCCGAGGAGAACTATAAGATTACGGAAGCCAAATACCTCAATCAATTGGCCGTACAAGCCGAAATGATCGATGCGCAGAACCAGAAACTTCAATCGGAGCTGGATTATGCCAATGCAGAAATCAATATGCTGTATCAATACTATAATCTTTTAAAATCTACCGGAACGCTATAATTTTTAAAACTCAAAATAATGGAAAACAAGAAACAAAATACAACACAGGCACAACAGGCTCCCGCTAATCCGGGAGGTGCAGCCAATAAAAAGGCAAGGAAGAAAAATAAAGCAAAAGCAATTATTTCCAATATCGTCGTATTTGCCGTGATCGGCTTCGGACTGTACTGGCTGATTGCCCAATATTTCCACATCGGCGACAAAACCTACACGGAAGCGGCGCAAGTAGAGGAATTCATCAACCCGATCAACACAAGGGTTTCGGCCTACATTAAAGAAATTAAATTCATTGAGCACCAAAAGGTAAAAAAAGGGGATACGCTTGTAGTTCTCGACGACCGTGAAATTCTAACGCAGATCGGGCAGGCGGAAGCAGCCTATCAGAATGCGCTGGCCCAGCGTGCGGCCACCAACTCATCGGTAAATACCGTTTCCAACAACGTGAATGTGATGGAATCCAATATAGCCGGAGCAAAAGCCAGGCTGTGGAATGCGGAACAGAATTTAAACCGTTATAAAAATTTATTGGCCTCCGAAGCGGTAACCCGCCAGCAGTACGACCAGGTGAAAACGGAGTATGATGCGCAGAAAGCGGCTTACGAAACTCTGGTTAATCAGAAAAGATCAGCTAACCTTTCTACTACCGAGGTGAAAAGCAAATTCGGAATTATCGATGCTGAGATCAAAAGAACAAAATCGGCTCTGGATATGGCAAAAATCAATCTTTCGTATACGGTAATCACTGCCCCTTACGACGGGGTCATGGGGAGAAGAACAATTTCCGAAGGACAGCTGATCCAGCCGGGACAGCAGGTGGCAACCATTGTTTTAAACCAGCAGAAGTGGGTAACCGCCAATTTCCTGGAAAGCCAGATGCCGAACGTGAAAATCGGTGAAAAAATGATGATGACGGCCGATGCACTCGGTGGAAAGCAGTTTGAAGGAGTAGTGACCGCCATCTCTGCGGCTACAGGGTCAAGGTATTCAAGTGTGCCTACCGATAACTCTACGGGAAATTTCATCAAGGTTCAGCAAAGGATTCCGGTAAGGATAGAATTTACCGGTTCCAATAAAAAAGAAGATATTGAAAAGCTGAGCGCCGGGATGAACATGAATATTGCGATTAAAAAGTAAGGCTGGGTGATGGATGCGGGAAGCTTGAAGTTCCAAAGTGTATTACATCCAGCTCCCCACATCCAGCTTCGAGCCTATATACAATTTAAATAAACTATGTACAATAAAGGATTATACAGCGATTGGGTGCCGAAACTCGTCCAGCTTTTGCTCATTGTTCTCCTGATGGCTATCGTAATGCCGTTGGGCGGAGTGTATACGGGGAACATCAGCTATATGGTGGGTGGAACCGGAATGCTTTCGGAATATTACATATGGGCCAACTATGCGACAACGATCGGGATGGGTGCTGCAATGCCGATTGTTTTAAGACTGAAAATGCGATTCAAAGTCCGGGATAAACTCACCCTGGTGCTGGTTTTGCTCAGCATACTGAATTATATCAATGCCACGACTTCAGAACCATCAGTCATTATCGGGAGTTCGGTGCTGATTGGCTTTTGCAAAATGATCGTTGCCATCGAGCTGTTTTTGCCCGTTATGGCAATGATCGGAAACCGGGGAATGTTTTACGGGGTATTTTATGCCTTTGTGCTGGTTATCAACCAGGTTGTAGGCTACCTGGCCGTAGAAGTTTCCATGCTCTACAACTGGCAGCAGTTTTTCATGATCGTATCGGTTTTATGTCTGGTTATGGCATTGATGCAGTGGATTTTTATGCACGATAAATACTTTGCGCTGAAGGTACCGCTGCACTACATCGACTGGCTGAGCATTTTGCTCTTCGTTTCAACGTTTATGTTCTCTGCCTATGTATTCGCATTCGGGAAACAGCAGGATTGGCTGAATTCAACAAAAATTATCAATGCAGGAATTGCCGCTTTTGTAAGCTTTGCTCTGTTGGTTATCCGCCAGACGCATCTGAAAAGACCTTATCTGTCATTTAAAATTTTCTCCAGAAACAATGTACTTCACGGTTTGTTTATGCTGCTTTGTCTGGGCATGTTTATGGCAACGGCCTCCGTTCAGAATATCTTTGCCGTCGGTGTCCTGGGGTATGATCAGCTAACCAATGCCCGACTGAACCTGTTGATGATCCCTGGGATTCTGCTTGCCGGAGCCATCGCTGTTTTCTGGTTTAAAAAAGACAAGCCTTTAAAGATGTATATCTTTTCCGGGTTTGCAGCCATGGTGGGATATTCAATCATTATGTATTTCTCGATGGTACTGGAATTTAATTATGAAAACTGGTATCTGCCGTTGTTTTTAAAAGGCTTTGGAATGACGGCATTGTTTATCTCGGTCTGGTATTATACGCTGGATAAACTGGAGCTGGACGATATGCTGGCGGCCATCGGCCTGGCTTTGGTTTGGCGGACCTTTCTAACGATCGGTTTGTTTTCAGCCTTATTTTCGTGGTTTCAATACCGTTTTCAAGTGGTAAGTTTGGGAGACCTCGCCGTGTATATGGACGGAATGACGGTCACTTCCCAGAATGTTGCAGCCAACCTGAAAACCATCCAGCTGAATGCCATTCTTGCGGCCAACAAAAAGATCTTCGGCTACATCGTTGTGGCCGGTTTCGGAATTCTGGGATATGTTTTAACCCATCATTTCGGCAGAGAGCGCTTTATCTCCGCAAGATTTGTAAGACTGCTGAGCGGAAAATCGGTTATCGCCCGAAAACGCCTGATGGAAAGAAAAAGATTATCGGAAGAAATAAAAGATGCGGCAGGACCTGCATTATAAAGAAACCTTGTTTTTCATTCAGCAAAGCTCCATCTTACATCGTAAAGTGGGGCTTTGCGTTTATAGTAATATAATTTTCCTATTAACCCATACCCATTACTTATTACTCATCATTATGAGGAGCTTTTTCCCGCTTTCTGCTGTATCTTTTTTCTCCATGCTTAACCCACACCGAAAAAAGGATGCCGCGCCAATCGGGGCTAGGGAGCAGGACAGGTGATTTCGAGAGCCTCAATCACCACAGAAACATCAGGATGATCAAAGCGGATTAAATGGAAAAATTGGTAAAGGATACACTGGTCTGGTCAAATAGTCCATGATAAAAATTCAAACCTTATCTTTGCAGTTTAAATAAAACTATGAAAGATCTAATGGGCAAGGCCATCTGGGATTATTACCACAACGAAAATCCCGAAGACCTGCAGACCGAAACTTCCATTTCCGAACTGGATGAACTTCCGGTAAACTATCTCTTCCGTGATTTTAATCAGATGAATAAGATCGAGCAGAAAGCTCTGAAACTTGCTCAGGGAAAGGTTCTTGATATTGGGGCAGGAGCAGGTTCTCACGCTTTGTATCTCCAGAACGAAAGAAACCTGGACGTTACCGCACTGGATATTTCCCCCAAATCTATCGAAGTATGTAAGCTGAGAGGCATTAAAAAAGCAGTTGCTGAAAACATGCTTTATTTTTCGGAGGGGACATTTGATACCATTCTCCTGTTGATGAACGGAACGGGGATTTTCCAGAGCCTTCAGGTGATCGATATTTACCTGAAAAAATTATATTCTTTACTAAATGCAAAAGGCCAGGTCTTAATCGACAGTACCGATATTCTTTATATGTTTGACGAGGATGAAGACGGCGGCGTTTATATTCCTGCAGAAGGATACTACGGTGAACTGGATTACATCGTGCATTATAAAGGAGAATCCGAAGATCCGATCAAATGGCTGTATCTCGATTTCAATACCTTAAAAAATGCAGCTGAGAATAATGGATTTAAAATTGAGAAAATTTTGCAGGAAGAAGATTCTTACCTGGCCAAAATAACGAAGATATAAGATGGGGAGTACCCATAATAATTTATGTAACTGAAAAAAATGGATAACAATCCGATCATAATCGGGACTAATAATGAATTCTTACGGTAAGGAAGCTTCTTTATGGTTTCCAGCCATAGGAAATAAAGCAGTAAAAACCCCATAACGGCAAATAATAATTCGGGATTCCGGTTTAAAGCGGCTGCTCTTCCTGTGTTTTTTGTTTCATGCAGTAACGGAACAACAAAATATTGAAGGATAGAATACGTAATGCCAAGGAAAATAATGCAAGTACCTTCTCTGTATTTTTTTAGTTTGAAGAGATTCAGGCTGAGAAGAACCGCGCCGGACAAAAATCCCAAACACAGGCCGAAAAACATAATCAATTCTCTGGAGTGCAGCCGGATGGCTGCAGGATCGTCAGTAATGTGATCTTTCTGCAATTCTTCGTGCTCCAGTCTTTTACGCTCTTCGTCTTCATTTTTTGTTCTGATAATCTCCCGGATACGAAATTTTTCATCATCCGTAAAAATCCGGTCTCTTTCCTCGAGAATTTCAGCTGCCAGTTTAATCGCCTCCGGCGTAAACCGGCTGTCTTGCCGTAAGTACTGCTCGAGTTCGGGGTTGGTAAGCTTCTGTAAAACTTTTTTCTGTACCATGGCAGATAAAAAAATGGGCATAGATTGCCCATTTTTATAATATAATAATTGTAAAATTATCCGATTTCGATTCCGTTTTCTACATTGTTGTCATCCGGCGTTACGAAAGACAGTTTTCCATCCGGTTTAGTAGTCAACAACAACATTCCCTGAGATTCTATTCCTCTGATTTTTCTTGGAGCAAGATTCAGTAAAATCATCACCTGCTTTCCGATTACTTCTTCCGGGGTAAAGCTTTCCGCAATTCCGGAAACAACCGTTTTTACGTCAACACCTGTATCAACGGTCAGTTTCAGTAATTTGTCGGCTTTTTCTACCTTTTCAGCCTCTAAAATAGTGGCCGTTCTCAGGTCGATCTTCGTAAAATCATCAAAGGTGATCTCTTCTTTCATAGGATTGGCGTTAGGGTTTGTTTTTTTATTGTTTTGTTTTGTGTTTTCCAGCTTTTGGATTTGAGCTTCGATTATGTCGTCTTCAATTTTTGAGAAAAGAAGAGAGGATTCATTCATCTGATGTCCGGCTTCGATCAAAACAGATTTTGTCTCAACATCGCTCCATTTTGCTTTTTGAACGTTAAACATATTCAGTAATTTCTCTGAACTGAACGGCATAAATGGTTCACACAGCTGCGCCAAAGCAACGGCAATCTGAGCACCTACAAATAGAGAGTTTGCCGCTTTTTCAGGATTGTCTTTGATGGTCTTCCAAGGCTCTTCAGTCTGAAGATACTGGTTTCCGAAACGAGCCAGGTTCATTAAAGCTGTTAAAGAGTTTCTGAATTCATAATTCTCTAGAAAACCGGCAATTTCTCCGGCTGATTTATTGATTTCCTTTAATTCGGGAGCATTTGAATCACCCTCAGGAACAATTCCGTTATAATATTTATGAATCAGCACGGCAACCCTATTGATAAAGTTTCCGAATATACCTACCAATTCAGAGTTATTCTTTGTCTGGAAATCCTTCCAGGTAAAATTATTATCCTTAGTTTCCGGAGCAGAAGAAAGGAGTGCATATCGAAGTACGTCCTGCTGTCCCGGGAAATCTTCCACATATTCATGCGCCCAAACCGCCCAGTTTCTGGAAGTTGAGATTTTATCGTTTTCCAGATTCAGGAATTCAAAAGCAGGGACATTTTTCGGCATAATATAATCGCCGTGCGCCTTCATCATCGAAGGGAAGATGATACAATGGAACACGATATTGTCTTTTCCGATGAAGTGAACAAGATCAGATTCTTCGCTCTGCCAATAGTCTTTCCAGTCTTTCCCGTTCTTCTCCGCCCATTCTTTGGTGAAAGAAATATAGCCGATCGGTGCGTCAAACCATACATACAATACTTTTCCCTCCGCACCCGGCAAAGGAACAGGAACTCCCCAGTTGAGGTCTCTCGTCATAGCACGCGGCTTCAATCCGTCATTCAGCCATGATTTTACCTGTCCGTATACGTTTGGCTTCCAGTCGTCTTTATGGCCTTCAATGATCCATTCGTTCAGAAAGTTTTCATATTCATTTAAAGGGAGGTACCAGTTCTTTGTTTCTTTTAAAATAGGAACATTCCCGCTCAGCATCGATTTCGGATTGATTAGCTCAGACGGCGAAAGGGTAGAACCGCATTTCTCGCACTGGTCTCCGTAGGCATTTTCGTTCCCGCAATTCGGGCACGTTCCGACGATATACCGGTCGGCAAGAAATTCTCCTGCCTGCTCATCAAAATACTGCTCAGACATTTCTTCGGTAAATTTCCCTTTTTCATAAAGAACCTTGAAGAAATCCTGGCTGGTTTCATAATGCTTTTCAGAAGTCGTCCTGGAATATTCGTCAAAGGAAATCCCCAGATCAGCAAAAGATTTTTTGATGATCTCGTGGTATTTATCCACGATATCCTGAGGGGTAACTCCTTCTTTTTTAGCTCTTATGGTAATGGGAATTCCGTGCTCATCCGAACCGCAGATAAACGCTACCTCTTTTCCCAATCTTCTCTGAAATCTCGCATATACATCCGCAGGAATATAAACCCCTGCCAAATGCCCTATATGAACCGGTCCGTTTGCGTAAGGCAAAGCTGCCGTAATCATCTTTCTGTTTGACATTTATAGTAAAGTTTTGTAAGCTGCAAAGATAAGGATAATCATTGAAAGTTGAGAAGATAACACGATTAAGGCTTTTGGTGACAACCGAATTGATGATAAGGTTGTATTTAGTTAAACAATTGTTTAACTTTTTGTTAAAATTTAATTAATGTTATGTTTTGCATATTTTAGTGTAAATAGCTGTAAAGAAATACATTAACTTATTTAAGGCTTTAAATTTACATAATTTTATTTAAATTTTAATTAAAATTAAGTTAATTCTAATTTTTTTTTAAATTGCAGTCAGCCCTACACGGCTAAAATAACTACAACGAAACTATATAAAAATAATATTGTGAGAAACTTTACAACGGTATTAAAAATTGCGCCTGCATTTTTATTGGCCAGCGCAATGGTCCATGCACAAACGGACTCTACAACCAAAGAGAAAAAAATTGATGAGGTTGTTCTGGTAGGTTATGGAAGACAGAAAAAATCTGACCTGACAGGTTCCATTACTGCTGTTTCAGAAAAAGAATTTAATAAAGGAGCGATTGTATCTGCGGATCAGCTGATAACAGGAAAGGCTCCGGGTGTTAGAATTACGAATTCCGGAGGTTCGCCAGATGCTGCTCCTAATATCAGGATCAGAGGCGGATCATCATTTAGTGCCAACAACAATCCGTTAATTGTTATTGACGGTGTTCCTCTTGATACTAATAATCCTGCAGGGGTAGCGAATCCCCTGAACTTAATTAATCCGAACGATATTGAATCTTTTTCGATATTAAAAGATGCATCTGCTACAGCAATTTATGGTAACAGAGGTTCCAATGGGGTTATTATCATTAAAACCAAGAGAGGAGGAGGAAGATTAAGGGTAAGTTTAAATACCAATGTTTCTGTAGGTACTGTTAGCAGATATATTGACGTAATGGATGCTAGTGAATTTACCAACTTCATCAATCAGAATTATCCGAATTTCAATTATCTTTTAGGAGTAGGAGGAGATCCTAATAACAAAACGGTACCTGGAAAAATATATAATACAGACTGGCAGAAAGTAATTTATAGAAATTCCGTTTCTTCAGATAATAACTTAAGTGTATCCGGTAGTCTATTCAATAAAGTTCCTACCAGATTATCTTTGGGATACAACAGAACAGAAGGTGTTGTTAAAACAAGTGATTACGAAAGATTTTCTGCAGGTTTAAACATTACGCCCTCGTTTTTTGATAATCACTTGAAGATTGATTTTAGTTTAAAAGGTCTATTTTCTAAACTCAATGCGATTGATGATGGCGGAGCGATTGGCGGAGCACTTAATATGAATCCCACTTTGCCAGTTTATGTATCTGAAACAGGTTTGGGAGGTCAACCTTATGATAGATTCGGAGGGTATTACCAGAATGTTGTACTGAAAGGAAATCAATATCTTATCCAAGGACAAAGCAACCCATTAGCCATTCTTTTGCAACGTCAATCTCCGCAGAGAATCGCTAAATTTTTAGGTAACGCCGAAATTAACTACAAGTTTCATTTTTTACCTGATCTGAGGGCAGTTGTAAATTTAGGGTTGGAAGCTTCAAGGTCTAATTTGAAAACGGTTTTTGATAATAACGCTATTGCAACATACAGAAATCCGCAAAATTCGGTGGTGCCAAATGATTATGTTTTCAGTCCAGGAGTTGATTATGCTGAACATCAGAGTATTGTGAATCAGACAATGGATGCCTATTTGGTATATGAAAAAAGATATTCTGGCTTTCTTTCTCACTTCCTTGTTCAGGGAGGATATTCCTATCAGAATTTTAAAAACGATGGATATAAAGATCAATATAGATATGATGATGCAACCGGTCTGAGAGTTCCAAATCCTGGAACAGCGTTAAATCCTAATAACAGATATTATAATGTTCTGAATTTACAGTCATTTATTGGTAGAGCAAATATTGATTTTTATGATAAATACCTATTTACGTTAAACTTTAGAGCAGATGCTTCATCTCTATTTCAGAAAGGTGAAAGATGGGGATATTTTCCTGGAGTAGGTTTTGCGTGGAAAGTGAATAAGGACCTGTTTAACGAATCTGCAAATGTAAATGATCTTAAATTGAGATTAGGATGGGGAAGAACAGGTAATGCGGATATTGTAGGTGTTGCAGGATTTTATCCTTCAAGCGCTTACTTTTCAATCGGCGGACCGAATTCTCAGTACTTCCCCGGTGTAGGTACATATAGTGCATTACCTTTCAATCCTAATCTTACGTGGGAAACTGCTGAAACATGGAATGGAGGAATTGATTTCTCATTTTTCAGACAGGAAAGAATATCAGGTAGTGTAGACGTTTATCAAAGAAAAACAACCAATCTTCTGGCAAAAGTTAGTTTGCCACCTGGACAAGGTCTTACCAATGAATTTACAAAAAATGTAGGTTCTATAGAAAATAAAGGTGTAGAACTTAATTTAACCGTTGTTCCCGTAAAAACAGAAAATATAAACTGGTCTGTATCAGGAAATTTTGGATATAACGATTCAAAAGTTTTGAGTTTGGGAGATGTAACTAATCTGCAGGATTTAAGCAGTACTTTGCCTGTAGGGACCGGAGTTAAATTAGCAACCAATATTGTAGGTGGCCAGCCTTATTCGGCATGGGTACTGGAACAAGTTTACGATGCTAACGGAAAGCCGCTTGATAATGTATACGTTGACAGGAATAACGATGGCATCATCAATGAAAACGATAGGTATTTTAAGGCAATAAGACCAAGATGGACCTATGGTTTCAGCACTTCTTTTAATTATAAAAACTGGGATTTTAATGCTGCTTTCCGCGGGCAGATCGGTGGTCTTATTTATAATACAAGGAAAATTGCACAGGGGCTGAAAAGCTATACCATTCCTTCAAATTCTCTAAATTTAAATAATACATTGGCTTCTACGGCAGATTCACCATTTACCATTTCAGATAATCTTTACCTATCAGACTATTTCCTTGAAGATGCTTCGTTCTTAAAGCTGGATAACATTACACTAGGATATCTATTTAAAAATGTGTTTAAAAGTACCAATGTAAGAGTATACGCTTCCGTAAATAATGTGTATACCTGGACCAATTATACAGGGCAGGATCCTGAAAATTTTTCGGGTATTGATAATAATTTTTATCCGAGACCAAGAATATATACTGTCGGATTTAACTTTAATTTCTAAAAAATATTAAAATGAAAAATACTAAATATAAAGTACTGGCCCTTTTAACATTTCTTGCTGTAAACACTGCTTGTATAAACGATCTGGATACGCAGCCGAAAGTAGAACAGACTTTAGAAAATCTTCTTGCAGCAGATCCAAATGCAGTAGAAGGCTTACTTTCTAGATTATATGCCAGTTTTGCACTTTCCAGTGTAGAGGGACCGGATAAATCTGATATTTCAGGAGCCGATCCTGGTGAATCACCATTCGTAAGAGGATTGGTAAATTTACAGGATTTCACAGCCGATGATATGAAGAACAGATGGGGAGACAACGGCTTGGATCAGTTAACGACCACTTCCAACTGGACTTCAAGCAATAAATTTTTCAAATATGTATATGACAGAATTTACTATACAGTTCCGCAGGCAACCAATTTGATCCTTATTATGAAAAGTGATCAGGTAAATTATGCAAATAAAAATCAGGTGATCGACGAATTGAGATTTCTTAGATCTTTATCTTACTATTATCTTATCGATTTATTTGGTAAAGGCGTATTGGTGAATGACCAGAACTTTAATACATCAACACCATTACCCGAATCTTCAAGAAAAGATATATTCAACTTTGTAGAAAGTGAATTATTAGCTGTAGAAGCAACATTGCCGGTAACTAACTCTTATGGTCGGGCAAATAAATCCTGTGCGAGAATGTTGTTAGCCAAATTATATTTAAATGCGGAAGTGTATACCGGAACAGCCAGATATAATGATGCTGCTGTCTATATTAACAAAATTATAAATGAAGGAGGTTATCAGCTGGAATCCAATATAAGAAAGAATTTTTCATCAGATAATAATACTTCCAAAGAAATTATATTTCCACTGATAGCCGACGCTGTATCCAGCCAAAGTTTCGGAAATACAACTTATCTGGTAAATGGAAGTATCAGTACAGATACAATGGTTCCTGCAGATTTCGGGGCCAAGCAAGGGTGGGCTGGTCACAGAGCAACAAAAGCGTGGTATGGTTTGTTTGGAAACAGTATCGCAGATCTTCAGGCCAGTACTGATAAAAGAGCAAAGCTATTCTGGACACAAGGACACAATTGGGAGATGAATGATTATAAAGCTTGGACAGATGGCTTACCTTCAGATAAATTCTGGAACAAAGATTCTAATGGTACAGGTGGAGCAACAGATTATTCTTCAACGGATTTTCCTCTATTCAGATTGGCTGACGTTTATTTAATGTATGCTGAATGCGCATTAAGAGGAGCTTCTGGAACTACTGTTGCTCAGGGCTTGACTTATGTAAATCAGGTAAGGGCAAGAGCTTCGGCATTACCATTAGGAACAATTACTTTAGACAATGTTCTGGATGAAAGAGCTAGAGAACTTAATTTTGAAGGAATGAGAAGGCAGGATTTAATTAGATTCGGTAAGTTTACTGGAGGATCTTATCTGTGGCCTTGGAAAGGAGGTGTAAAAAATGGAACGGCTATTTCAGATAATTATAAAGTTTTTCCTATACCAAGTTCGGCACTTCAGTCAAACCCTAATCTTACTCAAAACGCTGGTTTCTAACCTTAAATTAAATTCAAAATGAAAAATATTTTTAAAATATTTCTGATAGGAATTATAAGTTATTTTATAGTTTCTTGTAGAGAAGATGATGACAAAACAATCCTTAATAATACTTCAACAGGAAGTCTTGCTGTAGATAAAACATCAGTAACTCTTAATGAAACCATTGCTGATCAGGCTGCGCTTACATTTACCTATACAAATCCATCCTTCAGTCCAAATGTAAGTGTTACCAATACTGTTGAATTTGCAGTTGCCGGAACTAATTTCAGTCCAGTGGCAAGCCAGCCCGTTTCAATGGATCAGAAAACATTTTCTTTGACACATTTGCAACTAAATGCAATTTTAACCACTTTAAATGTTGCTCCTAATGTTGCAAAACCAATTGAAGTGAGATTAAAATCAAGTTTGAATACAACAACGGCTTATTATTCTAATGTGGTTACAGTTAATATCACAGGATACACGCCAAACCCTGATCTAATTTATCCTAAAATTAATGTTCCCGGAGGATATGCTGGAGCAGCAGGATACGCAGACTGGAATCCAGCAAATTCTCCGAACTTGTTCTCGCCAACCAAGGACGATAAATATAAAGGATTTATTTATGTAACAAATCCTAATAGTGAATATAAATTTACAATCAATCAGGATTGGGCTGGAGATAAGGGTGATGATGGAACTTTGACAGGTAAATTGGTAGAAACGGGAGAACAAAACATTAAAGCAGCTGCAAAAGGCACTTATTATATTAATGTAAATTGGGCTTTAAACACTTATTCATCAGTAATTGCCAACTTTGGAGTAATCGGTGACGCAACTCCTACCGGTTGGGGTTCGGATACAGATTTTGTTTATAATCCGACAACAAAAACCTATGTTATCAACTCAATTGCTCTAACAGCTTCAGGAGTATTTAAATTCAGAGCCAACGATGACTGGGCCATGAAGTTCCAGCCGGACAATGGTGATCAGACATTAACTTCAGGGACTGCGGTAAAATCTTTCTTAAGTGCAGAAGGTACTGTAACCGGAGATCCGGCTTATAAAGTTTCGCAGGCAGGAAATTATAAGATCGAATTGGATCTGCATAACTCAGCGTACTATAAGCTGACCGTTACAAAATTGTAAAAACATAACAAATTTAAAACAGCAAAGTGTTGCTTTTCGGCAGCACTTTCTTTATTTTTAAAGCGTATAAATAGTCATTATGAAGAAAATTACGATGGGGGCAGTCTTGTTCTCAATGATGTTTGCAGGAGTACAGGCACAGACCTTACAGTCGCCGGACGGGAAATTCCGGATGGACTTCCAGCTGAAGCAGGGCGTACCGTATTACAACTTAAAATACAATGGTGCGGTTGTAGTAGAAGATTCAAAGCTGGGGCTGAGGTTATTCAAGGATACGGCCATTAAGTTTGCCTCCGAAATCGCCAAGCCGGAAGATGCCAAATTCGATCTCAACAACGGGTTTTCCAAAAAAGCGGAAACCAGGGATTCCAAAAACGAAACCTGGCAGCCGGTATTGGGGGAAAAGAAAAACTATATCAACCACTATAACGAACTGGCGGTAACGCTGCACCAGGATGCAACCGACCGTGATATTGTCGTTAAATTCAGATTGTTCAACGACGGGCTTGGATTCCGTTATGAATTCCCGCAGCAGAAAAACCTGAACTATTTCGTGATCCGGGAAGAAGATTCCGAAATCGATTTTCCGACCGATATGAAAGCCTGGTGGATTGCTGCCGACTACGATTCCCAGGAATACCAGCCGCAGACCACGAAGATTTCCGAAATTCCGGCAAGATGGCCGAGCTCTTTCGACAGCAACGCTTCCCAGCAGATGGTGCCGAATGCGGTACAGTCGCCGCTGATGCTGAAAAAGGAAGGCAAGGAGCCGTTATATGTAAATTTGGGAGAGGCCGCAGTGCTCGACTATCCGGCTTCCAACCTCGAAGTGGATGCCGTGAATTTCAAATTTAAAACACATCTTACCCCGGACCGGCAGGGTGCCAAAGGCTATATCCAGACGTCCTCGGTTTCCCCGTGGAGAACCATCATCGTTTCCCCGAAAGCAGAAGAAGTGCTGGGTTCCAAAATGATGTTCAACCTGAACGAACCGACAAAATATACCGACACTTCCTATATTCACCCGACCAAGTACATGGGCGTATGGTGGGAAATGATCATCGGGAAATCCCAGTGGGCCTATTCAACCGCAGAAAACGTTCACATCGGCGTAACGGACTTCTCCAAGCTGACCCCGAACGGAAAACATGCAGCCAATACAACGAAAGTAAAAGAGTACATCGATTTCGCTGCTGAAAATGGATTCAAAGGATTATTGATCGAAGGCTGGAACGTAGGCTGGGAAGACTGGTTCGGGCATTCAAAAGAATTTGTATTCGACTTTATTACACCATACCCGGATTTCGATATCAAAGCGCTGAACGATTATGCGCATTCCAAAGGCATGAAACTTATCATGCACCATGAAACATCCGGTTCCGCAACCAATTACGAAAGATGGGCAGACAAGGCCTTCAAACTGATGAATGAATACGGTTACGATGCGGTAAAAACCGGCTACGTAGGCGATATCATTCCAAGAGGCGAGCACCACTATTCGCAATGGACCATCAACCACTATTACAGGATTGCACAGAAAGCAAACGAGTATAAGATCATGGTGAATTCCCACGAATCCGTACGGCCTACCGGGGAAAGCCGCACCTACCCGAATTATATTTCTGCCGAAGCAGCAAGAGGTACCGAATTCGAGGCCTTTGCCGGAAACAATCCCGATCACCAAACCATTCTTCCGTTTACCCGTTGGATGGGCGGACCGATGGATTATACGCCGGGAATCTTCCAGACCAAACTGGATTATTATTTCCCGGGCGATAAGCGTTTCGTGAAAACTACCCTTGCCAAACAGCTGGCCCTGTATGTCGTAATGTACATGCCGCTGCAGATGGCTGCCGATTTACCGGAAAACTACAAAAGGCATATGGATGCTTTCCAGTTCATCAAAGACGTTGCTGCCGACTGGGACGATACCAGAATCTTATCTGCCGAGCCGGGAGACTACATCATCACGGCAAGAAAAGCCAAAGGTACCGAAGACTGGTTCGTAGGAGGGATTACCGATGAAAACAAGCGCGAATACACCGTAGATTTCTCATTCCTCGACAAAGGCAGAAAATATGAGGTAACGGTATACGAAGACGGAAAAGATGCGGATTATGTCAACAATCCTCAGAGCTACAACATCTATAAAAAGACGGTTACCAGCAAGTCTAAGATCAAGATCAGCATGGCGAGAAGCGGTGGGTTTGCCATCTCTGCGAAGCCTGTACAATAAAACGGAAGCCTCCTGAAGACCCTTGTTTTCAGGAGCTTTTTCCCGCTCTCTGCTCATACTCCTCGCGCCGCCGCTTTGCCATCCCACTGTGGGGTAACCGCTGCGATCGGGGCTATGGGCGGAGGGCTTTTTAATAAAACCTCATGAAAATACATCCGGAGTCCTGAAAACAAAACAGCATTTCGGTGGATATTTTCAAAGCGACACTGATTCAAGAATAGTAAAATATGAAAAAAATATACATCACCTTTGCCCTTTCGGCGGCTTCCCTGGCATTTTCCCAGAAAGCACTGGACCGCGTAGAACCGGCATTTTGGTGGAAAGGAATGAAAAACCCGGAACTTCAGATCCTGGTTTACGGAAAAGATATTGCCAATAATCAACTCGAACTTTCGGATGGCGTTCAGGTAAAAGACATAAAAAAAGTGGAAAACCCGAACTACGTTTTCGTAACGGTAAACACCAATGAAATCAATGTACCAAAATTTAATATTACCGTTAAAAACGGCAGGAAAAAAATAGGTTCTTACACGTACGAAATCAAACAGAGAAATCCAAACTCTGCCGACCGGGAATCGTTCACCTCAAAAGATGTCATGTACCTCATCATGCCCGACCGTTTTGCCAACGGCGACGAAAAAAACGATTCCAGACCTGACCTTACCGAAAAAGTCAACCGCAGCCTTCCCAACGGACGCCACGGCGGAGACCTCAGGGGAATCATCAACAATCTCGATTATATTCAGAACTTAGGTGCCACCTCAGTCTGGCTTACCCCGGTGAATGAAGACAACGAGAAAGTCTATTCCTACCACGGCTATGCACAGACCGACCTCTACAAAATCGACGGCCGGTACGGTACCAATGAAGAGTACCGGGAACTGTCCCGCAAGCTCAACCAGCGGAACATGAAGCTCGTAATGGATTATGTAACCAACCATTGGGGAATCTCCCACTGGATGATCAAAGACCTGCCGACCAAAGACTGGATCCATTGGTTCGAGGATGGAAAAGACGGATTTCAGCGCTCCAATTATAAAACGACAACACAGTTCGATACCAATGCTTCCGATATCGATAAAAAAATAGCCCTGGACGGATGGTTTGATACCAGCATGCCCGACATCAACCAAAGCAATCCATTAGTACTGAAATACCTTACCCAAAACGCCATCTGGTGGATCGAATATGCCGAGCTTGGCGGATTCCGGGTAGATACCTATCCTTACAACGACAAGGAAGCCATGGCCCAATGGGCCAAAGCCATCACCGATGAATACCCGAAGTTCAACATTGTAGGGGAGACCTGGCTCAGCAGCCCGGCCTACATCTCCGCCTGGCAGAAGGATTCCAAAACCGGCGAAGCTGCCCATTACAATTCCCATCTTCCGTCCGTAATGGATTTTATGCTGTACGGCGATCTGCCCAAAGCTCTCAGGGAAAATGACGGCTGGGACAGCGGGATGAGTAGGATTTACAGCAGTCTGGCCAGCGATTTTCTATATCCGGACATCAACAACGTGATGGTCTTCTTCGAAAACCACGATACCGAAAGGTGGAATGAGATCTTCAACGCCGATCCGAAAGCCTATAAAATGGCACTTACCGTGATTTCTACAGTGCGCGGTATTCCCCAGATCTATTACGGAACCGAGACCGGTATGCGGGGCGATAAAAACAAAGGCGGAGATGCCGATATCCGCAGGGATTTCCCCGGAGGCTGGAAAACCGATCCGCAGAATGCTTTTGATCCTTCATCCCAAACCGCTGAGCAGAAGGAGTTTTACCAGTTTACCCGGAAACTGCTGAACTGGCGAAAAGGGAAGGACGTCATCCATACCGGGAAAACCAAAAATTTCGTTCCCCGGGATAATGTTTTTGTCTACTTCAGGTACAACGACAAAGAAAGCGTCATGGTGGTTCTGAATAACAGTGATAAGGATCAGTCGGTCGACGTAAAACATTTTGCAGAATCCCTGAATCCATTCACCGCAGGAAAAGATATCATCTCGGGAAAAGAATTTTCCATTAGAAACAATTTCGTCATTCCGGGAAAAACCTCAATGGTCATTGAACTTAAATAACAGACAAACCTCATAGGTTTTCAAAACCTATGAGGTGTAAACAACAACTACAATCCAACATGAAAAAAACAACCTTATTATTTACCTTTCTGCTGCTGATGCTGGGCTTTTCAGCTGTTTCAGCGCAGGCAAAATACGCCGGTGAAAAAACGGCCATAGGTACCATGCTTGACGGTTTCAATGCCGCCGCAGCAAAAGCCGATTTCAAGACCTACTTCAATTATTTCGCCGACGAATCCACCTTCATCGGGACCGATGCTACGGAAGTCTGGGACAAAAAAGCCTTTATGGTTTGGGCAAAGCCGTATTTCGATAAAAAATCCACCTGGAACTTCACTGCATTAAAAAGGAATATCTATTTCAGTAAAGACGGAAAACTCGCCTGGTTCGATGAGCTGCTCGATACCCAGATGAAGATCTGCCGCGGCTCTGGAGTGGTGGAAAAAATCAACGGGCAGTGGAAGATCAGGCAATACGTCCTTTCCATGACCGTTCCGAATGAAGTGGTGGATAAAGTGGTTGCCGAAAAAGCGCCGATTGAAGAGGTATTAATTCAAAAACTGAAAAAATAATGGCGGAAATAACAGGAAAACACGATTCCGGAAAATTCGGAAGAGTGAAAAAACCAAATTTATCCATGCTTCAGATCATTAATATGAGCATGGGCTTTTTGGGAATCCAGATGGCTTTCGGGCTGCAGAATGGGAATGCCAGCCGGATCCTGGCCAACTTCGGAGCCGATGTCCACGAGCTGTCATGGTTCTGGCTGGTAGCTCCGGTTACGGGACTGATCGTCCAGCCGATCATCGGGCATATGGGCGACAACACCTGGAGTCCGCTCGGAAGAAGAAAGCCGTATTTCCTCATCGGTGCCGTTCTTTGTGCCATCGGACTGGTCATGCTCCCGAACGCGGCGTCGGCAACCCAGATGATGGCGGCGAATGTATTGCTTTTGGCAGTCATTTTCCTGGCGATGATGGATGCCTCCATCAATGTGGCGATGGAACCGTTCCGCGCTTTGGTGGGCGATATGCTGCCGAAACATCAGGGAACCATCGGCTTTTCGGTACAGACCATCTTGATCGGGATTGGTGCCGTTATCGGTTCTTATCTGCCGGATTGGCTTACGCAGCTGGGAGTTTCAAATGTGGCGGCGGAAGGTTTTGTAGCAGATAATGTGATCTATTCATTTTATGTAGGAGCCGGATTTCTACTCCTGACCATTATCTATACTATCATAACGACAAAAGAATATTCACCGGAAGAATTTGCCGCTTTTGAAGGAGGAAAAGAAATTGCACCCCCATCAAAGTTTATGGACATTTTCAAGGACTTTTCCAATATTCCGCCCCAGATGAAAAGGCTCGGCATCGTACAGTTTTTCTCCTGGTTTGCTCTTTTTACCATGTGGGTATTCACCACTAGCGCGCTGGCAACCCATCATTTCGGATTGTCTCCGGACGATACCCATTCCAAGGCATTCAACGATGCGGGTGACCTCACGGGCAAGCTGTTCGGAATGTACAATCTGTGGGCAATTCCGTTCGCCTTTATCCTGACGCCATTGGCGAAATGGATCGGGAAGAAGCAGACCCACGCCCTGGCCCTGGCTTTCGGGGGAACCGGGCTGATCCTGATGTATTTCATTAAAAATACGGATCTCCTCTGGATTTCCATGATCGGATTAGGCTTTGCCTGGGCAAGTATCCTGGCTATGCCTTACGCCATGCTGATCGAAATGATCCCGCAGAAGAAAATGGGGGTGTACATGGGAATCTTCAACTTCTTTATTGTGATCCCGCAGATCATCAACGGGCTTTTCGGCGGCCCTATCGTAAGCAGTGTTTTCGGTAAAATGGCCATCGATTATGTAGTCGTCGGCGGAATCTGCATGTTGTTAGGAGCCATCCTGACCCTGATTTTCATCAGATCCGAAGATGAAACCCCAAAAGAAATCGAAGAGGAAATCCAGCAGGTGCATTTTTAATTCAACAGTTATTCCTAATGATTAACCTTAAAAAATCTAGAAGGCCGTCTCAAAACTGAGATGGCTTTTTTTAAAATTTTTATGTAGATAATAAAAATGCAAAAAGAATAGAACCAAAGATTTAAAAATTGCTGCGCACCTTTTAATCTGAATTCAACGAAACTTTATTCTGTATTATCCCAGGAATCGAAGATGGCAGCTGATGAACGGTCACACCGGTGGTAAGAAGCGTTTTTATCCTATATTTGCAGAATAATACAATCACGGTTATTTATCTATAATGAAATTTTGCTACTGCATTCTTTTGCTCTTTTCCCTGTTTTCTCCAGCTCAAAATTTCACCTCCGACTTTTACAGCATGGATAATGGCCTTCCGCAAAATGGAATCAAAGATATTATAAAGGACCGATACGGTTTTTTATGGCTGTCAACTGATGGTGGTATAGTAAGATACGACGGAAAGAATTTTATCGCTTTTAATCATATCAATACAAAGAATTTAGTTTTCGAAAACTTTTTAAAATCTCCAAAAAACGATATTATCTGCTTTAATAATAATGCTGAAAATTGTATCCTGATTGCGGAGAGAACCGTTAAAGTGCTGCCGGAAGGAAAAGTGGAAAAGACTTACTACATGCACGGTGGAAAGCAATACAAAAGATACTACAAGAACCGGCCTACCGGTGAATTTTTTCCTGAAACCAACTCTTATTACGTAAAAACAGATTCTGCAACTTATATTTTTAATAATCAAAACATCATCTGTAGGAGAACTGGTAAACCTGATAAAAATATCTTTTCGGATTTTCGCTTCAACAGATTGAAAAATGCCTTTGCTTTCGGCAATACGCTTTATTTTCCGGACATAAAGAACCGCAGAACACTTATTCTGAAAGATGGCAGCATATCTTATGATAGCAAGCCTTCCCTCTTTAATCATCCCCAATCTAAAATCTACTGGCATCAGGGAACAGGGCAGGTTTTGGTTATTAACAGCGGAAATATTTATTATGGTAAGAGGCTTCGTGACCAGCCGGTTCTTCAGTTTCTTCTGAAATATGATGATATAGATAAGCAGTTTTTATCTTCTCTGTTTTTTGATGAAGAATCCCGACAGCTTTATCTCGGAAGCCTTATAAAAGGACTCCAGGTGATCCGGCTGTCTGCATTTTATATTCCCCAGAAAAACATTCCTTTTACCAATGAAGCAGTTTATGAAGCTTTACCCTTCGGTAAACGTTCAGTAATAACCAAAAGCGGTTTTGAGTACCGTCAGAGTACAGTCAAAAGAATTTTTACTTCCAATCCGAATTATGACAGACGCTTCATGGCTTACGATCATTCCCGTAATATTTTATATGTTGATTTCAATAAAATACACCGAAGATATTCGGCTTCACAATATAAAAAACATGATTCGATAAGTTTTCCGGGCCGGAATGTTGATGCATTGTTTAAAATCAATCAAAGCTTTGCCGTCAGCATGGCAGATCTCAAATACCGTTATTATGATCTCTTTTTGTTTGATAATGATCGATTCAATCACTCCAAAAAAATATTCAGATCCAGTTTGCCGATTGTTTTCGTCAGAGAAAGGGATAAAAGCAGCATCTATGTAGGCACCGGAAACGGAATTTATCTTTTGTCGCTTTCGGATCATACTCTTATAAAACATTTTGGCAAAGGCATTCCGGTAAAGGAAATTCAGCAGACCGCGGATGGGAATTTTTGGCTGACAACCTACAACAGAGGTTTCTTCCTTATAAAAAACGATAGACTCTTTAGAATGCCCTATGATCGGAACGGCTATCTGGCGAGTGCCCATCATCTGTTGCAGGATCGTTTCGGTTTTTACTGGATTTCTTCCAATAATGGCCTCTTCAAAGTTTCACGGCAATCCCTGCTCAACTTTGCCGTCGATAAAAAGTCAAAAGTTACCTATTACCGCTTTACCAAAGATGAAGGGCTGCGTGGGAACGAATTTAACGGGAGTTCCAGCCCATCCGGAACCATTCTGCCAGATGGAAATTTCGTATTCCCGTCCATGGAAGGGTTTGTATTTTTTAAACCTGAGGAAGTAAAAACGCATTATCCTGAAAAAGGTCAGCTCTTTCTTGAAAGAGCTCAGGTGGATCAGAAAAAAATAACCTTTAAAGATACGCTGCGCATCAGAAGTGATTACCGTACGGCTGAAATTTATCTGGATTTTCCTTATTATTACAATACTGACAATATTTACCTGGAAGCCCGGCTTAGCAACAGCAAATCCGGAGTATGGGAAACGATAAGAAACGATCGCAGATTTTCTCTGAATGCACTGCCTCCCGGAAACTATACTTTGTCGATCCGGTTTTTGACTTCCGAACGAGGCGTCTTCGCTTATAAAAGCCTATTTATCGAAATACAGCCGCTATTCTACCAGACCTGGTTCTTTAAAGTCCTTATGATCCTTCTGGTGATAGCCTTCATTGCAGGAATAGTCTACGTCAACACGCACTACCTCATCAGTATCAACCGGAAGTTGAAAGAAAACCTTAACAGCGAAGAACACAAGCTTAAGATCACAGAGACAAAATTGCAGAAGGAGTACGAATACCAGCAGAAAATCATAGAAAGCATAAGCCATGACATTACGACCCCGATTAGGTTTATCGTTTCCATATCGCAGCAGCTCAATCATGAAAAGGACGCCGAATTACAGAAGCAATATTTCAACGAAATCTATAAAACTTCAGAACAGCTGTTTAAGTTCACCTCCGATTTAAAAGAGTATACAAAACTGTTTAAGGAAACTGATGTATGGGAAGACGAAGAATATCCGTTGAGTGAACTGCTGGATGACAAAAGATTACTTTTTGAGCAGATGGCTGCCAGTAAAAAGATTGACATCATCAAAATGTATGATGCATCTGTAAAAATAAAGACCAGCAGAAGAATATTGGCTCCCGTAATTCATAATATACTGGACAATGCGGTAAAAAATACAGAGCAGGGCCATATCACGATCCGTGCTGTGGTAGTAAAAAATGCAGTGGAAATTACTATATTCGATACCGGAAAAGGGATGTCCCGCGAACAGATAACCTATTATTCTGAAGTTTTCAAAAGTACCGATACCGAAAAATTTGTCTTTAAAGATTATGGTCTGGGATTGCATATGGTAATTCAGCTGATCAAGAAGATGCATGCGGAAATCAGCTTTACGGAAAATAAACCTGCGGGAACGGTAGTTAAAATAAGACTTTTTAATGAGGGCAGATGAAAAGAAAATTACTTATAGCAGATGATCATTCAGTCGTTAGAGTAGGCACACAAGCTATTTTAAAACGGCATATTCCTGAACTTTATATTGATTTTGCAGAGAATTATCATGAGCTGAAGGAAAAGCTTCACCAGGATACATTCGATCTGCTGATTCTCGATATTGAAATGGAGGGAAGTACATACAAAAATATGATCAAAGAAATAAAACAGATCCGGCATGATATTAAGATCATGGTTTTTACTTCTTATAATGAACATATAGGCCTGGAATATATTCAGGAGGGCGCAAACGGCTATCTCAATAAGCTCAGCAATGATGAAATGCTCATCAATGCGGTACAATCCATCTGTGAAAAAGGGCATTATTATCCGGATGCCTTGCTAAAAGCTTCTTTCGAACCCATTAAAAAAGATCCTGAAAAAATTCTGTCGGAGCGGGAACTTCAGGTTTTTAATATGCTTGTTGAAAGTACCGGAAATCTCGAAATTGCCAATGCTCTTGATGTAAAAGCCGGAACGGTAGCTACTTACAAAAAGAGAATCTATAACAAATTAGGCGTTAACAATCTTATTGATCTTTTTAAGGTCTACAAAAAAATCAATTAATAATTATTTAAGGCAATCATCTAACCCGAAAAATCAATTTTCGAGGTAAATTCTCGTACGAATATCTCAAATTATCTGTCTGTTTTTTGATACAAATGTTGTCTTTATTTTGATACACTACCGTCTGCATATTGATACAGGCGTTTTTTTATTAAAGATCGTCAAATCCATAATTTTGAAAGCGATATAATTACCAAACTCTTTATATATGAAAAGAAAAATTGTTTCAGGTATAGCTCTCGTATGGTTTACGGCGATCTACCCCCAAGTAGGAATCAACACTGCAAATCCTCAAGGCGTTTTTACCGTGGATGCCGCAAAGGATAATCCGGTCTCAGGGGTACCTGCTTCGGCACAACAGGCCAACGATCTGAACATTCTCTCCAACGGAAATACCGGTATCGGTACAGATGTACCCACGAACAAACTGCACATAAGCAGTACGGCAAGCGGAGCTTTCAGAATAGCAGACGGCACAGAAGGAAACGGGAAAATTTTCGTATCAGATGCCAATGGAGTGGGAACGTGGCAGAATTCTGCGCCACCGGTAATTTTAAATTCAACCACGGGAATTTCGACTCAGGTACAAAGTTCATTAACTTATCTCGGAGCATCAGCAACAGTAACAATTCCTGGATATTATCTGATCAGTCCAAGACTGATTACGGATCATACGCCCGCCAACTGTTCCAATTTTATTGCTTACAACCTGAGTAAAAGTACAACAACGCTGGTGAATCAAGCTTTCACAATACAGGATGCGCACTTTGCTCCCAGCAGTCTTTTTGATTTTATTTTCTCCACGAATGTAGCCTTCCTGAGTCCCGGAACATATTATATGCTGGTCCGGTCAGCCGGCAGCTGCACCTCAAACACAAGCCGCGCAACGTCAGGAGAAAATGCTTTTACCCTTACTTTATTGAGATAGTTAAACGATTAAGAAAAATGAAAAATTATTACGTTACTCTACTTTTATTCATGTCGGGATTTACATATTCTCAGGTGGGAATAAACACGGCAAATCCTCAGGGTATTTTTACCGTGGACGCATCAAAAGATAATTCTATTACAGGCATTCCCTCAGCAGCGCAGCAAGCTAATGATTTTACCATACTTGTTAACGGTAATGTAGGAATCGGAACATCAAATCCTACTAATAAACTTCACATCAGGAGTGAAACCACTGGCGCTGTAAGGATTGCTGACGGGACTGAAGGAAATGGCAAATTGCTTGTTTCTGATGCAAACGGTGTCGCGACATGGCAAAACTCCGCCCCTCCGGTAGTTATCAATTCCACGGCAGGAACTTCTGTAGCACTTTCAACCGCACATACTTGGACCGGTGCTTCCGCAACAGTTACAATTCCGGGATATTACCTCATCAGCCCACGTCTGATTACTGATAAATCCCCTTCAGGTTGCGGAAGTTTTATTGCTTATAACTTAAGTACCAGCAGCACCAGTTGGACGAACCCTGCATTTGCCATACAGGATGCGCATTTCGCAAGCGGAAACCTCTTCGATTTTATTTACTCTACCAATGTCGGATACCTGCAGGCCGGAACTTACTACATGCTTGCCCGGTATAGTGGAGGATGTACGGCAAATACCACCAGAGGTAATGCCGGAGAAAACGGTTTTACTTTAATTCTTTTAAGATAATTATTGATTCTTACGGTTCTGAAAACATAGGTTGCTAATGTCCCTCACATAAATGCACCATCCAAAAGTCTGTTTCATTTTGATACAGACTTTTTTACTAAAAATCTTTGATTTTCTCTCTTATGCGCTCTGAAAAATATTTTCAAAGCGTTCATCATTATCTCATGTAACTCATGTGTTACAATCGCAGTTAATGATTCGTATGATCTTTTGTCTCTTTTACGGTTAAAATAGAATTGCTGTTGATCGAAAATCATCCCTTCCTGTTTGGTTTCCGATTTGCATAATCTATCGAAATTTAATTTTTTCTTAAGCTGAACACAGCTTGTAATCATTAACTTTAAATAAAAACAAACTGAGATGTACGACATTATTATCATTGGAAGCGGAGCCGGTGGTGCCACCATGGCTTATCAGCTGGCAGACAGCGGAAAAAAAATACTGGTTCTGGAACGCGGGGATTACGTTCCGGTAGAAAAAGAAAACTGGGATTCGGTAGAAGTTTTCCAGAAGAACAGGTATACGACAACCGACCAATGGCTGGATAAAAACAACAAACCTTTCCGTCCCGGAATGCATTACAATGTAGGAGGAAATACTAAATTTTATGGTGCCGCATTGTTTAGATTGCGCGAAGAAGACTTTAAGGAAATAGAACATTATGGCGGAACTTCGCCGGCATGGCCCATCCAATACGAAGATATGAAAGAATATTATCTTCAGGCAGAAAAGCTGTTCTATGTTCACGGAAAAAGAGGGTCGGATCCTACCGAACCTTTTGATGAAGCCCCTTATCCGTATCCGGCACTGCCTCACGAACCCAGGATCCAGGAAGTGGTAGATCAATTATCAGACTACGGCTGGCATCCTTTTGAGCTTCCGGTGGGGGTTAATTTCGAACCTCATGCGTCAGCCAATGCACCTTATACGCTAGACCGTTTCGACGGTTTTCCTGATGCTGCGGAAAGAAAAGGCGATGCCCATCTGTGTTCACTTTCAAAAGCATTGGAACATCCGAATGTGGAACTGATGACCAATACTAAAGTCCTGAAGCTGAGCACGAATGACCAGGGCGATACGGTTACCGGAATCGTAGTGGAACAGAACGGCGAAACCAAAACGCTAACAGCGGAACTGGTGATTCTTTCAGCGGGAGCCATCAATTCGGCTGCCCTTCTTCTGGAAAGCAAAAGTGAAAAATTCCCCAACGGACTGGCGAACTCTTCGGATCAGGTTGGGCGAAATTATATGTTCCACCAAAATTCCGCATTAGTGGCGCTCTACACCGAGCCGAATCCGACCAAATTCGGGAAAACTTTCGGAGTTAATGATTTTTACCATGCCAACAAAGGCTATGAATATCCGCTCGGGCACATCCAGATGCTGGGGAAATCCGATGAACATCAAATTAAAGCAGACAGCCCCGTACCGGCTCCCGGATTTACTTTTGAGCTGATGGCGAAACACGCCGTTGATTTCTGGCTTACTTCCGAAGACCTTCCGGATCCCGAAAACAGGGTAACCGTAGAAAACGGGCAGATCAAGATCAGCTACACGCCGAACAACCAAAAGGGACACAGCTATTTAAAAGAAGAACTGATCAGAGCGCTAAAAGCTTCCGGAAAATTTGACTCATTCCTGTTCAAAGGAATCTATTTCAGTAAAGGAATGGACATTGCTTCGCCTGCACACCAAAACGGAACTACCCGCATGGGTACAGACCCGGCAACTTCAGTAGTTGATACCTATTGTAAGGCCCATGATCTTAATAATCTTTATATTGTCGACGGCGGCTTTTTCGTTTCCAGCGGGGCAGTAAATCCGGCACTAACCATTATTGCAATGGCTTTGAGAGTTGGAGAACATATCAAAAATAACGTGCTGAAATCATGAAGTCAAGCATAGCCAAAATTACCGTCGTTTATCTGCTGGCATTTTTCACGGGACTTAATTTCGTGATCTTTCCGGCGCTGAGCAGCGCTTTCACGGATGCTTCGCTTTTCGGTCTTTCGTCGGCACAATTTGGTAACCTGTTTATCCCGCAGGTCATCTGCATCATTGCTTCGTGTCTTGCAGCTCCTTTCCTGGTGAACAAAGCTGGACCCAAGCTCATTTTAGGGATAGGGTTGGTGCTGATGATGGCCGCGACGGTAGGTTTATGGGTATTACAGTTTTTTATGGAAGACCAATCGGTTTTGTTTCCGGCGTTGATGGTACTGGTAGCCTGTACCGGAACCGGCTTCGGGCTTTCCATCACCACCTTGAATCCTTTGGCAGCCAGTTTATTCGAGGGCAATCAATCTTCCGCGATCCTTATCCTGCAGTTCCTGGTAGGCCTCGGAACGTCTGCTTCTCCGTTAATGATGAATGCCGTCGGAAGCTTACAGCACTGGATGTATGTTCCGGGAACGGTATTTATACTGGTAGCAGTCCTGTTTATTTTTTTCCTTAGTCTCCGGCTTGAAAAAGGATCACTCTTCCAGCTTCCCGGACATTTTAAAATCCCTTCCCGGCTCTGGCTGTTTTTTACGGCAATTGTTTTTTACGGTTTTATTGAAGGGACCTTTGGGAGTTTCGGAGCCGTAATCCTTAAAAACCAAGGGCTCGGCAATCAGCAGGCAAGTCTCGGGCTGTCCCTTTTTTGGGGTGGGATTGCGGCTAACCGGCTGCTTTTTGGAATCTTTTCCAAAAAATTCAACCTGTCGTATGTATTTCTGGGTTCGCCTGTAGCGGTTGCTGTATTGCTGACGGTGCTTTGGGCCTATCCTGATGCCGGACTGCTGGTGCTTATGATGTTCCTTACCGGATTTTTCATGGGCAGTATATTCCCGGGCTCCATCGGCTGGGGAACGGTAGAATTTCCGTCCCTGTCGGTGCTGGTTTCCGGCTTTTTAATGGCGGCCAACCAAACCGGAACGGGCATTATCACCAATACACTGGGACACTTTTCAAATCAGACTGCTCTGATCCTTCAGTTTCTTACAGGCTGCATGATCCTTATCTTCATTCTTCTGATGATCCTCCGGAAAAACTCAAAGATCGAAGAAGCGTTTTAGCGGAAGATTGAGGGTGAATGGTGAATGGTGAATGGTCAATTTTGCTTCGCAAGTGAATTTTCTTACAAATCAACTATTAACCCGAAAGAATTTAATACTAACAAGAATTGAAGAGTGAATTTTATATTGCAGAAGTGTTGGCAAACGCAAAGGTCGCAACAGGATTTAATAATATCTTACGTGGAAAAGGCGCAAAGATTTTATCTCTGATAAAATTGAATACCGCTTATTAATTATTTGAAATATAAGCAATAATATGATCAGCAGCATGAAAATTTGACTTTGTCAAATTCCTTGCGCCTTTTATGTCTTGCCTTTACCCAAAGCTTTGCGTCCTTGCGCATTCCAACAACTGAAACCCTTAACCGCAATTCCCCTCCCGATCCGGAGAGGTGGAGAAAATTCAAAGAATTTTTGACGGGGTGGTTTTGCATGCATCAAAGGTGAACATCCAATCATGATTGATAGAAATTGACCATTGACCCGAAGGAATTGACCATTGACACCAGTTTACTGTCGCCGCCATAAACCACAGGAAAGTGCTGCAATTTAAACTTTAAACTTAGAACCTTGGAACCCTTTCTTTCTTACCTTACATCAACATTTTCCCGATCGAGACAGCGTACCTTTGTACTATAAATAATCACGATATGAAAACAGTATATCACAAAGCAGATACAAGAGGACATGCCAACCACGGATGGCTGAACAGTTACCATACTTTTAGCTTTGCGGGCTATCAGAATCAGGATAGGATGAACTTCGGCGTATTAAGGGTATTGAATGACGATACCGTAACTCAGGGAATGGGTTTTGGAACCCATCCGCACCGGGATATGGAGATCATTTCCATTCCATTGGAAGGCGATCTGGAACATAAAGATTCCATGGGAACCACCGCGGTAATTAAGAAAGGGGAAATCCAGGTGATGAGTGCCGGAACCGGGGTGATGCACAGCGAATACAATAAGAACAAAGACCAGGCGGTAAAATTTCTGCAGATCTGGGTATTTCCGAGAGAAGTAGGGGTTGAGCCGAGATATGATCAGAAGAGCATTAAAGAAGGCGAAAAGATCAACGGGTTCCAGCAGATCCTGTCTCCGGATAAAAACGATGACGGGGTGTGGATTCATCAGGATGCATGGTTCAACCTGGCGAATTTTACCAAAGGAAACGGCAAAAATTATATGCTGAACAAAAATGGAAATGGGGTGTATGCTTTTGTATTGAAAGGAAGCGCGAAAGTCGGTGACCGAATTCTGAACGAGAGAGATGGCCTGGGAATCTGGGATACCCAAAGCTTTAACATCGAAGCAGTGGAAGATACCGAGATCCTACTGATGGAAGTTCCGATGGAATTGCCGGCCTATTTAAAATAATGCATCATAAAGTAAATCCTTAACTGACATTCCCTCTCTGGAGGGGTGTCGGAAATTCATAGAATTTCTTTCAATGACAATATTATTTATTTTCAGAATATTGATTTAAAAACATTACGATCTTTTTTGAATATAAATTAATGCTGAAATCGTTAAGGTACCTAGCGGACTTAAAAATAATGAGTCATAAAATTTGCGTTACATCACTATCAAACAATCAATAAGAAGTTTAACAATAATCTATATATAAAAACATCGCGTTTCCCAAAAATCTTACGATCTTTGCTTTAACAATTAAATAAACTTACTCAACAGACATAACAATGAAAATACTAGCTATTGCAGGAAGCAATTCCGATACGTCGATCAATAAACTTTTAGTCTCTTATGCTGCTTCACTTATTCCGAACGCAGAGGTAGAAGTCGTAGACATGAATGATTTTGAAATGCCGATCTACAAACACCAGCGTGAAGTGGAAAGCGGAGTGCCGCAGCAGGCAGTAGATCTTGCAGCCAAAATTGATGCGGCTAACATCCTGTTGGTTTCACTGTCCGAGCATAACGGAACGTATTCCACGGCTTTTAAAAATGTGTTCGACTGGACTTCCAGGATCAAGAACAGAGCCGTATGGAATGAGAAGCCGATGTTGCTGATGGCTACAGCTCCCGGAGGAAGAGGCGGATTAGGCGTTTTGGAAGCGGCAGAAAAACGTTTCCCGCTGCACGGTGGTAATATCATCGATACCTTTACACTTCCTTTCTTCAATGATAATTTTGACAAATCGGCTCAAAAGATTTCTAACGAGGAGAAAGACAACGAATTAAAAGAGAAAATCGCTAAGATTTCTGCTTTGGAGTCGATCCTTGAAAAATAGGTTTGAAAATTAATATAAAATTAATATCTTTGCAAAAAGAAAAAAGATGAAAATTCAGACCACTTTTAAAGAACATTCGTACAAGAAAGGGAATATTGTGGGCTCTGAAATTCTGAGATAAAACAACGGCCGATAATCTACTAAGATTGTCGGCTTTTTTGTTTTCAAAATTTGAAATAAAAGACAATATAATGTGCCGGTTTATCAATGTTACCTGTTGAAAGCATTGTTACACTGTTAAACTGAGGCATTGCTAGATTATTTAAAATATTATGAGCAACACGTACAAATCAGCAGGCGTAGACAAAGAAGAAGGATACAAAACCGTTGACAAGATCAAAAAGGCGGTGGGCGAAACACACAATTCTAATGTACTGAACCATTTGGGAAGTTTCGGAGCTTTCTATGAAATCGGAGGGTACCGGAATCCTGTTCTTGTTTCAGGAACCGATGGAGTAGGAACCAAGCTGAAAGTAGCTTTAGACTCAAAAAAATACGACTCTATCGGAGTAGACTGTTTTGCGATGTGTGCCAACGATATCCTGTGCCACGGTGCGAAGCCTTTATTCTTCCTGGATTATTTGGCTTGCGGAAAATTGGATTCCGAAATTGCTGCTGAAATCGTTTTGGGAATGGTAAACGCCTGTAAAGACAACAACTGTGCCCTGATCGGTGGTGAAACGGCTGAAATGCCGGGAATGTACCAGCCCGGAGACTACGATGTTGCCGGATTCTGCGTAGGAATTGTTGAAAAAGATGAAATTATCGACGGGTCTGCAATTAAAGCAGGTGATAAAATCATCGCGTTGCCAAGTTCAGGATTCCATTCCAACGGATTCTCCCTGGTAAGAAAAGTGTTCCCGGATTTCAACGAAGAATTCGAAGGGAAGCCTTTGTACGAAACTCTGTTGGTTCCTACAAAACTTTATTATAAAGATATTCACAAGATCCTTGAAGAAGTGAAAGTGGCAGGGATTGCTCACATCACCGGCGGAGGATTGTACGAAAATATTCCGAGAATTATCGGTGACGGCTTATGTGCTTCTATCGACGCTTCAAAAATCCGGATTCCGAGCATTATGCTGGAGCTGGAAAAAAGAGGTGGTGTAGCCCGTGAAGAAATGTTCGGAACCTTTAATATGGGGGTTGGGATGATCGTTGTCGTAGATGCGGAACACGCAGAAAAAATCTTGCACCTTCTGGATAATGCCTACGAAATCGGTGAAATTACCGAAGGAAACGAAAAGATCAATCTTTCAATATAAATCTACCAATATAACAATGTAGCAATTTACCAATCTTAAACATTGTTATATTGTTCCATTGATGCATGGCTACATTAGAATCTATGAAAAACATTGTTGTACTCGTTTCAGGTTCAGGAACTAACCTTCAGCGGATCATCGATACCATTGACAGCGGGGAAATTCCCAATGCAAAAGTGTCTTTGGTAGTGGCTGACAGAGAATGTTTCGGACTGGAAAGGGCAAAAAAGCATAACATCGATCACGTACTGATTCCGCGGGGAAAAAATTTCAGTGCCGAGCTGGGAAAAGTTATTCCTGAAAATACGGATCTTATCGTATTGGCCGGGTTTTTATCCATCCTGAAGCCTGAATTCTGTGAAAACTGGACCGGAAAAATCATCAACATTCATCCGGCACTGCTTCCGAAATTCGGAGGAAAAGGAATGTGGGGGCACCATGTTCATCAGGCAGTAATTGAGGCGAAGGAAAAAGAAAGCGGGGCCACCGTACATTTTGTGACACCGGGCATTGATGAAGGCGAAGCCATTCTTCAGAAATCGTTTGAAATAACGGAAGACGATACGGCAGAAACCATCGCCGGAAAAGTCCATCAGGTAGAATATGAAATCTTCCCGCAGGCGATTAAAAAAGTGCTCAATAATGTACCAATATAGCAATATAACAATTTACCAATATCATGTGATAAACCGTTGCATTGATACATTGATACACTGTTACATTAAGTAAAAAAAATCTAAGTAAAAATAAAGACCGGAGGTGAAAGAACCGGTCTACAGTTTGAAATAGCTGTAAAAAGTAAAAAATCGAAAGTAAAATGAGTAAAAAGAGAGTTTTAATCAGTGTTTCTGACAAAAGCGGATTAACCGAATTTGCACAGTTTCTCGAAGCCAGGAATTATGAACTGATTTCTACGGGAGGAACGTTCAAACATTTGAAAGACGCTGGTTTAAATCCCATTCAGATTGATGAAGTAACCGATTTCCCTGAAATGCTGGAC